>CAZNHN010000018.1:0-25089 GCA_964572415.1 uncultured Phaeodactylibacter sp.
CAGCGCGTACAGCAAGTATTTACGGAAGCGTTGGGCAAAGACCGCACCCTGGACGTAGACCCGGTGATGGGAGGTGAAGACTTCGGCCGCTACGGCCGCACTGAAGAAAAAGTCCCTATTTTCATGTTTTGGCTGGGCGCCGTAGCTAAGGAGCAAATGGCGGCCGCTGAACGGGGGGAGCTGCAGTTGCCGTCCCTGCACAACTCTGGCTTTGCTCCTGATCCTGAACCGACAATTACGACAGGTGTTGTGGCGATGACTGCGGCAGTACTTGACCTGCTGAAATAGAAAATGCCCCGCCCGAAGCTTTTTGTTTCAGGCGGGGCATTCCTTTTAGTGCCAATTTGGGCTATTCCTCAAATTCTATTGCTTTCATATTGTATGCACCTTCATCTATGCGCAAGTCATTATCCAGTACCATTTCGAAGGAACCATCATCCTCCTGCAGGTAAACGATATCATTTTTGACCAGCGTTTCTTCGCCATCTGCGTCCAGCCGACGGAATTTGGTCAGAATGTCAAGATCGGTATCACCATCCAAGTCAGTAATAAAGCTATCCTGCTGATAACAAAAATCACCTTTGCAATAAGCATAAGCTAAGACCTGTACCGGCTCCATCACTTCACCATTCAGGTCAAACATAACGATGGTGTTAGGCCCCTTGTCAGAAGGGGTGCGAATCAGGTAGTGCTCCCCGGTATTCCCTTTGATACTGTAAATGCTGTAAGCGTAGGACTTATCATCCTCCAGCAAATCGCGGTAGGTACCGGTAAACATCTCATAATACGATTCCGGGATTTCCTCCCCTTTGAATGGGTAACCGTATGGCAGTTCTTCATCATAATGAGCATAGACTCTTAGATTGCCGACATTACTTTCCTTAAACAGCGCGATGAATGAAGCTGCCTCCGGGCTGACCGGAACGTTAGTTGCAGGATAGGGCCGCACGTCATATTCACTGTAGGCAGTATCCCGCTCCTGCCCTAAAGCAGAAAATGTTAAACAAACAGAAAACAGAAGCAAACTTAAGACTCGCATATTTTACAGTATTTTTAATTTCTTATTCAACTGTAAAACAGCGACTTAAACCGCATGTTCGATAACCTACCCCTCCCTCATTTCCTTCTGATACTCATCGAGCATTCCCCATTCCCCCTCGGCAGCAAGGCGGGCCTGAGCAGGCCAGGAAGCCGGATCATGCATATTATAGTTTGGTCCGGAAGCCTCGAGAATTTCACGAAGGCGCCCTGTATCAGCAGCAGCAAGTTCCCCCCAGTTGGTAATACCTGCGGTCCTGAGCGCATCCGCCACCATTGGCCCGATACCTTCAACAATGGTCAGGTCGGAAGGGTCTTCCGAAAAGGGAGCGATTTTAGGTTTGAACGCCTCCGGGTTTTCCTGTTTTTGAAGCGCAAGTTGAGCAGCTTGCTCCACCCATTTGTCTTTTTCGATTCGCCCTTCAAAGTAGCCGATAGCTGCCGTCACCTGTTGGGTCCGTTCTGAGTCCCAGCTGCTAATCTCCTCGTAAGTATAGACGCCAATGTCGTTGAGCTGTTTCTCCAGAAAGCTTCCGAGGCCTTCAATGCGCGTCAGGTCGTCCCGTTCAGCAACTTGCTCACGGATTTTGTCCATGTAGGGCTTTTGAGCGGTAAACCGCAGCTCCGGCTCTTCTTCAACCACTGAGGCGTCAGGCAGGCCAGGCATAGGGTGTACTTCGGGGTAGGTGGGAGTATCCTGAGGGGTGATTCCACGGGACACAGCATCTCCACTCAGGGCCTGGAGTTCGGACCGGAGTTTGGCATTGTCGTGGGAAAGATCATCCATTTTTCGCTCCAGGACATCCAACCGGTCAGTGCTCACAGGTACTACAAAGGCCCCCTTTTCCTCATGGCCGCTGCCTGCCTCTAAAGCATTGGTCAACTCCTGGTTTTTAGCACGCAGTGCAGCGACCTCATCATTGAGATCGTCAATGATCTGCTGATAGGAATCTCCGCTATGCCCTCCTTCTTCAAGCTGCCGCTTGAGCATGAAGATTTCTTTATTCAATTGTTCCTTCTCTTCTTCCACACGATACTGCCCGGCTTCAGCTTCCTGAAGAGAAAAGCCCAGTTTCTTAAGGTCGGCATCCTTTAGAGCTAACTGTTCGCGCAGAGACTCTATTTCTGCCTGCGCATCAGCTAGTTCTTTTTTTTTATCGTTCAGCTCGCGCCGCAGCTCGCGTACCCGGCGGTTCCGTAACAGGTAGCCTACCAACAGCCCGAACAAAAAAGCGGTTAACATGACAATGAGGATAAAGATGCTTTCGCGGGCGGTAAACTGACTAAATAAATTGCTCAGATCCATGGTTCATTGGTATTGATACGGGCTGATGCCCAAGGTTATTAATTCAGTTGCCTTACTGTACAGCAGTGGAGTCCGCCGCAGTACTTAAGACAAAATTGACCCGCCGGTTCTTTTGCCGGCCTTCCGGGTTATCGGCACCGCCGGGCATAGAGTTGGGGGCTACAGGGCGGCTCTCTCCTTCGGAATCGATCTGAATGCTGGCCGTCACGCCCAAAGAATCCTGAAAGTAAAAACGGGCATTTTCTGCCCGGCGCATCCCCAATTCGAGGTTGTAGGCATCGGAGCCGATACTATCGGTATGGCCGATGATGGCCATGCTGGCCTCCGGGTTGAGGTCAAGGTAGGTTTTTACCGAATCTGCATACAGCTGCAGAGACGGGCCCGGCTTGAAAACGGCTGAATTGTATTCAAAGTTGGCATCTGAGAAGGTCATATTCTTAAAAGTAAACAGCACTTTCTCAAAGCCTCCTTCCACAGCCGAGGGGTCATAAAGATCAAACATGATGGGTTCACGCAGTTGACGGTCTTCGCTAATCCCGTAGTCGAGGGTGAAGCGGTTTTGGTCAATGCCCCGGCGCATCATCAGCTTACGGATTTGATCGGCGCGTGCCAGGCCCAGGTTTTCAAAGAAACCGGGGGCTACAGCGTTTTCGCTTTCGCGATAAAGGGCAGTGAGGGTCACATTACGATCCGAACGCTCTTTGAGCATAGCCGCCAGTGTATCCAGAAAAAACTGGTTATTGTCGTTTAGGCGAGGCTGCAAAGCGGCAGAGTCGAAGGCAAATTGGTCATACCCCCTTAGCAAAACGCTATCGCCTTCCGTGAGCTGAAGGGTCTGCAGGCGGGCATCCACCAGCTCTCCGGGGCCGCACTGTTGCCGAAGCTCACAGATAAAGTACCAGCGTGCCAGCAGGGCAAAGGCCAGAAAGCCAAGAAAAACCAGAAAGGCCAAAAAACGCATAGTGTTGAAATTGGTGATTCGTTAGTACAAAAGGAAATGCTTCCTTTGCTTATTGCCAAAGTAAAGCTTTTCTTTTGAAATGTACGAAACCATATGAAAATTGAGGCCCATGAAAGCGGGAAAAGAAAAGCCCGGGCAGCCCTATTGCAGAGACAGCCCGGGCTTTTTTAAGGGAAAGACGGTCAGACTATCCTAATTGGCCAACAGCCCCAACCGGCCAGCTGCCCATTCGAGTTTCTGACGGGACTTGAAGAACTTGCCCCGCAGCTCAATAAGCTTCAACTGCGCTTCTATGAGCTTCTGCTCACGGGAATTCACCAGGAAGATGGAGCTTTCTCCCAGGTCAAACTTGATGTATTCGGCTTCGAGTAGGGTATTGTAGTTTTGAACAGCACCTTCGTAGAGCTCAATCTGAGCGATGAAGTTGTCCTGCTGATTGTAGTAGTTGTTGATCTTGTTCTCCACCTCCAGTTGTTTGCGCTGCAGGGTGTACTCCGCATCTTGTATTTTGATGCGGGTGAGTTGTAATTTCCCCCGTTCTTTGCGCAGAAAAACCGGGAAATCAAACCGTACACCCCATTTATAGTTTTGCCCAACCAGCTGGGAAATGCCATTATCTGTGGTACTGCCGGGCAGGAAGTTAGTGCCCTCACCAAGGAAGTTGTACTCCAGGTCAAGCCGGGGCTTTAGTTGCTCCAGCGCGAGCCGGCGGTCTACGTCGTATTGCTGCAGTTTGAAACGGTACTTCAGCAGGTCAGGATGTATCTGCTGCGCATCCTGCCACAACTGCTGCCGGGTATTGGGGACAGGATCGGGCTCAAGCTCTTCCAGCAGCAACGGGCGAAGCTCATCGGTTACTTCCAGTGGCTCTCCGGCCTCTGTCCAAAGGAAATTCGAGAGTTTGAGGGTCGCGTTCCGGTATTCAATCAGGGCATTGTTGTAGTCAAACTCACGATTCTGTACCTGAATCATCGTTTCCAGTGTATCAATCGCGGGCAAATCACCTGCGAAGAAACTCTCTCTTATCCCTTCAAACCTTTCTATCGTAATGACCAGTGCCCGGTCAAAAACGATCAGCTGATTGAAGGCCACGCTCCACTCCCAGTAAGCCTTTGCTGCCTCGAGCAGTAAATCGTTGACCATACCCTGCTGCTCTGCCCGGTTAGCGTCGGCCATGATTTTGGCTTGTTCCAGGGCAGCCCGGCGGTCATCGATGATCAGGTTACGGCCGAGGGGCACTTTGATGCCTAATACTGCCTGGCCAATATCAGGAACGGTACGTTCTGCGTTTTGATAGAGGGCATCCACATCTGCGACAGCATAGGCGCCTTTCAGCTCAATGCCATACCAGGTCGGTATTTTCACACCAGCCTCCCCAAAGGCGAAATATTCATTTTCCTTAAAGTTTTTCTGGTCCCAGTCGCCGTAGAGCTTGGGGTCGAACCCGCCCCGGGCCAGCCGCTCAAGGGCTTCTGCCTGCACATTCAGCAAACGCCCCTGCCGCGCCACCGGATGGTAACTGGCTACCCAGGACAAGTACTGATCAGCGGTGAGCACCTGCGCACTGTCAGCCGGTTGCGCTCCGGCTGCCACGCCAAATAGCATCAGTAATAAAAGCGTCGGGATGAATCTCAATCTCATTTTTTATTTTATTGATTTTGCAGGAGCTTTCATTTTGACACCCTCTCCATCTTCCATGTCACCATCCTCGCCATCGTAATAATCTGGTGGGAACCCATTCAGTTGGCGCCAGATTTCGTACCAGAGCGGCACGTTATTGAGTAGTGCAATCCCCTGAGCCCCTGAGCCTACGCGCAGGGCTTCCGGCCAGGGCTTGCCGCCGGGGTCTGCTCCCACAAGAATACGGTACTCGCCGTTTTTGCTAATCATATTATCAATAGCGACCACACTGCCGGAGTAGGTCCCGAAGGACTGCCCGGGCCAGCCGGAAAAAATGAACGCTGGCCAGCCGTCAAAAATGAAGCGGACTTCCTGTCCGAGCTCGATAAGCGGCAGGTCCATAGGCTTGATAAAGAGCTCCACAGCCAGTTCGTAGTCGGCTGGCATGATGGTAACGATATTGCCCCCTTCCTTCACCGTTTCACCAATACCGGGGGTAATAGCTTTGGTGATGTAGCAATCCTGAGGGGCAAGAATATAGTAAAACTGATTACGGGCACTATAGTTTGAAGCCTGAATCCGCAACTTATTGACGCTACCCTCCGCATCGTACAGCGCAGAGAGAGTGCTAAATTTATCGGATTCGGCCTTAGCAATTTTCTGATTATACTCGTATTGTACTGTATTGAGGGCGAGTTTGGCATTCTCCAACTCATTGCGAGCTTCCTGCACTTTATTCTGCGCAGAAACCAACTTAGCGGCTGTCTGCTGTACTTTCGACTGCTTGTCCTCCAGCTTGGTACGGGAATCAATGCCTTTATCAAACAATTCCTGAGACCGGGCGTACTGACGCCGGGCGATTGAGTCCTGGACAACAGCTTCGGCATAATCGGCCTGACTGGAATTGAGCTTAAACTCCATTTGGCTGATCTTATTTGTCAGCTGCTGCTGTTTGAAGGTCAACTCGGAACGCATTGCCGCAATTTGCTGCTCCAGGGCCACCACCTTGTCGCTATAGGAATCAATAGCCCCTTCCTTTGCCTTCACTTGCTGATTGGTGCGGGGCACCAGATCGGGGTCGAAGTATTCGGACTTGATCTCCGAAAGGAATACGATTGTATCACCTTGCCTTACCAAATCTCCCTCCCGGACGTACCACTTCTCTATTCTGCCCGCAATGGTGGACTGAATCGTCTGCGGGCGCTGCCCGGGCTGTAGTGTAGTCACTTTTCCTTTGGACTGAACATTCTGCGTCCAGGGCAGAAATAGAAAGATCAGTACCAGCAATAGCGTAAACAGCAGCCAACGGGTAAACATCCGGTTGGCATTAGACAGAACGGTACGCTTAAAGGAATTGAACCGGCTGAATTCAACCTCCTGATTCAGGGTATTGTCAGATATATTCAACATATCGATTAGGCATTAGTAGATTCTACAGATTGATGCGATTTTCCGACTCCATTGCCGTGGATGCGTGCTGCATCAGTCCTTGTGAAAATATTGTGGTAATGAGGCCCGTTCTCAATCTCTTCGAAGGTTCCGGACTGTACGATCTGCCCCTCCTTCATCACAATGACACGGTCGCAACGGGAAGCCAGAACCGGATCATCCGTTACGGTAACCATAGTCCAGTCGTGATTTTCGGAAGTGAGGTAGTCAGAAATCATTTCGCGGTCCCCCTGCTCTATTCCATAGAAAAAGCCTTCCACGGCAAGCATACGTGGGCTTGTGATGATACAACGCGCCAGAATAATCCGGGTACGTATACTTTGGGTGACGTTGCTGCCCTCAGGCAGAAGCATTGTTTCGTAACCTTTCGGAAGTTTGTCAATGTAGGTACTTAACCCGATCTGATTCGCGACCTCCACTACCCGCTTCAAAGGCACATCGGGGCAACTGAAGGTGATATTTTCCAGGATGGTGCCTCTGAAAATATCTTCCTGAGCGGAATAGTCGCCAATCTGTTGCCGAAGGCTGTGTATGTTGAGGTTGCGCACGGGGAAGCCATTGTAGGAAATACTACCTTTAAAATCGGTATATAAGCCTGCCATGATCTGAAGCAGGGTCGACTTGCCGGAACCATTGTAGCCAGCGATACAAATGCGCTCGTTGGCTTTTATCTTTAAGTTCAGGTTATCCAGCGTATTCTTCTGGGAATCCCGGAATTTAAAAGTCAGCTTCTCCAGGTTGAGCTCTATACCTTTACCGGTATCAATTTGCTCAAAAAGGCGGCCTTCTTCATCTTCAATAGGCAAGTCTGTCACGGCTCCTAGCTTTTCAAGCCCGGTGAGTACATCGTAAATAGTCTCCATGCTCAGGATAAGCTTCTCTACCGAATTCATCACCAGGATGACAACAATCTCTGCAGCAACGAACTGACCAATATTGATCTGATTATCGATGACCAGATAGGCACCTAAAAACAGGAGCCCGGCAGTAATCATTGTCTTAAAGGCTACGATATTCCCATACTGGAAGACCAGAATTTTAAAGTGCTTTTTCCGGGCATCCAGATAATCGCAAACCAGGCCATCAGTCTTGTTAAGAGAGAAGGAGTTACCGCCTGCCAGTTTAAAAGTATTCATGGCACGAGCGATTTCCTCCAGCCAGTAGGCCACTTCGTATTTGTATTTGGACTCTTTCAGGCTGGTTTTGAGCCCTCCGGGGCCTGTTATCCGCATGATGGCCATCAGAATAACGATCAGCGCCAATCCAAAGAAAACAAAGAAAGGATGGTAAAAAGAAATGAGGATAAGGCCGAAGAGAATCTGCAGGACTGCTGTCGAGAAGTCCATCAGTATTTTGGGCACTCCTTTCTGTACTGAAAGCGTATCAAAAAACCGGTTTACCAGTTCGGGCGGATAGAATCGAACCACTTCATCCAGTTTGATTCGTGGAATACGATAAGCAAAGTCGAAAGCTGAACGGGCAAAAATCCGACGCTGTATGGTCTCCGTCACAGTGAGCTGCATGACCTTGAGGATACCGGAAAGAGCAGTGGCTAAGGTAACCACCGCTACCAAAATGACCAGGGAGGCAGAAAGGGCGCCGCCAGCGATTAACCCAATGATTGCCTGTATACCAAGGGGCAGACTAAGTGTGATCAACCCGGCAAAGATCGCGTAGACATAAATATAGTAAATGTCTTTCTTGTCAAGTTCCAGCAAACGGAAAAACCGCTGCAGAGGCTTCGAAGAACCATAATCAGCCATTCTAATATTATTTTAGGCTGCCGAAAGGCAGCAATACATGATGGTTTAGGAATGTGTAGCGTGGTTAGAGCTTGTGCACATTACTTTTTGACAGCAAACAGGTGCTTATCCTGTCTGTGTCCTTTATTAAAATGCACTATTTTCACTAATGTTGCAACCCATTGGAGGCGACATCGACGCTCCAGCGCTCAGGAGTCAAGACCTCACCGTTGACCAGCGGTTGACCAGCTTCGTCCATCTTCTGAACGGCTGGGGGGAAAATAAGTTTCCAGATGTAATACAGCATCAGTTCCTCGACCTGTGCCAGTACATCGCCATTGGCTCTGACTTCGGTAAGGCTGGGCAAATGCTCCGCAAAGTAGATATGGTTATTGGTCATTTCCAGGATATTGGAAGCCATAGCCCGGGGATATGGAAAATCAGGATTGTTCTCAAGGATTATCCCTGCTATCTTTTTGGATAAATCCTGATAGGAGGAGAAAAAACCATCCTGATTCTGTGCATCCACAGCTTTATTATGGTAAGCTTTGGTACCTTCAGCAACAACAATTTTGTGTAGAATATCTTCGTCAATGAAAGCGACTGTTGTATTGCGCTTAGCGGTATCAACAACACAGCTCACTACTGTCCGCAACTTTCTGACAGGGTCATCAATTTCCATCGTTTTCAGATCAATCCGGAAGCGCATCCATTCCCAGTACCAGTTAACAAGATAGATGAGCAATAGGTACTTGTTTTCAAAGTAGCGATAGATAGATGCCTCTGTGGACCCTATCCGCTGTGCCAGTTTTTTAAAGTTGAAGCGCTCCAGCCCAAGCTCATCGATCATTACGACACTATATTGCAGGATTTTA
The DNA here is from genome assembly GCA_964572415.1 of uncultured Phaeodactylibacter sp. Classification (GTDB taxonomy): domain Bacteria; phylum Bacteroidota; class Bacteroidia; order Chitinophagales; family Saprospiraceae; genus Phaeodactylibacter. The sequence continues at coordinate 8,992 of CAZNHN010000018.1, forward strand.
CGCCCCAGGTCTGTACGCTGTGGGTCATTCTTGTAAAGCTTCTCGTTGATCTTTAACTCAATAGATAGCAAAGCCATTTGTTATTCCCGGTTGATAAGTGATTGTACAGTATTGACGTGGCCACAGCCAGTTTAGTTCAGCAATTCATTCAGGTTTTGAGACTGATACATACCTTTCAGGCCTTCCTGAAGCTTTTTACGTGCAAAGAATATTCGGCTTTTAACCGTACCGAGGGGAATATCAATCTCCTGAGCGATTTCTTCGTATTTGAATCCCTGGTAGTGCATAAGGAAGGGCACTTTCAGCCAATCCTCCAGCCCTTCTACCAGACGGGAAAGCTCGTTCATCGTTACCGATGATTCTCCATCGTTGAGCACGGTGCGGCTTCCGCTGTTCAGGAAGTAGTTGTTGGGGGTTTTGTCATTCAGCGTTTGACGGCGCTTCTTTTGGCGATAGTTGTTGATAAAAGTATTCCGCATAATGGTCATTAGCCACGCCCGGAGGTTGGTATGAGGCTTATACATGCTCCTGTACTTAAATGCTTTATATGCGGTGTCCTGTAATAAGTCCTGTGCTTCCTCCTCGTTCTTGGTGAGATGGAAAGCAAAAGAGGAAAGCATAGGGCGAAACTGGCAAAATGACTCGGTAAACTCAATCTGTGACATAGGGCTACGATTTTTTAAACAAGTTTAACTGCACTACACAATAGTAAAACTATTACAGATGCAAATATAACGTTCTTTCGCAGAGTTGGTTGAAATCGGACACCTTTTTTTAGATGAATTATAAATAATGCCAAAAGTGAGACGAAAGCCGGGCTGATTGGATTTGCAGGGATACTCAAACAAAAACAGCCCCGCGTACTGTTTTCACATGCGGGGCTATTCAACTATCTGCAGCGATAGCAAAGCTCTAATCTGCTTTTAAAAGGCGCTTTGAATATACTTGCCCACTGCTATTCACCCGGACAAAGAAGAGCCCCCCGGAGGGCAAAACCTGTTCTGTAATCAACCACTCCTGCCACCCTGTGGATGAAGGCACTTGCCATCCCTGCCAAATGATCCGCCCCTGTTGATCCAGAATGGACATCTGAGCAGGATCGGTCGTCGAAGCGTAGAATTGTACAGTAGCCTGATGTCTTACCGGATTGGGAAAAACCCGCAACGAGTAGTCAACTGGATCAACTGAAGAGAAACTAAGGTTCACAGGGCCTTTGAGCAGGGAAGGCGTGTAGCATTCTGCTGGCATGCGCTGAGCGTCAATATCTACGGCATCTGATAGCTTAACAGGTCGCCTTGCCCGTATATTTAAATATAACAACGGCACGTCATTGGAAGGCGGTGTATTGCCATTCCAGCTTATTGCCAGGCCCTCAGATGTATAGTGAAAAAACTGCTCAGGCAAGGCTCCCGGATCCACACCTTCCAGCATTAGGGCCTTCTCATCTAACCGGAGCATAGCCTGAAGACCGGTAAGCCCCGACCAGTCACTCCTTAGCGGCACTTTAGCTGTAGCACCGGCGGGCAAAAGGTTATCTTCGAGGTAAAGTGTTGCAGGGGGACCGTTGTAGTGGCTTCTGGTTTCGGTAGGCTGGAGGTTGTGCGTAACTGCACTAAGGTCGATATCACCCACTTTGACAGCCACGTAATCCTCATCAAAATGAGAGGCAACCAGATCGTTATAAGTCATGGAGTAGGGTACCGGCTCAAACCACGGGTTCAAGGGGTCTTCAAACTGGTGGCTTTTAGGGATGAACCGCCAACTGGGCCCGTTCGGTATGTCTACCAGAATACTAAGGATGAGCTGACGAAGTAAAATCATGTCAAGCGTACTCACAGAGCCTGAATTATTTACATCGGCAGCGATCAACTGGTAAGGGGAATCCAGATGGTCAATCCCCAGAATATGCCGGCTAATCAAAACAACGTCGTAAGTAGTAAGTCCGTTCTGATCGTCTCCATCCAGAAAAGGCGTCACCGTATAATCATAGTCTGGCTCCAGCCCTTCAAGCCTGTAGCCTCCCGTACTGTCGCTGGTTGCAGACTGGCTAATAAAACCACTAAGATCCGCATCAACACCAGAAACCGGAGATTCATCTTCCCGCTCTATGGCACCGGCAATAGCAGGCAGGGGCGTATTACAATCCGCTATATTATTTGTAAGGACCACAAACGTCTCGCAGTGGTCATAGTTGGGCCCGCCTGTACTACCATCAGGCTGCACCTGATATGGGTTATCGGCACTATCCCAGGCGTAGACCTCAATCAACGCCACACCAAGATCATCGCAGGTCAGAATAACGGAAGTTTGATCCCGGTCGGGCTGCTCCCCTATCCTGTTGATACTATATGTAACCGGATCGCTGCAATCAGTGTACGGAGAAACAATCAGGTCCAAAGCAAATATTGTCGTCGCTCCCCTGTCGAAGTCCCCATCACCATCCACATCTGTCTGCGGCGGAACCGGCATCAGCGGGGTTGATATCCCATTCAAACAGGTAGGAACCGGAGCCAGGCAGTCCACTATACGAAATGGCATAGTAGCCGCAGCCTCATTGCCGCAGCCATCCTCCACCCTGATTTCAAATTCATGGTCTCCAATAGGCCAGTCGCCATTGAGCTTCCACTTAGGATAAGTGCCAAAGATATCCGTGAAAACCGAGTCAATGGTCCCATCGGAGTATTCGTCGTAATAAACCTCAATGGTCAGGTCATTTGGCGTGCAATTGTCCAGCACGCTAAAAAGGTATTCAGCTGAAGCCCGGCAGGTTTCGTTATTGGTACTGCATACATCTAAAGGTGGAACAAATAAAATCTCAGGCGCCACGTCATCAAAGACCTTTACGTGCTGTTGATATTGCCAGTAACCATTAGATACAACTGTTCGCCAGAAGCCTTCAGGGTTGGACTGACCGTCACAGACCGTACCTTTTGTCCCGGCTCCCGGAACCATATTGCCCTGTTGGTCATCGCGGTCCACAAAAGCACGCTCCGGACGACGCAACACCCATACCTCTTCATCCCCGGGCATTTCATCGCAGTCTTCGTCACGGCCGATCAATACCGGAGGGCTTTCCCCATCGTACTCACACCAGTTGATAACCTTGTAGGTCCTGAAGAGCTTGTAGCACTCGTCTCCTGATGCCGGAAAGATGGTATCTGCCACACTAACGGCCAGCAGATCACAGGCCATATCAAAGATTTCGATCGTATCCGGATTAAGCGTCCCGCAATTCGACATACCGTCTCCGGGAAATTTAATCGCGTAATTATGGTTGGCTTCAACGGTGATAAGCTGCTCACAAGCTGTAACTGAAATATTCCCTGTGGCATCAACAGCCCTGAAACGCCGGACAATAGTCCCAACACCACATTCGTCTATCAGAGGCTCAGCTTCCAACTCCTCCCAGGTAGCCGAACAATTATCAGTTATGGAAGGCTGGCCAAATAGCGCCTGAAGCGAAGCAAGGCTATCGGGCTGAAAACCAATAGGCAAGCTATCACACGCGATAACCCGGTTGGTTGGCGGGCTGCAATTTGGACGGACATAGTCTTCCACCAGTACTTCAGCCCAGCAGGTATTAAAATGGCCGGCCGTATCAACGACCATCAGCTCAATAACCACCAGTGAGTCAATATCGCAACAGGTAAAATCCACGTGAGGCCCCCAGTCGGAATAACTTACCGAATCAACGGGCAAACAACCGCCACCATTTGTAATTATCCGTCGTACCTCCATCCGATCGATCGTACAGTTGTCCCAGCTGCCTTCATCTACACTTGATGCGAACAACCGGGAAAAGCCGTCATGATTGAGCGAGGTATTCAGCTGCTCATTACAGCTGGCCACGGGTTCAGTTCGGTCTTCCACACAAAACGTACAATATATCTCCGTTTGGTTATCACAGGCATCTGTCACAAGATAGCGGAAGGCATGACATCCGGCCGGGATTCCGGAGACGAAGCGGTTAGGCGCGTCATCAGGAATAGATGCCAGAACCTCTTCCACCTGAATGGTGTCTACGGCAACACCTGCTCCGTTGAGCAGTATGCTATCGCGGTAAGTTACAATCTGTGTAAAAACCTCCCAACTGGAACAATTATCCGTCACTTCCGGCAAAGGCACCGAAAATGCGCCTGTGCATTCAAAGGGCTGAGTTGGGAATATCAACGGCTCATCTACTCCATCGCCATCTGTATCCTGAGCCGGGCAGCTTACCAGAGGGGCTGTAAAATCCCCCACTTTGATAATCTGCCCAAAAGTAAAGGAGCCACCCGGGTTACACCAATCGATTACATCCCAGGTACGCATAAACTGGAAAGAGGACTCACAAACTGCAAAAGCAGGCCCATCGGTATAGCTTGCGCCCAGGTTGCAGTATACCTGATCCAGGTCGCGTGCTCCCTGAACGGTCAGCAGGAAAGGGTACCCGGTAAGGCCGGGGGAGGGATTGCCCTGGCCGTCTACCGGATAGTCCCAGTTACAATCAATAGGAAAGGTTAATGGTGGCAGAGATATATCATCCACTCCGGGGCGGCGCAAATCAATTTGTTGGGTACACTCATTCGTGTTGCCAGAATCATCCAACACAGTGAAAGTTCGGAAAATCCGAAGTGCGCCACAGTCGCCTGATTGCTCCAGACTGTCCTCGTAGGTCAGATGAACACTGCCACAATTATCTGTTATTTCGGGCACGCCCGTCCATTGCAGACTGTCTGTTTCCTGAATAAAGGATAAATCCTCGCAGAAAAGCGTCTGCCTGAAGGGCAATACCACGTCTGTTGCACCGATTAAGTGCCCGTCACCATCAGGCAAAACGGTGTAAGTATAGCTTCCGGTAGCCCCGGGCTCATCAGTCAAGGTCAAAAGGTAGTAAACCTGATTGGCCTCCAACGGCAGTGCCAACCTGACATAGGGGTTGTTGCTGCCATTAAAGGGGTTGGGCGAAGCAGGAAAATCATGCTGTGCTAAAATACTGCTGCATGGGCTAAGTGAACTAAATCCGCCCTGAAACAGAGCCATGTGCCCTCCCCCCTCTGAAAACTCGGTATTCAGGAAGAAGGTAAAAATACCGGGCTGATCCACTTCAAAAGTAATGACGTCATAAAAACGCTCCCCGTTTGATGGTAAGTCTCCGGAAAGACAGGAATGGATACCAGTATTTATGGCTCCCCCCTGATTCGTCACGGCACCATCCAACAATTGAGCATTTTGGAAAATGGTTGCGGCATCCGTATCAGGAGGACAAATTACAGAAGGCGGGCTTTGATCGCGTGCAATGATCGTTCCCCAGCAAGGAAAAGCGTCACTTAGGTCTGCTTCATTCATTACCACTTTCCAATTGGTTACAGATGCCCGAAATTCCGAAGCCGGATCGGCTACTCCTGCTGAAACCAGGTGCAGTGCAAGCAATTGACCCCGCACTACCGGGCTACTAAAGGTGCCCGATTCAGAGGAGGAGTAGACCGCTTCAGCGCTTACTGAGCCATCGGCATTTAGCACCTGAATTGAAAAAGTGGCGGCATCTGGCAGTCCGAAGGAGGTCGCCCAGTCAAAATGAAGCACCCCATCGAAGTCGATCGGCAAAACTGCCGCTGACCAGCCGCCTGAAGCTCCCGTAAGCTGGGAAAGGGTATCGGCTAAAAAAGTCGTGCCCGCTGCCCCCCGGTTGGATAGCCGCCAGAGGCTGGGGTGTGCAGATTGCACAAATCCTGAAAAGGAATCTACCTGCTGAGGATTAAGCTCGACCGGGTAGACCCCTACCTGATCCACGACCGGGCCATTACCAGGCAGATCATCCACTACCTGAATATCGAAGTAGGCTGAAGGCAGGCAGCCAATGGCGCCCTCCATAATCATATCCGGGGTAATTAACCGCTGGCACGCATCGTCGAGCGTTACAATAATAGTGTCATTGCAGCCGTAGTTCGTTCCGGGCACCGGCTCCTGCCCTACTTCTATGGTAAAAACCTCCTCTCGGGTATTCCCGGTATTATCAGAGGCTGCTATCGTTATTTCGTAGCTGCCTGGCAGAGCAGTAAGTAAAAAGTGATTATCGTAGGGGTTACTGAAAGAAAGGTTGGCAGCATCACCGGATGAGATGATTATATCGTATCCCGGATCGGGATCACAGTCATCTGCTACCGTAACCGAAAAGAAAAAAACTGCCGGTTGTCCTGCATCACAGCCTGCGATGGCAGCTTGCAACCCGGCGGCCGGATAAATAATGACCGGAGCGGTAGTGTCGGATTCACACTCATCTAAAGCAGCCTCAAGCCGGAACGCTTCACTTGGTGAAGCTGATTTTGACGGTACTCCATGGGTGGGGACAGACCAAGCCGTTACGCAGAGGAGCATAGCTAACCCCAATGCGTAACAAAACACGCTAAAAACCGTGGTGCCGGACGTCTTCATAATTTCATGAGCTGCGAATCATCAGTTCGATTGTAAATATATAGGTCTTACAATCACCTGCAATACTAGTTTAGCAAATTAAAACATATATGACAAATTCTTTTCCGATTTGCCAGAAAAGGAAGCAGCCTTTTGACAGGCACTACCATTCCTAAGACCTTCCCGGCAGCTAACAGGCTGCCTTCGGATCGCCAATCTTTAGTGTCTGAATTTGTCCAAAGTGTGTACTTATTGCCTGGGTAAAAGCCGTATCATTGAAGGGTGGAATAAGATACCGCTAATACTTTTAAGGCTTTGAGGCTGTTGTTTACTGGTCAGGAGAATAGGGCAATGAGCACCTATTGATTTAGCCTTGCACGCTTCTTATGAGGAAACAGAAATGATTCAATCATTTTCTGATATGACAAAAATGCTAAAATCATCTTAAATATTCAACAGATGCTGACTTTATCTCAAGCCATACCTGTAATACCCAGAGTAAAAAGAGGCCTGCCAGCACTTTATCTGATGTACCGGCAGGCCTTCTGTTCCAGTTTTAGTCCTGAATAATCATCTTTCTGGTCGCGATCTGACCATTCATCTGTAATCGATAATAGAACACACCGGCTGCGGGGAGTTCATCCCGTTCCACCCGGATTTCATTGTAGCCAGAGGCATAATCTCCATTGAAGGTTTTTAGCAAGCGTCCGTTCAGGTCGAAGATATGCAGTTCTGCGTTTCCTGCTTCCGGTAAATCAAATCCGATGATTGTTCCCTGCCGGAATGGGTTGGGACGGTTCTGGTACAGGTGGAATGGCGCTTTACCGTTCACACCCGGTGTGAAGTTCAAACTTACATCCAGTAGTCGCCCGTCCCGGCTGTAGGCTTCTGCAAGCGTAACGCTGGAGTTTACATCCAGAGCCTTACTAAGGGCATCTTCGTTGCCAACCACATCAAAGACCAGGGTAAATAACACAGGCCCGCCGTTTGTTCCGCCATCTGCCATTAGCTCTTCATCGTACCAACTGGCTGTAATCAAACCTTCGCCGGCACCGTAAAGCCCTAAGCTGTTTTCCTTTGCAAGGCCGTATTCTACATCCGCGAATTCTAACAAGTCAGTATCGAAGTTCAGGGAGAACTGATAACCATAAACCGGCTCGTCCTGTGGTGCCCGGACCGGAACCCGTATTTGCGTCCCCCGCTGCAATTGTTGCTCCTCGACTTCCAAACGGAAATCACCACGGAAACTCCGCTCATCGATGCCGGTAAACAGTGTCGTTGTGGCACTATTGTTCACATCCCCAATCTTAATGGCAACAAAGTCGTTGGACATGACATCCACATCAAGATCATTAACGGATATGGATTCCGGGAATAAAGTAAACCACGGGTTAGCAGGCACGGGGAATTCGAATTCCCTTTCCACAAACCGCCAGCTCGTATTATTCTCGAACTCCTCAATTTCGCCAAGGATCAGTTTTTGAATCTGAATCATATCCAAAGTCGTTACAGAATTTGACCTGTTGACATCTGCTGCGATCATTTTGTAGGGGCTGCTTAATGCTGCAATGCCCAGCAGATGCTGCTGAATGATGATCAAATCGAAAGTAGATATTCCGTTGCGGTGTTCATCATTCCTGGCTGGGGTTACGGTATAGTCGTAGCCCATTGGCAAATTAATGAATTCGAATGTTCCGGTGGCGTTTGTCATCATGGAGGAGCTCATCTGCCCACTAAGGGAAACTTCCACGGCTTCCACAGCGTCATTATTCTCCCGTGCAATCAAGCCGGCCATCATTGGGTCGGCCTCTGCTGTAGAGCAGTAACCTTCAGGATCTGTGATAAACACACTAGTCTCGCAGAAGTCCCAGTTCGGACCACCGACCGTACCATCCGGCTGCACCGCATTAGGGTTGAAAGCACTGTCGTAGAAGTATACCTCAATAGGTACGTTGCCCACGTCGTCACAGGTGAAGTAGATCGCTGTTTGGTTAAAGTCCGGGGTTTCTCCCACCAGGTTCACACTGAAAGCAATGGTGTCATCGCTACAGTCCGATTCACTGAGATGGAAATCGTTTGCCCAGATACCTGCACCATAAGCATCAATTTGGCCGTCACCATCTATATCAGTGTTTGGTGGCAGTTGCTGAAGACTAAAGGTTACCCCACTAAGACAGGTCAGTGTCGGCGGAGCGCAGTCGATTACTTCGAACGGAAGTACAGCAAAGTCCGTATTACCGCCGCAGCCGTCAGATACCGTGACCCGGAACTCGTGCGTACCTATAGGATAAGCCCCCCCGATAACATAGTTTGGATAAGTGCCTGTGAGCTGGTTGGTAACGTCAAAGTCAACCGTACCATTTGCACCAGCGTCCAATCCTACAGTGATATTGAGGTTGTTCGGATCACAATTCTCTACAATAGTGAAGGGGAACTGCACTGTCGCATTACAAGTTACCTGATTGATGCTGCAGTACTCCTGAGGCCCGGCAAAACTAATTTCCGGAGCGCCTTCATCTTTCACTTCAATGATCTGAGTGTACTGCCAGTAACCAATTGATGAGACCGTGCGCCAATAGCCGGCAGGATTCGTCTGCCCATCGCAGGAAGTACCCTTTACACCGAAGGCCGGGCTACTGTTGTTTGGATTGTTATCGCGATCAATGAAAGTGGCACCAGGTGTTCGAACCACCCAGACATCTTCATCGCCAGGTGTGCCGTCGCAGTCTTCGTTCCGGCCTACGATGAACGGCCCCGAAGTGCCATCCCATTCACACATATTCTGTACGCGGTAACGACGGAAGATTTTGTAGCAGGAATCATCATTGCCCCCGGCGTTCGGGTAGAATATTTCATCAACAACACTAACCGAGAGCATATCGCAGCCCAGCCCGTTTACCAGGATGGTGTCAGGTGAAGGCACTCCACAGTTCGATATCTCATCCTTAGGGAACTTGATCGTGTAGTTGTACTCCTCTGTAACAGTGATCGTTTGCTGACAGTCATTAGTGGATTCATTGCCCGCGTTATCAAATGCTGTAAAGGTACGGGTGATGGTGCCCAAGCCACAGTCATTAAGCGTAGATTCAGGTGTAAATTCCTGTACTGAGGCAATACCACAGTCATCCAAAGCGGTAGCCATACCAAACAAGGCCTCCAGTGCCTGCGGGCTTTCGGGCTGAAAATCGCCTGGAATGTCCGCGCAACTGATGGTAGTGCTGGCAGGAGCAACACAGAATGGATTGATCTTGTCCTCTATCATCACTTCCAGCCAGCAGATATTTTGGTTTCCATAGATGTCCGTTACCCGGAGTTCAATGGTCACCATATTACCGGCATCGCAGCAGGTGAAGTCAACAGAATTACCCCAGTCAGAATAATAGTCGGCAACATCGCTGCAAGTGCTCGGGTCAACCTCATACAAACGCCGGACTTCAAGACTTGCAATTTCACAGTTGTCGCTGCTGCCTTCATCTATATCTGTGGCAAAAACCCTCGCTGCACCATCTCCACCGAGGGAGATATTTAAGTCATCATCACAAACCGCCGAGGGTGCGATATTGTCTTCAACGCAGAATGGAGCATCTACGATGGTGAAGTTATTACAGTCGTCCGTTACCTTATAGCGGAAGATATGACATCCGATAGGTATTCCGGAAATGAAGCGGCTGTCATCCGGCCCAATAGAAGCAAATATTGTCAGCACCGTATCAAAGCCAATCAGTTGACCGAACTGGTTGAAGTTTGGAACAACTTCCTCCACCAGAATATCCGTATCAATTTCGAAGCTGGAGCAATTGTCATCGACAGAAGGCTCCGGCACCAAAAGAGCGGCGGTACAGTCGAAAGTCCCTGTAGAATATGTTAGCGGGTCAAGGTCACCGTCGCCGTCACTGTCTACATTCGGAGGCGTAACCGTTGGTCCTTCATTATCCCCGACCTCAATCAGCTGATTGAAAGTGGTAAAGTTCGCACCTCCGTTCGGGCAAAAGTCAATAATCGTCCATTCCCGGATAAATCTGTAGGTACCATCGCAAATCTGAATAGGCGGGCCATCTTCAAAATTGGCGCCCAGGTCACAGAGCCCTCCTCCGTCAAAGGTGTAATTGCCGTAATAACCGGCAACGATTGGAGCTCCTGTCACTGCCGGCGTTGGATTACCCGTTAAAGGAATAGTTTCAAACGGCTCATCGCAGGATACCACGGGTGACAGAACAGGTTGTACGACATCGCTGAAGGTTAAATTGCGGAAATTAATCTCCTGGACACAGGTTGTAGAGTTGCCCGCGGGGTCAGTGACGGTAAATGTACGATTGATGCGTTCTCCGGCACAATTCGGCAAATTATTGACCAGTTCATCCGTGAACTCAATAGTGTTGTATTGTTCACAATTGTCCAAAACCATCGGCTGCCCTAAATCTGCAAGACTGGATTCCTGATTCAATACAAAGTCAACATCATTGCAAATCAGATCAATATTCTGAGTAGGATAAACAATCGTTGGTGAGGTCACATCAGTGACCGAGACATTTCCGACACAAAGCTGACCACAGTATGGATCTACAACCTCTGCGATCAGCAACTGCCCGACTTCGTTTCCGGTAATTAAATTACCAATCATCATCCCGCTTTCATTAAACAGATTCACCTGCAGGGAGCCCATACAATCTGGCGTGCCTTCGAGGATCATATCCGGTGTGACCAGTATTTCACAACTGGTACCAAAGGACACGTTGACCTGATTATTACAGGCGAACGAACTAATGTCTGTTATTATGATGGTTACTGTGGCGGAGGACGGCGGGCAAACGCCCATGCCACCTACGGTATAAACAAAGTTGTAGCTACCCACTGGTACGCCGGCAAAGTCTACATTTGTTGGATCCAGCAGGCTTACACCGGCGCCATTTACATCTTGCCAGAAGCCACCCGGGCTAGGGGTGCCCGCCAGTGCTCCAAACAGGTTGTAATTGACTTCATCAGGTGTGCACGACAAGCAGAGTTCCTGAGTCGTTCCTATACCAGCCGATAAATCGTTGCAATTGTTCAGTGTGATCATAGCCGGATCATGGTCATCCTCATCCGTAGCAGCTACACCGCTGCCCGGCACCCCGGTTCCATTACCATTGATGGCATTATCAGCGGCTGTATTGGGTGCCCCTCCAGCATCGTTTGACGGGTTATTGTCATAAAAGGAGTCTGCATCCGTCGGCGGGGTATTCAATGGGTTATTGTCATCGTCAGCTGCACTGATTTCAGCGTAGTTGGTAATGGCAGCTCCCATGTAGCCATTATCTATCTCAAAGTCAATGGTAACTGTTTCTGTACCACCGAGTGCGGCAATCGGACCAGGTATCGTGTAGGTTGCCTGATTACCATTCTGCACCCAGTCCGCGTCCGTCAGGTTCAGCCCGGTTGGGATGTAATCCGTGATTTCGACGTTGTAGGCCGGGAAGTCTCCCTGATTGGTGATGGTGATGCTGTAAGTAACGGCATCGCCCAGACCGAACGGCCCTGCGGAACTGACGACTTTGGTCAGCGCCAGGTCAAAGGCAGCCTCCGGCGTTTGATTCACAACAAGAGCTGCACCGTCATAGTCATCCTCATTGGCTCCGGCTGCACCATTATTAGGTGTGGAGTCTCCATCGCCCAGGCCTATCGGGTTAACCGCGCTCAGAATTTCTGCGAAGTTCTCGATAGCCGTCCCCTCAAAATCAGCGTCAATAACAAAGTCAATCGTGACCATCGTCGACTGCCCGGCAGAGAGGCCGAATATCGGCGTATTCAGGGTCGCAATGCCATTGTCTGCTGACCAGGCCGGGTCAATTAGCGTGAGCCCGTCCGGAATGAAGTCCTGAACCTCTATAAACTGAGCAGCAATACTGCCCTGATTGCTGATGTTGATATTAAAGGTTACGTTGTCACCTGGTTCAAATGGCCCCACAGTAGCGACGGTTTTGATCAATGCCAGGTCGAAGTCCTGCTGTGTCACTGTGAGCGAAGCACTGTCAATATCATCCTCACCAGAACCGGTAAAGCCGTTGTTGGGCGTGGAATCAATATCCTGAATGCCCTGAGCATTCGTGGCGGAGTGAATTTCAGCAAAGTTTACAATACTGGTTCCCTGGAAGTTCTGGCCCACGACAAAGTCTACAGTCACTGAAGCTGAGTTGCCGGGAGCCAGGGAGGAAATCGGCGTATTCAGGACCACTGTGCCTCCCTGCGGAGACCAGTTGATATCTGCAGGGATCAGACCATTTGGCACATAGTCCTTGATCACAATATCCTGCGCCGTCAGATCGCCCTCATTCGTTACCGTAATAACAAAGGTGACAAGGTTGCCAGGCTGATAAGGGCCGGGCGTGGCACTCACATCGATTGCTTTCTCCAACGATAAGTCAAACACAGGGTCGTTTTCCTGAGAGACATTGATGGAAGCGCCGTCGTAGTCGTCCTCACTGCTGCCGGAACTGCCGTTGCCCGGCGTAGAGTCCACATCGGTAAGACCTGCTGTATTGCCAGCGGAGCCTATTTCAGCGAAGTTGGTAATACTATTGGCCGTAAACCCTTCTGAAATTGTGAAGGTGATATCTCTGGTGGCAGAAGCACCTGCCGGCAAGCTCGCAACAGGCGTAACCAGCTGAGCAAAGGAGCCGTTTTGTGACCAATCGTTGTCAGCCAGCTCAAGGCCAAGAGGAATGTAATCCCGGATCTGTACGTTTTGGGCGTTGATATTCCCCTGGTTAGTTACCGTAATCCTAAAGGTGACCGTGCTGCCCGGCACAAATGGTCCGGGTGTAAGGCTGGAATTCAGCCCTTTCGACAGCGCCAAATCAAACTCCGGCACATTACTATTGACGGTAATAATAGCGTTGTCATAATCATCCTCGCCCGATCCGGCAGCTCCGTTGGCAGGTGTGGAGTCTGCATCACCAATACCGAGATCATTGGTAAAGGCACCAATTTCTGCATTGTTGTTGATCACAGAATTCGTGAATGCTGTCGATACCGTGAAGGAGATGTCCACAGAAGCAGATTGCCCGGGAGCAAGGTTAGTAATTGCGTTGTCAAAAATAGCGGTGGATCCGTTCAGGGTCCAATCGTCATCCGCCAGTACCAGTCCAAGGGGCACGTAGTCCCGCAATTGAATGGACTGTGCGGTCAGGCTTCCCTGATTGATTACCGTCAGGGTGAAAGTTACCGGGCTGCCCGGCATAAAGGGCCCCGGCGTTACACTTGTTTTCAAAGACTTGGAAAGCGCCAGGTCAAAGTTTTGTTGTAATACAGAAATGGTGGCACCATCGTAGTCATCTTCATGTGACCCCATGCTGCCGTTTCCAGGCGTAGAGTCCTGATCATCCAGCCCAAGGGTATTAAAAGCACTGCCTATTTCAGCGTAATTGGTTAACGAAGTGCCCGCAAAGCCGGCATTGATTTCAAAAGTTACGCTGATGGTTGTTGTTGCACCAGGCGCCAGGCTTGCAACCGGTACATTCAACTCAGCAACAGACCCAACGGATGTCCAGTCTGTATCTGTTAAGGTAAGCCCGGAAGGAATGTATTCCCGCAGTTGGATATTCTGAGCCGTGACACTCCCCTGATTAGTGATAGAAATATTGAAGGCTACCTCATCACCTGGCTCAAACGGACCGGGCGTAACTGAACTGTTCAGCGACTTGCTCAGCGCAAGGTCGAAGGTCTGCTGCTGCAAACTAATGGTAGCCCCGTCGTAATCATCCTCCGTTGGTGCATTAGCTCCGTTACCTGGCGTGGAATCGGTATCCTGTGCGCCGGCACTGTTTGTTGCTCCGGCAATCTCTGCATGGTTTGTAATGGTTGCTCCGGTAAAGGATGCAATAATTGCCATGTCGATATCTACGGTCACGGAAGCCCCTGGCGCAAGGCTGGAAATATTGGTATTGAGAGTCGCTACACCTCCATTATTAGTCCAATCTGAATCAATTACGACCAGACCCGGTGGCACATAATCAACCACTTGGATATTTTGAGCGGTGAGGTCACCCTCATTAGTTACTTCAATACGGAAAGTGACAGGCGAACCAGGAGACAGGCTACTTCCGCCAAGGACTGTTTTTTCCAACGCAAGGTCGAAGTTTTGCGGGCAGCTTACCGTAATGTCTACCGCATCATCATCATCCTGATCATGGCTGCCGTCTGCCGGATGAGAATCAACATCAGGCTGAGGCGTGCTGTCACCGGCAATCTCGGCACAATTTGTTAGCACCTCTCCACATTCTACATCTCCATCAATTTGAAAAGTAATCGGTATAGAAGTAGTAGCGCCCGGTGCCAGACTTGGAATTGGTGTTTTCAGACGCACTATATTACCATACACCGGTTGCCAATCGTTATCTGCCAGCGTCATGTGGTTGAATGGATAGTAGTCATACAACTGAATATCCGTACCGGTAATGCTACCTTGATTGGTCACATTGATATGGTATGTTACGTATTGTCCCGCCACGTAAGGGCCGGTTGTCTCGACTGTTTTAGTCAGAGCAAGATCATAGTTTTGATTAACAGCAATGAGGGCATTATCCTGGTCATCCTCAGCACTGATATTGTTATCTGGTGTGGAGTCTCCATCCGGTAAGTGTGAAGCGTTGCTTGCGCTGGAAATCTCCGCAATATTATTAATGGCGGTTCCGGTGAAGCTATTAGCAATCGTAAAGGTGATGTTTACGCTGATACTACCATCAACCGGGATACTGGAAATTGGTGAATTTAAAGTGGCTACCCCATTATCAAACGTCCAGTTGCCATCATTGGGCAACAGGCTGGAAGGATAAGTATCTTTTATTTGTATATCCCCGGCCTCCAGTGAACCCATATTGTCAATGGTAATCGTGTAGGTAACCTGATCGCCAGGCTCATAAGGTCCAGGCGTCAGAGAGGCATTTACAGACTTGTCGAGTTCGAGGTCAAAGAATTCTGCCTCTCCGCCAACTTCGAAAGCTGCGCTGTCGTTGTCATCTTCACCATTATCAATTCCGTTGAATGGTGTGGAGTCCGTATCAGTAAAACCCATGCTATTGGAAGCTGCAGCGATTTCGGCATTATTGATAATCATACCCTGCGGTGCCTCCGAATCAATAACACAAGTAATGGTGCGGGTAACTGATTCACCCGGAGCAATCGCAGGGATAGGCGTTGCAAGCGTTGCCGAGTTCATCATTGGCATCCAGTCATTGCTGGTCACCGTAAGGAAGGTAGGCACATAATCAATAATCTGAACGCCGGAAGCGGCCAGGTTGCCCTCGTTCGTAATCGTAATATCAAATGCAATAGTTTGTCCGGGCAGAAATGGCCCTGGATTGACTTGCTCATTGATCTGTTTAGTCAAAGAGAGGTCAAATACCTGCGTCGGCTGCTCTACAGTAATCACCGCAGTATCGTCATCGTCTTCCTGTGTACTGCCATTACCGGGTGTGGAGTCCTCGTCAGGGTTGAGGTTCATCTCGCTGTAGGAAGCGATTTCTCCATAGTTAATGATACTTACGCCCTCAAAACTGTTATCTATTCGGAATGAAATCTCAACTGTTTCCGTAGCGCCAGGCGTGATAACAGGAATAGGAGTTACCAAATTGGCAAGTCCGGGTTCCACGATCTCCCAATCCTGATCCTCCAGCGTCAGCCCATCGGGGACTTTATCATCAATTTGAACGTTTGTTGCCGCAACAGACC
>CAZNHN010000018.1:25099-27679 GCA_964572415.1 uncultured Phaeodactylibacter sp.
TTGGTCACCTCAAACTCAAAGGTAACCAAGTCGCCAGGCTCGTATGGCCCGTACCTCACCACATCTTTATGGAGGGCCAGATCAAAAGCCGACTCGATTACGATCAGTACTTCATCCTGGTCATCTTCATCAGGGTTGTTATTATCTGGTGAAGAATCCTGATCATCAGTCCATGGGAAGTTGAAAAAACTAAGAACTTCTGCGGAATTGATAATAGACGGCCCGGTGAAAGAAGGGTCAATGGTGAACGTTATAAACGCCGAAGCTGCCTGCCCGGTCTCAATTTCTTCAATTTCTTCCTTCAGGACAGCGATGCCATTATCTATTTCCCAATCTGTATCATTTAAGATGAGCCCATTAGGAATGTAGTCTTGTACAATTACGCTCTCGGCTACCAGAATGCCTTCATTTTTGACCGAGATCTCAAAGGTTACGTCTTGCCCTGGCACAAAGGGGCCATTGCCAACGACGCGTTTCTCCAGGCTCAGGTCGAAGATCAGCGCCGGGTTCACTGTAATTTCAGCAGTACTGTAGTCATCCTCATTATTATCATTCCCGTTGATGAAGTCCGGTGAGGAATCCACATCAGCGTAATTCATGGCGTTACTGGCCTGAGCAATTTCAGCAGCGTTAACGAGCGTGGTGCCATCAAAAGCATCATCAATGCGGTAAGTTACGCTCATCGTTACAGAATCTCCGGGCGCCAGACTCGGCAACTGGAAGAGGTTGCCTGTAATATGATACTGCCCGCCATCTTCCAGATCAAGGCCGGCAGGAGCATAATCTATAACCCGCAAGAAGGTAGTGCTGAGCATTCCTTCATTATAAACTGTGATATCGTACTTCACCAACTGCCCCGGAGTAAACGGTGGCGGGGTTAATACGGTATCTAGTTCTTTATTGAGGGCAAGGTCGAATAAAGCCTCCTGAAATCCGGCATCCAGTGAAGCATTCATGACTCCGGCTTCACCGGTAGTGTAAGAGAAGTAAGGCAGCCCGTCGGGTATACTTCCAGGCATGCTTTCT
The DNA here is from genome assembly GCA_964572415.1 of uncultured Phaeodactylibacter sp. Lineage (GTDB taxonomy): Bacteria > Bacteroidota > Bacteroidia > Chitinophagales > Saprospiraceae > Phaeodactylibacter. The sequence continues at coordinate 26,126 of CAZNHN010000018.1, forward strand.
GAAACAGCCTCCGGATCAGGATCGGAATCGTGTAGAGAGGAGCCACCCGATTTGACGGTAGCCCTGAAGACTTTGCCCCCTGCAACGACAAACTGATCCTGAGGGTTATTCTGGTCATCTCCGAAAACAATGAAATACTGCGTTTGCGGCAGCACCTGTGTTTCAAGCAGCCAGTCTTCACCCTGCGTATCATACTTGGTAAAGTGATAATGCCCCTGCATATCAGAAGTTGTAGTAGCCAGCAGGTTACCCTCAGCGTCGTAAAGGCTTACAGGCATTGACCTGAGAGGTGCTTCGCAGGCATCCTGCACCCCGTTTGCGTTTTCATCCTCCCAAACATAATCTCCAAGCTGAATGGTTGGCGGCCGGCAAATGCAAAACATGAAATCACTAACCCCTATCATTTGTGGGGAAGGGTCAGCAGGGCTTAGCGCTCCAGCCTCCAGCCTCACTACCACGGAGTCTACTTTTTCCGGAAACCGCACCAAAACATTACCACTGGGGTCACTGCCAATAAGCGTACCGCCTTGTGATTCCAGCGTGTTAGGATCCAGCAAAGCCACTTGATTATCGTAAAGCCCTGCATAAGGTGTTAAATCGTTTAAAGAAAGTGATACCTCGGCTCCGTCAAGGAAACCATGTACGGTCACCTTGTCCTGATAAGCCTCCTCCATTTGATCAATCCCTAAAAGGGAAAAGCTCAAATCATCAACAGGGATACTAAATGTAAAACTGCTTTGAACATAATCAGTGACGGATTCAGCATCCATGCTCAGTGCCCAAAAACCACGTGTGCCCCCCATGGGTGATAAATCGCTGTCTACTATATGCCCATTACTTAAAGCAACTCCGGAGGGGTCTTCGCTGGTCACATTCAGTACAGCACCACCAACAGCATGAGGCATGGGGTCAGTATTATTGTCGCCGAACTGATGCCAGTCCATAAGCCGGGCGCACTGAGGCTCCACCGGTACAGGGTCTTCACACCAGGATATCCTGCCCAGCCCAATCATCTGCAGCCCGGGGTCCTCAGCGGCTGCCCCTATAGCTGAAAAGTTGATGGACACCTGGTCAACTGACTCTGTAAAGTGAACAATGACATTGCCGAAAGATGAAGCGTCATTTACCGTAGTAGTTCCTTCAAAAATGCCATCGCCAATTTGATTGACAAGCACACCAACGGAGGAGTCTTCCATGTCCATAGGCACCGGCACGCCGGCAAGTGAACCATGAATGGCAACCCGGTCAATTGCATTCCCGGTGATATCAATATCCATTACTTTGAATATCAGGCGCTGTACCGGGCGGTCAAATGAAAAGACTACGCCCACCCCTTTTGGGTCATTGGGATCATGGCTGTTTGCGTCCATTTCCAGGGAGTAAAACACCTCTTCTCCCCCCAGCATTTCGTGGATGACCCGGTGCGTGTAGGGTGTGCCGTCAGCTGATGAGATGGCGCAGGATATCTCATCACCCCCTATGGTCTTGGAGTAAGGCGGCAAAGGGAATGGATTTGAGCCGTCTGCATAATCCGCCCAATCCAGAATATTGAAA
>CAZNHN010000018.1:27689-38645 GCA_964572415.1 uncultured Phaeodactylibacter sp.
TTTCACAATTTTCATCTGTTACCTGCGAAGTAAAACCTGCCAGAATGGTACAGTCGCCAGGCTTTGTAAAACGCACATCTGAGACATTATCTTCACCGACCAGGGAAAACCCCATACCCTGAAGGTTCGGAGTGGTAAACTCGATGCGGTAATCCTCCTCCGGGTCCAGGCCTGGAATAGACCATATGCCATCAGCATTGGAGAAAGCGAAACCTGCCAGCTCACCATTACAGTCGTAAGCTTCCACCCTAACGTTAGGCAGCCCGGGCTCGGCAACAAAGGCCCCATCGTAATTCTGGTCCTCCCAGACCAGCCCCCCAATCTCATCAGGTGCACCGGTACAGGGCGGCGTACAGGCAATAGCCGTTATTTCATCTAACTCCTGGCAGTCTGACCCTGCATTGAGGATCACGGGATAGCCTGCCCCCGGTGCCGTAAGCGTGAACCCACTCAGCTCTCCGCTACCACTATCCGTGCTAATTGGATAGGTTTGGGACTGGCCCGCTACTGCAACCTCCAGCTCATCTCCACTGATACCTTCCCAGGAAAAAAATACCGTAACGTCAAAAGTACTGCCACCGTCCTGAAACGAGCAGTCCACTTCAACTTCGTCGATTGAAAGGCCACACTGGGTTTGGGCCAGAGCGGAAAAAGAAAGGAAAGAACCCAGCAATAACGCCAGCAGAACCTTGAAGTTTGTCATCTTGGCTAATCGATTCACTACATTGAAGTTGGTGTAGCTATGTGTCATGTGATTAAAATTTGAATACTCTGATAATTAAGCTGGTTGAAGCTCAACCGCCTTCTTCGAGCCAGGGCTCAGTAAATTTCAAAAACCTGCCCCTTTCGGGCAGATTGGATTACATCCAGGTGCATGAGCAAGTGCCTGCGTAAATACTTACAGCAAAATCTGCGCCAGTTTTTTTTAGACGCGGATTTCTGCAAATGAGTACACAAAAGATTGATTGGCTCATCGCACTTTGATGACTACACGCTGGGAACTTGACAAAGGTTTGTAAAGGGCGTTAGGTGCGAGCCGTGGCTCACATCTTGATCTTTTTGTTTTTTTGAGAATATCCTGCTCGGGGCAGGGGGGTATTCTATCCGATTGTAGGTTACGGTACCGGCACAGGACTTACCGGTTTGCTTGTCACAAAAATAGATAAATAATCATTACCCTGCCACTTTTAATAACTTAAATGTATTATACTTTCCTATTCATTTATCAGAAGATAATTCACATTGTTATTTATTGAATATCAAAATTTTAGATAAAAACCGGGCAAACCCAAGCTCTATTGGGCTGCCCGGCGAAGGTGAAATTATTCACCAAAAACCGTTTCTTCAGAAGCTTAGCAAGCCTTTTGCTACTATTTGACCGGCAGAACTCCTCCGGTGCTTACCTGCAGACAGGCCTCCTTTGCCATAAATCCTTTTCTTTTAGACCCGCCTGAGGCAGGTTTCGCTTCTTTAGTAAAGCGGGATTTATGCGATATGCCTAAAACTATACCAATTTGGGTATTGGCTTTTCTGTCCTTTTGCTAAAAAGTTTTTGGGAAGAGCCGAGGGCTTGAGCCGTTGCAATGTGATGCCGGAACCGAAAAATCCGCCCGGGAATGTTGAAGCAAAGAGAGAAGACCGGGGAAACAGGCCCCTCTTGCCTGACTGGCACGGCAAGCACGAATGGCGCTAAAATCTGAATAAAACACATTGAATTCAATAAATATACTACATTTTTTAATATTATATTTGCCGTCAATCTGACCCGGCTAATCTTTTTCTCAGGTTTCGTAAATTTGTGATGTCTGAAAAGGGGTTTATTAGGATTTATCGCTATCTTTAAATCTTAGAATGTGCGTTTTTTCAGCGCATTCAAAGCACAAAAACAACACTTGCCCGGAGGCAAACCTAAACAAAACCTACAATCCATTAGCCTCCACCCAATTTGCTGCAGACCAGGCACCTGCCTCTTTGCGCGGTTAGACGCGCTTCCGGCAATGTTCTGTAGCAATATGTTTCATCTTGTGCAGGAAAGCTGCACTGCTTTATTACGATAAACATTCCACTAATTTTCTCCCAGACCGTTTGTTGAGCCTGCCCGTAAAAGGATAAGGCGCAGAAGAAGACTTCTTATTCATTTAACCAACTACCAACTTTCGGAATACCATGAAAAAAATCCTTGTGGTGGATGACAAATCATCAATCAGCGACCTGATCGTACAATTGCTCAAGCAAAGCTATGACGTGGAGTCCAGGTCCAATGGCGTGGAAGCCATGGCCTACCTGCAAGATGGCAACCTCCCTGACTTGATCATCTCCGACCTTGAGATGCCTCAGATGTCTGGCTTTGAGCTGATCAAAGCCGTACGGGAAAGTGGCTTTTTCTCAGACATCCCCATCATCATCCTCAGCAGCCTTGACAGTTCGGAAGACCGCATCAAGTGCCTGAAACTGGGCGCCGATGACTATATGATGAAGCCCTTCAACCCTGAAGAACTCCTGATCCGAATTGAGAAGGCGCTTAAATAGTAAGGCTGCAGGATACCTTAACTTTAGTAACCCAAATGAGCAATTATGCACCTCCTTTACATCGGCGATGATCTCAAACTCACAGAATCCCTGCTCCGGCAGGAAGCCGGGCTTGACATCCATCAGGAACCCAACCCCCTCCGGGCAAGTGCCTGGCTGCAAAGCCGCCCAAACCTTGACGGTATTATTGCAGAGTACCAGCTGCCCGGGCGCACCGGTCCGGGGTACTACAAATATTTCGTCCAGAACTTCGATCCGCAACGTAAAACCCCTTACATCGTGGTTGCACCGGAGCGGACCAAAGAGCAGATTAGAGAAGCTATGGATGCTAAGGTGGATGACTTCTACGCCAAACCCATTGACCCGGAGCAGCTACTCGGCCGCCTACGCCGGCTTGCCCAGCTGAAAGCCGTCATGGGCACTGCAACTTCAGGGCAGCCTGCCGCCAATTCCCAACTGGAAGATTACAAAATTGGCTTCCTTAAACGGTCCTTTGATATTTTTGTAGCCCTGACGGCGCTGATCCTCCTTTCTCCACTGCTGCTAATCACCATCCTGGCCATACGGCTGGAGTCCAGAGGTAAGGTCTATTATATTTCCAAACGAGTAGGGACTGGCTACAAAATTTTTAATTTCCTGAAACTGCGTTCCATGTACCCGGATGCAGATAAGCGCCTGAAGGAATTCCAGCACCTCAATCAATACAACAGCGAGGAAGAGGACAAGGAAACAGTTGCCGAGCCACAGGAGCGACAGGTTGCCGCCTCTGGGGGTGCTACCCTGTACGGAGATGATATAAGCGTGGATGAGCAGGCCCACCTACGGAGTAAAAAACAGGAGCAGGCCCGCGCTTTCGTTAAGTTCGATAATGACCCCAGGATTACTAAGGTGGGGCACATCATCCGCAAGCTGAGTATTGATGAGCTCCCACAGCTTATCAATGTGCTGAAAGGAGATATGTCCATAGTCGGCAACCGCCCCCTGCCCCTCTATGAGGCAGAGCTCCTGACCACCGACGACTGGATCAAGCGCTTTAACGGCCCCGCAGGCATTACCGGGCTTTGGCAGGTGGAAGCTCGCGGGCGCACTTCAAAAATGTCTCCCGAAGAACGAAAAGAACTAGACAATAAATACGTGGAAATTGCCAACAGCAAGTATGCATTTTGGAAGGACATGTGGATTATTCTCCGGACCATACCTGCTGTTTTTCAAAAGGAAAATGTATGAGCCGTTTACTTTTTACGATTATTCTAATGATATGTACAGGGATCCCAACTTTTACTTTCTCGCAAAGCCATCTGGCGTTCCTGGAACGAAGCCTTGCAAGCAATGATATTACCCAACGCTTGCCTCCTTTGGATTCCTTATTGAAAGCAGCAGAGCAGTACTCTCCTCTTCTAAAGGCACACGATGTAGATATGATGTCTGCCAAGATTGCAGAACAAATACAAAAGCGGTTTTGGCTAAATAACTTTGCCGTCAATTTAGGTTGGAGCTACGGGCAGTTTGATGCCTTAACGGTGAATCCGGATGCGCCTGTGGGAGTCGCTACAACAACCTCTTCTCAAAACCGCTACACAATCGGAGGGTCCTTTAAGATGCCCTTATCTACCCCGATTAACCAAAGTAACGAAATGCAGCTCAGGAAATTAGCTCAGGAACAAATCAGGTTACGCAAGCTAAATCAGAAAATTGAAGTCAGAAAAACGATCATTACCATGTATCAGTCATTGATTCAGACTCATCGGTTGCTGCTGATTGCGAACAATAGCCTTGAGACAATGAAAATACATGCCAAAAGAGTCGAGCGAGAATACCTTGATGGATTAATTTCAGTAGCCGAATACTCGACCGTCCAGGAAACGCTTGTTAGTTCAATGGTGACTTTAGAAACTCGCAAGATGGAATTCATTACAGCTTATTTGCTGCTGGAAGAAACCACAGGACTAAAACTAAATCTGTAGAGCCTTGAAATTTAACCTGCTATATTTTGTCAGGCTTTTCCTAAGACACTTGCCTCTGATCATTCTGGTTCCAGTTGCACTAGCTGGCCTGGTGTATCAGCTCACAAAGAATGAGACAAAGTCTTACTCCACAAACATGACAATATATACCGGAATAGCCTCTGGTACTTCGGTTGAACTGGACAAACAAAGTTTCAGCTACCGGATGGCCAATACCACTTTTGACAACCTCATTAAGGTGGTTAAATCCAAGGGCACACTTTCTGAAGTAGGGCTAAGGTTGTTCGCCCAGCATATGTCCCTGGAGGAGCCAGACCCCAAAATAATAGGCAGGGAGAAATATAAAGCACTGCAACAACTTGTGCCGGAAGACCTCAAATCGATCACAAAGCCGGGGGATTATGAAGGCAACCTCCAACGCTATCGTGATTATTTATCAGAAAATTCTGAAAATTTTTTATTTGATCTTATCAATTTAAAACACCCAGACTACAGCTATGAAAAAATTGATGACAAACTCTCTGTAAAAAGGTTGAAAAGTAGCGACTTTATTGAGCTATCCTATGAAACGGATGACCCCGGTATCTGTCTGCACACGCTGCTTATACTGGAGGATGTATTCACGGTATTCAATACCGAAATTGCCATCAATAATTCTGATGAAGTCGTGAAATATTTTGAGGGCCAGCTAAGGGTCGCAACGAATGCCTTGAATATTGCAGAAGCAAACATGCTGGAGTTCAATCAGACTCATAACATCATTAACTATTACGAACAAACCAAGCACATTGCTTCTCAAAGAGAGCATACCGAACTAGAGTTCCAGAACGTGCTCACGAGTTATCATGGTGCCAAGGCTGTACTTAAAAACCTTGAAGGCCGAATGGAGCTTCGCCAGAAACAAAGGCTGACCAGTCAGGCAGTCCTGGATGTCCGGGATAAAATTGCCGAGACCAACTACCAAATTGCTATGCTTGAAATCACCCCGCCAGAGGATTCTCTCGATCGGGAAAACATAGCTCGGGATATCTATCAGTTGAAGGTAAGAGCAGACTCCCTTGAACACAATTTAGGCACCATTATTGATACCCTCTACCGCATTGATATTGACCCCAATGGTCTTCCAACCACTTCTCTGCTTAATGACTGGTTAGCGAATGTCCTCGAAGTAGAACGAAAGGAAGCTCAACTATTAGTCTTTGAACAAAGAAGGAAGGACTTTGAAGAGTTATACTCTGTTTTTTCCCCTTTAGGTGCTGAAATGAAGCGGCTTGAGAGAAAGATAAACATTGCCGAACGTGAATATTTAAGTATTCTGCACAGTCTTGGATTAGCCAAGCTCAAGCAGCAGAGTGCAGCAATGAAATCAGACTTCACCGTAGCTGAGCCCCCATTCTTCCCTTTAAAACCTAAACCCAGCAAGCGAATGATTCTGGTTGCTGCAGCGGGAATGGTAGGAGGGGTACTTACCGTTTTCACAATTCTGCTGCTTGAATTTCTAGATACCAATATTAAGGATGCCCGCCGGGCAGAGAAGAAAATTGGCTTGCCGGTCACAGCAATCTACCCAAAACTAGTCCGGAAGAGCCGAAGTATTGATGTTGACTACCTCCAAAACAGGGCCACGGACGCCATCCTCCTTAATGTTGCCTTTGCAGACTGGAAAAAAGACGCCCAACTTGACCCTCCCTCCGTCAATTTCTTTATTTCCACCCAGAAAGATGATGGGAAAACGTTCATTGGGCACCGCCTGCTCAACAAACTAACTAGTATTGGATACCGGACTTTGTTCCTTTCGCCCCAAAACGAAAACTCCATGCCCGAAGGGGGCATTTATGACCACTATACCTTCCCTGCTGATACCAGACTTTATGCTAAAGAAAAGTTAGCGGATCTCAACCCGAAACTTAACCAGGAACAGCTTAGTTCCTATGATTTTGTTTTTGTTGAAGCCCCACCAATCATTTCCAAAGCATTCCCTGTCAAGCTATTCCAGGAGGCAGATCATATTTACCTTGTCGTCAGGGCCAACCGGTCCTGGAATGAGGCAGACCAAAATGCGTTAAAGGTTTTTCAGGATATTTCTCCGGAACCGCTGCCAAGTGTCATTTTAAATGGAGTGGAGCTTCTTGAAATGGAAACGGTCCTGGGCGATTTACCTCGTAAACGGACCTGGGCCCGGCGATTCATTAAGAACCTTATCCGACTACGGTTCTTCTCAAAAAGAAAACTATGAAAATAAGCGCCGTCATAAAGAAGGTTCTTTGTGAGAAGAACATGTCTGCTTTAATTAGTAACGTTTCTGTTGCTGCCACAGGGTTAGCCAGTTTCATGCTGTTAGCCCGGCAATTAGACAAAGAAGCCTTCGGTGACTGGGTGCTCTATGTTGCTCTTGCATCATTTATTAATCTCTTGCGGTTTGGGTTAACGAAAACCTCTGCGGTCCGGTTATTGTCTGGTGCAGGCCCAGAGGACCAAAACGTTATCATGGGTACCAGCTTTCGGGTCAACCTGTGGCTACTCGGAGCTATAGGATTGGTTTGCTGGCCATTAGCCATTTGGGTAAGCCAATCAGACATTGTTTTAAGCAACGGTTACGTTCTATTCCTGAATTGGTATCCGGTGCTCGCTCTGTTGAATATGAACTGGAGCAATGCCACTTCTTTATTTCAGGCGCGACAGCAATTCAGGCTCATGATGTACGTTCGCCTTGCTGTTACAGGGACTTTTGTCATTTTCCTGGTTTTAAATGGCCTCTTCTTCCATTGGGGGCTTATGGAAATTGTTTATGCCAACCTCATTTGCAACCTAATAGCCAGCTTGTGGACTGCAATAGCAAAATGGGATGGCATGACCTATCTGGGCAGTGCTACCAAGAGCATCCAGAAGGAATTGATCGACTTTGGAAAATTCTCCATGGGTACATTAGTAGGCTCCAGCTTGCTGAAAAGTGCCGACACCTTTATCATTGGCTTGAGCCCCATTATGGGATCTACTGCTGTAGCTCTTTACGCCATCCCCTTAAAATTAACTGACCTGCTGGGTATTCCGCTTCGGAGTTTCACTATGACAGCCTATCCTCGCATGGCCAAACGGTATAAAGATGACGATATGGAGGGCGTCCGCAATACATTTTACGGATATACCGGAGCTGTTTCCCTACTTTTCATTCCTGTGGCAGTCCTGTGTTTTATTCTGGCTGAGCCTTTAGTGCTCTTTTTAGGTGGAAGTAACTATGCCGACAGCCTTCCACAACTAACATTGATTTTCAGAATTTTTACTTTTTATACCCTGCTGCTACCCATTGACCGGTTTTCCGGAGTTGCGCTGGACAGTATCAACCGGCCTAAAGTAAATCTTCAAAAGGTCATTGTAATGACAATAGCGAATGTAGTAATCGACTTGATTGCTGTTTTTGTATTTAAGTCCTTAGAAGTTGTTGCTATTGGTACAATTCTATTTACAATTATTGGTATAGGTATCGGTATGCGTGAGTTAAAGCGCGAGCTACAGATAAATGCGGCTCATATATGGACAGAGGGCATTTCGGTTTTTAAGAATCTAAAAAGCTTCCTTTCGGTATGAGCAACCATTTGTACAAGGAGGCTAGTGGTGCAGAGTTGCTGCGAAAACCTATTCCGGTAATCATACTGGTACTGTTGCAATTGGGATTGGCCTACAAAATAGCTACAGGGGGGATAACCTTTGGCATCTTTGGTTTAATAATCCCTGTTGTCATCTCTTTTGTCCTGGCCATTATGCTACGGCCCCAAATAGGTTTTTATGTCCTTTTCCTACAGGCATTTGTTATCCTAGGAATAAGCCGGTATGTCCCCGCACAATGGGGGCTTACCGTAGATGGGGTGATTTTCCTGATGTACGGCTCTCTTTTATTTAAGTCCTTTAAAAAGGATGTGCCATGGGATAAAGCCAAGATGGACCTTACCTTAGTTGCTTTCATCTGGTATGGTTACTTATTCCTGCAGATTGCCAACCCAGAGGCAGCCAGCCGTGCCGCATGGTTTTATGCCATGAGGGGCCTTGGATTGTACATGCTGCTGATCATACCGCTCATGCTTATCCTCTTTGATAAAGAAAAGCACATGATGGGCTTTTTCATTATATGGGGTATCATGTCATTTTTAGGCACATTGAAAGGTGCCCAACAGCTAATTCTTGGACCTGATCCATGGGAACAAGCGTGGTTGGACGGAGGGGGTGATGTAACTCACGTTCTTTTTGGGAAACTTAGAGTATTTTCATTTTACTCTGATGCAGGACAATTTGGGGCTGCCCAGGCACATGCCGGAGTGGTGTTTGGCATATTAGCCTTGGGGCAAAACCGAAACTTCTGGTTAAGGCTTTTCTTCATTATTGTTTCTTTAGGTGGTATCTACGGCATGTTTATTTCAGGAACCCGGGGTGCCATTGCGGTGCCAATCATGGGTGGTGCACTCTATTTCGTTCTAAAGAAAAACATCTATGTAATGGTGGCAGGTGCAATCATGGGGGCGCTCGTTCTGGGTTTCTTTATGTTCACTACCATTGGAAATAATATTGACCAAATCCGACGTATGCGGACGGCCTTCGACCCAGAGGATAAGTCTTTGCAGGTTCGCCTGGAGAATCAGGCCAAACTTAGCCGATACCTGGCAACCCGACCTTTAGGAGGAGGCGTCGGTTCGTCAGGAAGCTGGGGGCGCCGGTTTAGCCCCAATACTTTCCTGGCTAATGTGCCAACGGATAGCTGGTACGTCATGATTTGGGTGGAATTGGGTATAATTGGACTATACCTTCACTTAGGAATCCTGTTTTACATAGTAGGCAAAGCCAGTTACTATGTTATGTACAAAATACGAGATGACTGGATAAAAACGACTACTTCTGCCATGGCCTGCGGTATGCTGGGTATTATGGCCGCCTCCTATGGAAATGGAGTGCTCGGGCAATACCCTACCGGCATAATGATCTACACCAGTATGGCATTCATGTTCTTATCCTTGAGGATGGATGAGGCAGCCATGGCCCGCAAGGAAGGCCAAGCAGCGGCAGAACCCGAAGCGTAACTATAAACCCCGTTAGACATGTATGCACAACCTTTAGTCTCGATCATTACGATCAATTACAATGAGTCCGATGTGACCTTGGAATTGCTGGAATCTTTGCGTGCCCTGACCTACCCGGCAGTAGAGATTATTGTTGTTGACAATGCCTCCCCCAACGATCAGCCCTACCGGATTAAGAAGGCTTACCCTGAAATTAATCTTATCAAGAGCACAAAAAACCTGGGTTTCGCCGGTGGCAACAACCTGGGCATTGATGCGGCAAAGGGGGAGTTCCTGTTCTTTATCAACAACGATACCGAAGTCCCTCCCGGCATTCTGGAGCCGCTCGTGGAAACGCTGCAAAAGCATCCGGAAATCGGCATTATCAGCCCCAAGATCAAATTTCACTGGGACCCCAGCCTCATTCAGTACGCAGGCTACACCCCTATGAACCCCTGGACCATCCGCAACAACAGCATTGGTTACCGGCAGCCGGATGGACCGGACTACGACACCGCCGGGCCAACCGAGTCCATCCACGGGGCTGCCATGATGGTGCCACGCCGCATAGTGGAGGAGATTGGTAAGATGCCCGAAGGCTATTTCCTGTACTACGAGGAGCATGACTGGGCCGCGATGATTCGCCGGGCAGGGTATGAGGCGTATTACCAACCGGCTTCCTACATTTTGCACAAGGAATCGATCTCCACCGGTAAGAACAGCCCGCTCAAAACCTACTACCTGACCCGTAACCGGGTACTCTATGCCCGGCGGAATTTCAGCAGCCTGCATTTGCTCTTCAGCATACTGTACCTCTGCCTGATTTCCATTCCGAAAAATACCCTGACCTTCCTGCTGCAACGGCAGTGGGCGCACCTTTCCGCCTACTGGCGGGGCATCACCTGGAATCTCCATCACCCGGCAGCAGCCCGAACTTAAACACAAAGAACCATGGACTACTTATTTTACCTTACATCGGCTCTGGAATGGGCACTCCTGATTTACTTTGGCTTTGCGGCCGCTTACGTTTTCCTCTTTGCCCTGGCCAGCCTCCTACCCTATCGCCCTAAGCTTGCGGCAGAGTCCACTGCGCGAAAAATCGCCGTGCTCATCCCCGGCTACAAGGAGGATGCCGTCATTGTGGATGTGGCGAAAGATGCCTTGCAGCAAGACTACCCCGCTGAGCAATACGATGTAGTGGTCATCGCTGACTCCTTCCAACCACAGACGCTTTCGGTCCTCCGCGAACTCCCCATACGGCTGGTGGAGGTCTCCTTTGAGAAAAGCACCAAGTCCAAAGCCCTCAACCGCGCTATGGCAACCATCGGCGATGGCTATGATATTGCGCTGGTACTGGATGCCGACAACCTCATGGAGCGCAGCTTCCTGACCAAAGTCAACGACGCTTTTGACCGGGG
>CAZNHN010000019.1:0-554 GCA_964572415.1 uncultured Phaeodactylibacter sp.
GCAGGCCGGTTTTGAAAATGGTCCGGGCAGCGCCCGCCCGGTCAATGCTGCCTTCACGCTGGCAGGCGCAGAGGTCTGGTCGAGGCAGTACCTGGCTCCCCCCGGCGTCACCGCTCAACTCTCCGGGAGAGCGATTGCGCCGGATGCCACCGGGCTGATTACCGCTTTTCAGGGCGCACCGGCCGGCACCGATGCGCAGGGCGAGGGCATCATTGGGCTGTACAAAACGGACTTCTCCGGCAACTTGGTTTGGGGCAGAACCTTTGAGGTACCTGGCTATAACGCGCTGCAACCCGGGCTGGAACTGGTCAGGGCGCAGGGTGGCTTCCTGCTGAGTGCGGTGGGCCAGGGAGAAAGCCAGGATTTGCTCCTCCTCAAAACCGATGCAGATGGCAATCCGCAGTGGGCGAGAAAGTACGGATTGCCGGATTACAGTACCCTTGCTTTTGCGGAGGGTGGCGGCAACCGCATTTTGCAAACCGGCAGTTCCATCTACCTGGTAGGCACTTCAATAGATGCCGGAGGGACCGAAAATGCGCTATTCATCCGCACCA
>CAZNHN010000019.1:564-9542 GCA_964572415.1 uncultured Phaeodactylibacter sp.
ATCTGGCGACGCCCTTCTTACTGGACTCGGTATGGGCTATGCTGCTGGTAGTGTTCCTGACAGTTGTTCTGATCATCCGCACCAATCTGGAGGGGGACGTCCTGGAGGGGGAATGTACCTTCACCGCACCGGTCACTGTCAATGCCACCGATTGGGAAATACTGCACGAAGAGGCCTACACCGCTCAGATCCTGCCGCACAGCTTCGACCCGGCTGTTTCTCAGCCTGAGCCTGGGGTAGGCAGCCTGGGCAATACCTTCCTGTGCAGCCCACCTACCTGCGAAGACCTCTGTGTCCAAAATCTGGTACTGGAGGTAGACAGCGTATTTTGCAATGGGGACAGCCTGCGCACCCGAATCCGGATTTGCAATTTCGAAGCCGGCCCGTTCTTTGGAGCGTTGCCCGTGACCTACTACGATGGGGACCCGCAGTCCGGAGCATTCGCAATAGACAGTTTTATAGTGCAGGTGGATACCATCCTGAACAACCGCTGCGACACCCTTTGGCTTGACCTGCCCTATCCTTCGGGCACTGGCTATCTGGTGCTGAACGACAACGGCAGCACTGCACCGCCTTTCGACCCGGAGACCGCTTTTGCCGGAGGTGCCATCATTGAATGCACCTATCTGGACAACCTCGCGCCTTTGCCCTTGCTGCGCACTGCGCCGGTGGCCGACCTTGGCCCCGATCAGGAAGCCTGTGAGAATGCCACCGTTGTCCTCTCGCCCGGCAACTTTGACGAATACCTTTGGCAGGACGGCAGCACAGAAAGCACCTACACCATTTTCGATGCCGGTACTTTTTGGGTGGAAGTGACAAACCGCTGCGCCCTTAGCGATGCAGATACCATTCAGGTGGCCTATACCGACCCCGTAGCGCTGATTGCAGACCCGGCGGTAGGCTTCCTCTGCCCGGAGGATACCGTACAGTTATCGGCCGAAGCCCTCAGCGGCTATACCGTGGAGTGGTCACCTGCGGGCAGCCTGAGCTGTACCGATTGCACTGCGCCCCTTGCCAGCCCGGACAGTACGACCCTGTACGTTGTCACCTCTGAGAATGGTGAAGGTTGTGCCAGCGTGGACAGCATTAGCCTCAGTCTGATTCCCTGTGATCAAACGCTGGACACGGTTGTCTGTGCCAATGACAGCCTGCTGCTTGAAAATACCTGGTTCCTCCCCGGAGATGCCGACACCCTGACCGATGCCTCCGGCGCACTGCAACTGATCCGGATTGCACCTATTGATACCCAACTCTTGTTCCTGGATACGCTGGCCTGTGCTGGCGGGACAATCGACTATGCCGGCACCACACTCACTCCGGACACCACTGCTCTGTTTACCTTTGCCAACGCGGAAGGCTGTGACTCTACGGTTGTCCTCAACGTCGGAGTACGGCCACCCATAACCGGCAATTCAAGCCTACAGATTTGTGCAGGCGACACCGCAACGGTTTTTGGGCTGCCCCAGACCGAGGCAGGCACGTATGCTCAAACCTTTGCATCGGTTACCGGCTGCGACTCCGTCCACACTTTAACACTGACCGTGGTTGATACCCCATCCGTTCAACTTGACGATGCACTACTCGATTGCACGACCCTGACAGGTGAATTGGAGGGCAGTCCTTTTGGGGGCACGCCGCCCTACGCTTACACTTGGAGCAATGGCCCTGCCACTGCTTCAAATACCGATCTGATGCCAGGGCTGTACACCCTTATCATCACCGACGCGAATGGCTGCACCAACTCCGCCAGTGCTACGGTGCTGGATGAGCTACCGCAAATCGCCCTTTCAGCCATCGTGGATTCCGCCTCCTGCTTTGGGACTCCCGATGGACAGATTACCGTTTCGGAAAGTACAGGCGGCACGCCTCCTTATGCCTACCGCCTCAACAATAGTGACTTCTCTGAAAACCGTCAGTTCGACAACCTGGAAGCCGGCGTCTATACCCTGTCCATTCGCGATGCGCGGGGATGCCTGAGCGACACGCAGATCGTGGTAGGCAGCCCCCCTGAATTGCTGTTAGCCCTTCCCGCCGACACAACTCTGGAGCTGGGCCAGACGGTGGAACTTGCTGCGCAGGTCAGTGGCGTGCCGGACTTGTTTGAATGGTCTCCTCCAGACGGCCTAGATTGTACCGATTGCCCCAACCCAATAGCCCAACCAGTAGAGACAACCACTTATCAGCTGCTGATCAGCACCCTGGAAGGCTGTACCACGGCTGAAAGCATAACCGTTATTGTGGAACGCCCCAGAAAGCTCTACATCCCAAATATCTTTTCACCCAATGGCGATGGCCAAAACGATGTCTTTCGCGTTTTTCCCGGCCCCGGGGTTCAGCAAATTGTACAAACGCAGATTTTTGACCGTTGGGGCGGGCTGGTCTTTGAGGCCGGCAACTACGCACCGGATGCCACGCAACCCGCCTGGGACGGCACCGTGGGCGGGGACCTGATGTCCTCCGGGGTCTTTACCTATACGATTGAAGTGTTGTTTATTGACGGGCAGGTGGAGCGCTTTTCGGGCAGTGTGCTGCTTTTACGGTAGTTGAGGCCCTGTTGGGGCTAAAACACCCGCGGCTCAAACCCCTCCGCATTCATAATGGCAGCAGAATCACCGGTGGCACGAATGACGAACAAACCTCGTTTTTCGGCCATATCTTCGCTGTTCTCTTCGGCGCGGAGGAAAGCAACGGCACCGTAAACGTTGTGGTCATGGTATTCGGACAGCCAGGTTTTTACCTGTTGCAATTTTTCTATGTGCTGGCGGACATGCTTCGTGCGCAAGGTGGTCTTGACTTCGATGACCACGATCTCTTTGCCGTTGTGGGCAATGATATCGAACTCATAGCTGTTGCCTTCGTAGTTGCCTTTCACACGGGTAGAGGTCCGGTTAATTTTGATACCCTTTTCCTGAAGGATCCGCACCACATCACCCTCAACCAGAGACTCCATGAGGCGCCCCCACTGTGATTCGAATAAGTCGAAAGCCTGTTGAATGCGTTTGTCGGTTTCCTTGAACTTTGCATCTGTTTCCTTGAACTTTGCATCTGTTTCTTTGAACTTTGCGTCCGTTTCCTTAAACAATTGCTTGATTTCTGCCCAGGTCAATTCTTCTGCCATGAGTAGTCCGTTTTGAATTTACGCTGAACGTAAAACTCCTGGAGGAGTGATTAAGTTCCCACCTCTCTTCCCTCAACCCGCCTTTTACAAGCTCTCGGGCAGCATATCTACCACAATTTTTCTACCTTTGGGCGTCTAAAATATCCGAACCGCTATGTCAGCAGACACCTTCAGCAAAGTAGACGAAATGAAGGCGGCCATTGAGGCCGATCAGCCGGGCGACCTGCAGGCGCTCGAGCAGTTTCGCATCAAATACCTGGGCTCCAAAAATGTCATTAAGGCGCTGTTTGGGGAAATCCGTAACATCCCGAACGAGCAGAAAAAGGAGTACGGGCAGCGGGTCAATGCCGTGAAGGAAGCGGCAGAGGCCAAGTACAACAGCCTAAAGCAGAACCTGGAAACGGCAGCGGAGGAAGCGGCAGTCAAGGATATCGACCTGACCGCACCGGGCGAACCCATTGAGCTGGGGTCCCGCCACCCGATTGCTGTGACCATGAACCGCATCATCCGCATCTTTGAGCGTATTGGTTTTGTGGTGGCCGATGACCGGGAAATTGAGGACGACTGGCACAACTTCACCGCTATGAATACGCCGGAAGACCACCCGGCACGCGATATGCAGGACACCTTCTACCTGCAAAACAGCATGGAGATGCTCCTGCGCACCCACACCTCCTCAGTACAGGTACGCGTGATGAAGCACACACAGCCGCCCATCCGCATTATTGCGCCGGGCCGGGTGTACCGCAATGAGACCGTTTCTGCACGCTCCCACTGCCAGTTTCATCAGGTGGAAGGCTTGTATGTGGATGAGAATGTTTCCTTCGCCGACCTGAAGCAGACGCTGCTGTACTTCGCCCGGGAGATGTTCGGGCCCGATGCGCAAATCCGCCTGCGCCCTTCTTATTTCCCATTCACTGAGCCGAGCGCGGAGATGGACGTCTACCTTGGTACCGAAACCGAGAAAGACTACCGCCTCACCAAAGGCACCGGTTGGCTGGAAATCCTGGGCTGCGGCATGGTTGATCCTGCTGTGTTGGAGAACTGTGGCATCGACTCCACCAAATACACCGGCTTTGCCTTCGGCATGGGCATTGAGCGGCAGGCGCTGCGCCTGTATGATATCGGCGACATCCGCCTTTTCTTTGAGAACGATGTGCGCTTCCTGAAGCAATTCGCTTCTACGATCTAGAAAAAACGACTATGAAACCGAGTATCCCTAAAGGTACACGCGACTTCGGCCCGGCTGAGGTCATCAAACGCAATTACATATTCGACATCATCCGGGAAGTCTTCGTGCGCTATGGCTTTCAGCCTATTGAGACTCCGGCCATGGAAGACCTCGCCACTCTTACCGGCAAGTACGGGGAAGAGGGCGACCAACTACTGTTCAAAGTGTTGAACAACGGTGACTTCCTCTCCAAAGCAGATGATCAGGCGCTGCAGGCTAAGGACTCGGTGAAGTTAGTCCCTTCCATCTCTAAGCGGGGGCTGCGCTACGACCTTACGGTGCCCTTCGCCCGCTTTGTGGCCATGCACCAAAATGATATTCCTTTTCCTTTCAAGCGCTACCAAATTCAACCGGTATGGCGGGCTGACCGGCCGCAGAAGGGGCGATATCAGGAGTTTTATCAGTGCGATGTGGATGTAGTGGGCTCGGAGTCTCTCATGTTTGAAGCCGAACTCGCACAGATTTACGATGAAGTCTTCCAAAAACTGGGGCTCAAGGTGGTCATCAAGCTCAACAACCGGAAAATTCTGGCGGGCATGGCAGAAGCCGCCGGTTTATCTGAAGACCGCTTCATGGACATGACTATCGCCATCGATAAGCTTGATAAAATTGGTATGGATGGCGTGAAACAGGAACTCAGCAAGCGGGATATCTCAGACGACGCTATCGCAAAAATTGAGGCCATGCTGGGCACCACTGAGCTGGAAGCCCTGAAAACCACCTTTGCGGCAAGCGAAACCGGGCTCAAAGGCATTGAAGAACTGGAAACCGTCTTCAGTTACCTCAATCTGGGCGACACTCAAAATACGATCCAATTCGACATCACGCTGGCCCGCGGGCTCAACTACTACACCGGCTGCATTTACGAAGTAGCCGTTGACCTGAGCGCTGAGGGGCAGGAAAACATCAAAATGGGCAGCATAGGCGGGGGCGGCCGCTACGCCAACCTCACTGAAAATTTTGGTATGAAGACCAATGGTTCCGGCGTAGGCGTGTCCTTTGGAGCGGAGCGCATCTACGATGTTATGGAAGAGCTCAACCTCTTCCCGGAAGATAAAGCCAATACCTTGCAACTGCTATTTATTGCCTTTGATGAGAAGGCACACCGCTATGCCTTCAAAGCGCTGCAACAGGTACGGGCAGCGGGTATTAATGCCGAGCTTTACCCGGAACCCGCCAAGGTTAAGAAACAGATGAAATATGCTAATCAGCGGAATGTGCCTTATACTGTGGTTATTGGCGACCGCGAGATGGAATCGGGTGAGTTGGCCCTTAAAAACATGGCGACCGGCAAACAGGAGAATCTGGAACTTAATACTATCATTGATCAACTGAAGTGATGAAGTGCTTATACCTCTGCTTACTGCTTTGCACCATTGGAAGCCTTGCCATTGCGCAGGAGCTGCAACTGGAGAACACTGTCAATAACCGTATCATAACGCTAAAGCCGGGCAGTACGGTCAATTTGCACCTGGATATGCCCGGGACGCAAATGAGCAGGACCAATACCCGGGTACTTACAGGCGAGTTGATGGTTCCGGGAAGAGGGCTCTTGCTGGCATTGCCATCCGAGGATCGGAAGCAATACGTTTTTGAGAATGGGCTGAGAAGGGAAGATATAACTTCATACGACGAGGTACTTAACCGCAACCCTTTTCGTCTTCCACCTGGTGGGATCCGCCAAATCAGTTACCGTACGCCAGCCGGTGACCGCCTCAATAAGGCAGGTAAAATCCTGATGGTAGCTGGAGCTGCTGGCGCCCTGCTTGTTGCTCCGTTAGCGAGCATTAATTACGGAGAAGGGAGCTTCAACAGCGACCAATATTTCCGTATCGCTGGTTATAGCCTGGCTACTGCTGGCGTAGGCTTTGTTGTAAAGCTTGGTACCCGCAAACGTGATTTTGCCATCCTGCAGCCCGGCGAAAGTCCCGATAAAAAACGCTGGACCTTAAAGATTCTTAACTGATCTGCCATGCCCAAATTCACCCACCTCTCCCAAGTCCGTACGGCTATTGAAGATGGCGACCTCACCTGCGCTCAGCTCGTGGAATACTATCTCAATCAAATTGAGCAGCAAGCCGAACTGAATATTTATGTTGAGGTGTATGCGGAAGAGGCACTGGAACGCGCCCGCACGCTTGATGCCCGGTATCAGCAGTCGCCCGGAGAGCTCGGCCGGCTGTATGGTATGGTGCTTTCGCACAAAGACGTCATCTGCTACGCCGGGCATGGCGTTCAGGCCGGTTCTAAAATTTTGGAAGGTTTTGAGTCCCTCTACTCTGCCAC
This sequence comes from uncultured Phaeodactylibacter sp., assembly GCA_964572415.1. Classification (GTDB taxonomy): domain Bacteria; phylum Bacteroidota; class Bacteroidia; order Chitinophagales; family Saprospiraceae; genus Phaeodactylibacter. The sequence goes on from CAZNHN010000019.1 coordinate 7,200, forward strand.
TGCTATTGAGCGGCTACTCGCCGAAGATGCCATCATCATCGGGAGGGTGAACTGTGATGAATTTGCGATGGGCTCCTCCAACGAGACCTCCCGCTTTGGACCGGTGCGCAACGCTGCTGACCCAGAGCGTGTGCCAGGCGGCTCCTCCGGGGGCTCTGCGGTGGCTGTGCAAGCCGATACCTGCCTGGCGTCTCTGGGGTCAGATACCGGAGGTTCGGTACGTCAGCCAGCATCGTTTTGCGGGGTCATTGGGATGAAACCCACCTACGGGCGGATTTCCCGCCACGGGCTGCTGGCCTATGGCTCCTCTTTTGACCAAATCGGTACCCTGACCCATTCGGTGGAAGACGCAGCACTGCTGTTGGAGGTCATGGCCGGTCCTGATGAATATGACAGTACCGCCAGTCAAAAGCCGGTACCATTAGCAGAAGAGATCAAGTCTCCTGCTTCCGGAAAGCGCATCGCCTATTTCCCGGCCGCGCTGCAACACGAAAGCATACAGCCTGAAGTAAGAGCCACTGCCCAGTCCTTCATTCAGCAACTGCAAGATAAGGGGTATACCGTGGAGGGCGTTGATTTTGACCTCCTTGACTACCTCATCCCCGCCTATTACGTACTCACCACTGCCGAGGCTTCTTCCAACCTCAGCCGGTACGATGGCATCCGCTACGGCTACCGCAGCCAAAATGCAACAGACCTCTTGTCTACCTATCAGCAGTCCCGTACAGAGGGCTTCGGTACGGAAGTCAAACGCCGCATTATGCTTGGCACCTTTGTGCTCAGCGCGGGCTACTATGATGCCTACTACACCAAAGCCCAAAAGGTACGCCGCCTGCTCAAAGAAAAAACGGATGCCATTTTCCGGGACTACGACTTCATTATGATGCCTGCTGCGCCAACCACAGCGTGGAAACTAGGCGATAAATCAGCCGACCCGGTAGAGATGTACCTGGCCGATATTTTCACAGTGCAGGCCAATATGGCGGGGATTCCAGCCATTTGCATTCCCGCCGGAGCAGACGAAGCCGGACTGCCCATCGGCATGCAGCTGATGGGGCCCAAATTTGCGGAAGCAGCACTGCTGAGCCTGGCACGCACTCTGACCCGTTAATCAGAATACTTAACATGACCCGACCCAAGTATACCGAACGCGTAGCTCAGTTTGAATCAGCTGCCGAAGCCCTCAGCCAGCGTTACAACCGTCTTTCCATCATTCGCCTTCTGATCTTTCTGGGGGGTATTTCTGCGGTGGTACTCCTCTGGAATGGGGTAAACGCTCTCGCGGGTGTGGTTAGCATAATTGTCTTTCTGGCAGGCTTCTACCGCTTCGTCACCTGGCATCAGCGGCTGAAGACGGAGGAGCAACATCAGCGCAACCTGGCGAAAGTCAATGCATGGGAGGCTGCCGTAGAACAGCACGATTTTTCTAACTACGACGATGGCGCCCGCTTTCTTGATCATGGGCATCCTAATGCTATAGACTTAGACCTCTACGGGGCTTTTTCCATGTTTCAGTACCTCAACCGGGCGGTCACCGCGCTCGGGCAGCAAATGCTCGCCCGATGGCTGGCCGAACCGGCTACGCCTGAGGCCATCCAACAACGGCAGGCAGCTATACAGGAACTCGGCCCAATGCTGGAGTGGCGGCAGCACTTTCAGGCCTACGGACTGGAAACAGAGGATAACCTGGAGCAAATCAGCCTGCTGCACCGGTGGATGAAAGAGCCGCCTTTTCTGACCAGTAAAAAATGGGTAGCGGCAGCGCTTTACATCATCCCACTCTGGTCGGTGGCAGCGGCTGTCATTTGGGCAATTTACCTGCCTTGGTACCTGGGCATTTTACTGTACCTGCCAGCCCTGCTTATCCTGCGGCACTTTGTGGAACGGGTCAACGAAACGCACCAAAAAACAACGCATGCGGAACTAGCCCTGCGGCACTATGCACAGCTCATTCAGCATATTGAAGGGCAAAAATTCCAAAGCCCCCTCCTGGGCCAGCTCCACGACGAGCTTTCAACCGAAGGGCAGCCTGCTTCCGCTATGATCCGCCGCCTGTCCTATATCATCCGGCAGCTGAATGTACGGTACAATGCCTTTTCCTTTATCTTCAACATCTTTGGATTGTGGGAATTGCAGTATGTCTACCGGCTGGAGCAATGGAAAGCCGCTGTACAGGGGCATCTGCCCAAATGGTTTGAAGCCATGGCCAGCTTCGAAGCGCTGAGCAGCCTGGGCAATATTCATCATAACAATCCGGAATGGGCTTTCCCTGCCATCACCGATGGTGCCGTGGTGGAAGCCGAAAAGCTGGGGCACCCCTTGCTGCACCGAGACAAGCGTGTA
>CAZNHN010000019.1:9584-38055 GCA_964572415.1 uncultured Phaeodactylibacter sp.
TGGGCGGTGCCCCGGTGTGCGCCCGTAGCATGGCCCTCCCACCCCTGCAGGTCTACACTAGTATGCGCACACAGGATGCTCTGCAGGAAAGCACTTCCTCCTTTTATGCCGAGCTCAAGCGCCTGAAGTTCATCATTGAGGCCGTGGAGGATACCGCTGACCATCAGCCGCCACAACTGCAAGCCTTCTTCCTCCTCGATGAAATCCTCAAAGGTACGAATAGCAACGACCGGCATACCGGCTCCAAGGCGCTCATCCGGCAGCTCATCCGCAGCAGGGGCTCGGGCATCATTGCCACCCACGACCTGGAACTGGGGCAGCTCGAAGCTGAAGCCAATGGTACCATTGAGAACCTCCGCATAGAAGTGGAGATTCAGGATGGCGAACTGCACTTCGACTACAAGCTTAAGAAGGGCGTGAGCCAGTCCTTCAATGCCACCCTGCTGATGAAGCGGATGGGGATCAAGATTGAGGAATAAGCTTTACGGGCAAAATATTGACCTTTTTCTTCTAAATTTGTGTTGATTGTACAAATGGTTGAAATGCTACACTCTATATCAATAGTCTGTCATTCCGCCATGAAGCAACACAGCTGTTTCTCATTTAACGATCAGTAATATGCGGACTATCACAGTAGATATTATAAACGAAAAGGCACTGAACCTCTTACGGGACATGGAGTCTTTGGAGCTTATCCGTTTGAGAAACAGCAATCCCGAAGAGCATGGAGAACCTGTAGACTGGACTAAGTATAAAGGAGCTATGTCCAAACAGCTTTTAAGCGAGATTGACCAACAGTTAGACGAATTGAGAGGCGAATGGGACTAAAGTATCTTTGGGACACCAATACCGCTATTTATTACTTGCAGCAACAATTTCCGCCCTCAGCTGAAAAGTTCATCGATGAGACCCTACTGGATTCCAGCCCTGCGATTTCAGTGATCACCGAAATAGAGTTGCTCTGCTGGAAGACAGATTCGGAGAAAGATTTGATTGTTCTTCGTGACTTTATTCATGACACCGAAGTCTTTGAGCTGGAGAAGGCTATAAAGTTAAAAACCGCAGAAATACGAAAGGCTCATAAAGTCAAGCTCCCGGATGCAATCATTGCTGCTACTGCCCTGGCTCATGATTTTACACTACTCACCAGAAATGTCAAAGACTTCAAGCATATTGAAGGTCTAAGCCTCATTAACCCTTATGAAAAGTAAGTGGGTGTGCTTTCTGAATAGTCTCACCTGTCCTTCCCTCAGAACCAAAAGGCGTTTAGGGTTAAGTTCTGCATCAGTCTGCTTATCTATCATTACTATTTGGATGCTAAAAAAGCATCTCTAAACAGTTCAACATTTGAGCAATTAAGAGTCAAAATATAATTCTGAATTGCACTGAAAAATAGAGGTCGCCGTCTTGTCGAAAGTATAGTTTTAACCAATGGCACCATAGAAAAGCCTGATGCTTTGTGTGACCGCCGGCACACAATTCATGCATATATGACCATAGATTTGTGTTATCAAATAATTAAAAACATAGACAAACATGGAAGATAACACCACCATCAAGCAAATGCCGCGCATCGGCGATCAGGCACCTGACTTTACTGCCTCTACGACTACCGGACCGCTGAAGCTTTCCGAATACAACAAAGACAGCTGGGTGATTCTATTCTCTCACCCTGCCGACTTCACACCGGTTTGTACGACTGAGATGAGCGCTTTTGCGGTTGACCAGCAATTCTTTGACGAGCGCAATACCAAGCTGCTCGGTCTTAGCATCGATAGCATTCACTCCCACCTGGCCTGGGTAAACAACGTAAAGGAAAAGACCGGCGTCTATTTCCAGTTTCCTATCATCGCTGACCTGGACATGAAGGTGTCTCAGCTGTACGGCATGCTGCACGATAAGGAAAGCTCTACTGCTGCTGTACGCGCGGTATTCTTCATCGATCCTAAAGGCACCATCCGCCTGATGATGTACTACCCGCTCAATGTGGGCCGTAACATGGAAGAAATCAAGCGTGCACTGATTGCCCTGCAAACAGCAGACGAGTGTAACTGTGCCCTGCCTATCAACTGGACTCCGGGCGAAAAGGCCATCGTTCCTCCACCCAAAACACTGGCAGAGATGGACGAGCGCATCAAGAATACAGAATACGAAATGGTAGACTTCTATCTGGCGAAGAAGGATATCTAAGCCTGGATTAGAAGTTAGTCAAGACCGATAACGATTAGGAAATGGGCGCAGCAGGGATGCTGGGCTCATTTTCTTTTGGGCGGTAATAGGTGCTTGTGAAGTATGGCTCTTCGACACTACTTTTTGATTTCGATCCATCGGCTAACATTCTACTTCCGTACCACCCACCCCTTACAATCCGGATAAGCCTGCAGCAGCCCTCCCCAATCCGCATCCGGCCCCATCACACTAATGGCAGACGCCAGTGCATCAGCTGTAGCACAATCGGGGCAAAGCACCGTAACCTGTGCGCCGTGCTGCACCCCAAGCCCGGTACGAGGGTCAATAATATGGCTGTAGCGTTGCCCTTCCCAGCTGAGGTAGCGGTAGTGGTCCCCGGAGGTGGCGATAGCGCGGTGGGCCACGTGCAGGGTGACCGATTGGAATTGTCCGAGGCTGTCTGTTTGCTGCACCTGAATGGCCCAGCCAGGCGCATCCGGCGGGGGTGACGTGACGCGGATATCTCCGCCCCCATCCACCAGACTGCTTTGGATACCGTGGGCGAGCAGGACCTCGGTCATCGCATCCACTGCGAACCCTTTGGCAATCCCTCCCGCATCGAGCTTGATCCCGGAGCGTAATACCTGTAGTTGGTGACCAGGCACCACCTGAACACCTTTATACCCCACCCGCTCCCGGGCTTCTTCAATCTGCTTAAAACCGGGAAATTTTTGTTGCCGAAAGGCACGGCGCCAGAGCTTGGACAATGGCCCAATCGTCAGGTCAAAGGCGCCCTGACTCAATACGGATAAGCTCTGTCCCTGCTGCACCACTTCCCAAAGCGGGCGGCTGACCTTCACCACAGCACCGGAATCCAATTCGCTTAACCGGCTCAGCTCACTTTGCGCGTCGTAGTCGCTGAGGCGGGCATTGAGGGCCTCAAGCGTATCAAATGCTGCCCCGGCAGCCGTTTGGGCCAGGCTGTCGGAACCGGCGTAAAGGATCACCCGAAACGCTGTACCCATCTGTGGGTGCGTGAAGGCATAACGCTCTTGCGCACCTGCCGCCACGCACCACAAACAGCTTAGCCATATTAACGGGCTGTGCAGATTCAACATCCTACAGCACCTTGGTTTCTCCAGGCACTGCGATTGGGTAAGTGCCATCTTCCAAAGGCATGACCTTCGGGTTCGCATCCCAGGCCAACTTCTCCGGCATCAGGCTGAGGTCCGAATTCAGGGCAGCGTCCCACTCAATGACCTGCCCGGAGTATGTCGCCATGCGCCCCATGATGGCCGTTAGGGTTGCCTTCGCACCATTCTCTGCGTCTTCGTATTTGTAGTCGCCCTTAGCGATAGCTTCGAAGAGGAGGTCGTGCTCGTACTGATAAGGATTCGGATCCTTTCGGTCGTTGTAATCCAGGATGCTGTGACCACTGCGGGTCAGGATGACGCCCGGCTTTGGTGCTGTGCCATTGGTCCCATGAAAAGCTTCCGTTACCATAGTGGGGCAGCCCTTGATATGGCGGCATTGGCTGTGCATAAAGGAGCCATCAGCATATTCGTACTCTACCATATGGTGATCGAAAATCTCGCCATGCTCCGGCCCAGTACGCACCTGCCGCCCGCCCATACCGGAGGCCCGTACCGGATAGGCTTGCTTCACCCAGTTGCCCACGTCGAGGTTGTGAATATGCTGCTCATTGATGTGGTCGCCACAGAGCCAGTTGAAGTAATACCAGTTTTGCATTTGGTATTCCATCTCAGTTTGACCTGGCTTGCGCGGGCGCACCCACACACCACCACTGTTCCAGTACACACGGGAAGAAGTGATATCCCCAATAGCCCCCTCATGCAGCATGTCGACCCACTTTTGGTATTTCTTTTGGTAATGCCGCTGCAGGCCCACCACCACATTCAGTTTTTTCTTTTTCGCCAGTTCTGCGGTCTCCAGCACCTTGCACACCCCGGGGCCATCCACGGCCAGGGGTTTCTCCATGAAGACATGCTTCCCAGCTTTGATGGCGGCCTCGAAATGGTCAGGACGGAAGCCGGGAGGGGTGGCAATCAGGACGACATCGGATAGGTCAATGACCTGCTTGTACCCATCAAAGCCATGAAAACGATGTTCCGCTGGCACATCCATACGGGCCGCATCGATTTCGTAATTGGGCATTTCTGCCTGTAGCCGCTTATAGCTGCTCTCCAGCTGATCCTGAAAGGCATCCGCCATAGCGACCAGCTTCACAGACTCCTTGACCGACATGGCCTGAAGGGCAGCACCGGTGCCACGCCCTCCGCAACCAATGAGCCCGACTTTGATCGTATCCTCGCCTGCTGCATAAGCTTTGGCAGAAAGTATAGAGGGCGCCATCATCAGGCCACCCGCTGCAAAGCCGGTCTTCTTAACAAAGTCCCGGCGTTTCATTTTTGAAGGTTGATCGTTTTGCATAGTCTTACAATTTTCTGGTTAGGTATTTTAGTGACGGAGAAAAATAGATGTTACCACTTGATCGCTTTTCCGAAAAAAGCCTCTACTTCTTTCGGACTTGGCTGCTTTGCTGGCTTCACCAACCGGAATCCCACGAAGGGCGAGTCGGTATTCCACCAAAGGCTTTTGGGTATCTGTGGGTCGCGCTGCTGCCAGCGGATGGAGGACTTCTCACGGCCCATGCAGGTACAATCTTCGGCATCGGAATCAAAAGAGCCGCCCTTGACGACCCTCCCGTAACGGCGCTCCGGTACAGCCCATGGATTATCGAGTACTTCCTCCCCGGCATTCTCCGATTCGGTGTAGGCATCGAGCGTCCACTCGGCAACGTTGCCTAAAAGGTCGTAAATGCCCAGCCCGGTGGGTGCTTTTTCACCAGCTTTGTGGTAAGTTTCTTCACTGTTTTCATAATGCCAGGCGTGGGCATCTAATTCCTCCATTTCTTTGGTGCTCAGCTGGCACGCATAGGTCCACTCCGCCTCCGTGGGCAGCCGGTAGAATTCCCCGGTTTTTTGGTACAGCCAGCCGCAAAAGAGCAGTGCAGCTTGCTGCGTCATATTCACGGCGGGGTGGCGGGGCTCATGCCCCATGCCAGAAGTTATATCAATGTAGGGCGGAGTTGGGCGGCTTACCGCGTCGGCAGCATAAGTTCCTCCTTCCCAACTGCTTTCATCAGTGTCTTCTTCCCGGTGCTGGAAAAGACTGAACAAGTCGTGCGTGACTTCATAGGTGCCTATCCAAAAGGGATCAATTTCTGCCTTTTGAGTTACCTCGCCCCTCTGCCACTCGAAGGTTCCGCCGGGCAAATAGACTGTTTCTACGTCTACCGTAGTACCGGGAATGGTTGTTGAAGAAGCCGCGCCTGCTTCGGGAGCCTGGGCCTGTAAAGAGCTCCATGCAGCCAGCCCCAAGACCAGGGCGAGCAGCGGGGCTTTCGTCCAATGCTGCATAATATAGATTTTAGTTGAAGGACGTTGTTGCCGTCTAAATGTAATGAAAATGGAGGCAATTACAGAGCAGACTGTATGGTAAAGTCAGGGAAGGTTTATAAAAAAGAAAAGCACCAGCGACTTTGAAGCAACTGGTGCTATCCGTTTTGAATCAGACGGGTGATTTCCTACCGTGGCAGGATCTGTAGTGTATGTACAGCCATGATGCGGCAGCCTCTGCTGAACCCCTACTCCGGCTACGGTGTTTTTCTAAAAAATCTGTCTATGCCCCAATCTGTCGGCATCAAGTCCAAAACCATCTTCCAATTCCATGATGGCCAGCGCCAGGAAAGAACCGATACGGTAGCATGTGAGGAGCCGCTGGAAATCAAGCTGGCTTTTGGCAAGGAAGGGCAACGGGAAGACCGAAGCTTAGCCATCACCATGCGCACCCCCGGGCAGGATGAAGCCCTTGCTATCGGGTTTTTGTTTACGGAGGGCATCATCGGGCAAGCCTCGGAAGTGATCGGGGTACGGCACATCGGGCAGGCGTTATCGCCCGAATCCGCGGAGAATATTCTAATGATGGAATTATCGCCTGACACGCCGGTAGATTTCGGGCAGCTCAACCGGCATTTCTACACCTCCTCCAGCTGTGGGGTGTGCGGTAAAGCCTCCATCGAGATGCTCCGCGCAGTCAATTTGTACTATCCACGGCATGGTTTTCCCACCTACAGCCCGAAACAAATTCAGCAATTCCCCTTGCAGATGATGGACCATCAGCCCATTTTCGAGCAGACCGGTGGCATACACGCGGCGGCGGCTTTTGATGAGCAGGGCCAGCTGCTATGCCTGCAGGAGGATGTTGGCCGTCATAATGCCATGGATAAGCTGATCGGCGAGACGATGCGTGCCGGTGATTTCCCCATGCGCAATCAGGCCATCATGGTCAGTGGCAGGCTTAGTTTCGAGCTGGTGCAAAAAGCAGCTATGGCTGGCGTGCCTCTGCTTGCAGCAGTGGGCGCCCCCTCCAGCCTGGCGGTGGAGCTGGCGGAATCGCATGGCATAACACTTATTGGTTTTCTCCGGGGGAGGCGGTTTAATGTATATACCGGGGTGGAGCGGGTGGTGGTTTAATCTGGAAATGGTCCGCTGTTGTGCCTTCGGTTTTTTTAGTGCTCTTTAGCGGTTTCTTTGCTGTCTTCACCGCCTTGTGCCAAAGAATAAGTCCGGGCAAAAGCATCCATGCGCATGGCAAAAAGGTCTGATAATCGGATTGCTACTTCTTTGCTAATATTTCTTCGGTATTTTAAGATGTCATTCACCAGCTGCCGGGATACGCCAAGTTTTTGTGCAAGCTCAATCTGGCTAATCGCTGAACTTTCCATTTGCCTTTTCAGCAAAGCTACCGGGTCCAAAGCGTATCGCTCGCCTGTCATCCGCTGATCATAGTCTTCAATCAAAAGTTCCAGCAGTTCGATTTCATCCTGATACTCAGACTCGTTTTCGTGCAACAGTTTTTCGTGCCTGTTGCAATACTCAGTATACTGCGACAAGCTTTTGATAATCGTATATTTCAATTGTGCTTTCATTATGCAAACATATTTACAGTACAAACATCATTGATCTTATCGTAATCCTTGTGAGTCCCTACAAACCTGACGTACAAAACGATATTTCTACTCCCAAATTTATAGCCACAAATGAGTCTGTATTTATTCCCTCCCACATTGAAAATTACCCGATTGAACGGCACCCCCTCACAGGTAACAATATCAGCTGTTCTAAAACTTTTAATAATATCGCTGGGAATATTCCAGTCACAATACCTAAGCTGTTCTCTGAAATCTAAAAACGCCTTTAACATGATCACATCATGCCTGCAATACTCCATGACATTTGCCCATTTGAAGATTTTAACATTCATAACCGAAAATAATCAAATTGAAAATAGTACGCAAATTGCGTACAAATTATTTTACCAATTTCCCAAATCGGTACATTTTGATATATACCAACAGTATTCTATGGAATCAGATACCCGGTTCGGGTAGATTGAGCATCCCTCTCTACATCAAGTGCTTACCACTTATAATATTTTTATACCAATTGCCCATGGGCCTTCCTCCCAATATTTCGTACTTTGTACGCCCCCGATTAATCACTGAACGACGAGGAGAAATTATGGAGCCACAACCGGACGCGCAAGGGCAGGAAAAGCAAGATAAGCCTACTATCAAGGTAACAGGTGCACAGCCGCCACTGAAATTCACCGGGCTTAAGCTGAGCAAGCCAGCCAACACTTCAGCGGGCATCAAAGGCATTACAACGGCCTTTACGCACGCCACCCGCTATATGGCAGCCGGGCAGGCAGTAAAGACCATGTTCCGGCTCAACCAGAAAGGCGGCATCGACTGCCCGGGCTGTGCCTGGCCAGACCCTGATGACGAGCGTTCCAAACTCGGGGAGTACTGTGAGAATGGCATTAAAGCGATTGCTGAGGAGGCTCAGAAAAAGACCATCGGCCGTGCCTTTTTCCAACAGCATTCTGTTGCAGAGATGCGCCAATGGAGTGATTTTGAACTGGGCAAAAAGGGGCGGCTCGCTGAGCCTATGGTGCTACAGGCTGGCGGTAAGCACTACAAGCCTATCAGCTGGGAAGCAGCCTTCCAAATGATCGGGCAGGAGCTTCGCACACTCGACACGCCAGACCGGGCGATTTTCTATACTTCCGGCCGGACCAGCAATGAAGCGGCTTTCCTTTACCAGCTCTTTGTGCGGGAGTACGGCACCAACAACCTCCCGGACTGCTCCAATATGTGCCACGAATCAAGTGGGCAGGGGCTGGCTCAAACAGTAGGTATCGGGAAAGGCTCCGTCACCCTTCCTGATTTTTACGAAGCGGAGGTGGTCATCGTTATGGGGCAAAACCCCGGTACTAATCACCCGCGCATGCTCTCCGCTTTGGAGCGCTGCAAGGAGAATGGCGGGCAGATCATCACCGTCAACCCACTGCCGGAAGCAGGGCTGCAAAAATTCAAAAACCCTCAGCGGCCCGGCAAAATGCTGACTGGTGGCACAAAGCTCACCGACCTCTTCCTGCAGGTAAAAATCAATGGCGATATCGCCCTGCTCAAAGCCCTTATGCTACAGCTCTGGTACGAGGAGCAAAAAGCGCCGGGTGCAGTATTCGACTGGGACTTCATACAAGAATACACCCAAGGGTACGAGGCTTTCATCGCCGGACTGAAGCAGCACGATTTCGAAGACCTGGTGCAGGCATCGGGCGTTCCCCGGGCAGCAATCAAAGCCGCAGCCGAAATGCTGAGGCGCAAAAAGAAAATCATCATATGCTGGGCCATGGGTCTGACCCAGCATGAGAATGGCGTTGATAACATACGCGAGGTCGTCAACCTGCTGCTGCTCAAAGGCAGCATTGGCAAGCCTGGGGCAGGCACCTGCCCGGTACGCGGGCACAGCAACGTGCAGGGCGACCGGACCATGGGGATATGGGAAGCTCCCAAACCCGCTTTCCTGGATCAGCTCAAGTCCGTCTTTGGCTTCGAGCCGCCCCGCAGGCATGGTTTTGCGGTAGTGGATGCGATCAAAGCCATGCATCAGGAACAAGCCTCTGTTTTCTTCGCCATGGGCGGCAACTTCCTTTCCGCCTCGCCCGATACCGAATATACAGCCGAAGCCCTCCAAAAGTGCAGCCTGACAGTACAGGTTTCCACCAAGCTCAACCGCAGCCACCTGATTCATGGCAAGCGGGCGCTGATTCTGCCATGTCTGGGCCGCACGGATATTGACCGGCAGGAGTCTGGTCCGCAGTTTGTGAGTGTGGAAAACTCCATGGGCGTAGTGCACAGCTCAGAGGGTGTCCTTGAGCCGCCATCCGATACCCTCATGAGTGAGCCTGCTATCGTTGCAGGGGTTGCCCGGGCTACCCTGGGGGAACGAAGCAAAGTAGACTGGGCACAAATGGCTGGCAACTACGACCACATCCGGGAAGCCATCGCCAAGGTCGTCCCTGGTTTTGAGGACTACAACGAGCGGGTGCGGGAGCCGGGCGGTTTTTACCTGCCCAATGGGGCACGCAACCGGCAGTTCAACACACCTTCCGGCAAGGCTTTGTTTTCCGTAACAGCGGTGCCTCAAAAGTCTGTTGACGAAGACGAGTATATCATGATGACCGTGCGCAGCCACGATCAGTTCAACACTACGGTCTACGGGCTGAACGACCGCTACCGGGGCATCTGCAATGAGCGCCGGGTGGTCATGATGAATCAGGAGGATATTGCCCAGGCGGGGCTGAAAAGCGGGCAGGTCGTTGACCTGATCGGCCAATATAAAGGTCAGGTGCGGACCGCCCGGAAGTTTATTGTTGTCCCCTATGATATTCCCCGCCGTTGTATAGCCACTTACTTCCCGGAAGCCAATGTGCTGGTCCCCGTTGATGCTTACGCGAAGGGCAGCAAAACGCCGGCCTCGAAGTGGGTGGCGGTGCGGATTCGGGTGCATGAGTAAATAAAACAAATGTTATGGCAAGGGATATCTATCATGATATAGTCGTAACCGCTCTGAAGGGAGATGGCTGGACAATCACCCACGACCCTCTTATTTTAACATATGGTGTAAGCGCTGTAGAGGTAGATTTAGGGGCTGAAAGAATGTTAGCAGCTGAAAAAGGCACTGAAAAAATAGCAGTGGAGATTAAGAGCTTTCTTGGTACATCAAGGGTATATGATTTTCACCAGGCTATCGGTCAGTTTGTAATTTATAAAATGGCATTAAAGCGTAACCAAGAGTTGAGAACACTTTTTTTAGCTATAACATCTGATGTGTATCAGTCATTTTTTCAAGACCAAGAAATGGTAAAAGACGCTATTTTGGAACTAGGTTTGAAAATTTTGGTTGTTAATGTCAAGACAAAAAGCATAGACTTATGGGTAAAATAGATTCCTACACGGAAAAGATCATACAAGTCTTACAGCAGCATGAGGCTTTTCGTCCCATTGGCGACTGGGTGGAATATGAGAACCAAGTCATTATTGATCGAGAGAACTTACATTTTCAGTTACTTCGGGTTGGCTGGAAAGAACTGGAGCGCACACACCACTGCGTAGTCCATATCGATATTAAAAACAATAAAGTCTGGATTCAAGAAGACCGAACTGAAGTAGGCATCGCTAATGAGCTTATGGAGATCGGGATACCCAAAGAAGACATTGTCCTCGCTTTCTATGCGCCATATAGAAGAGCTCATACCGGCTTTGCCAAAGCATAAACACCCCGGTCCGCAAAAGCGAAACGAAAGGGCTGCGCGGTGCTGCCTGATTTTTCAAACGCAATTCATTTACTCCAATGGCCTTAACCAAACTCTACGACAACCACGGGCGCCACATCAACTATGTGCGCCTGGCCGTTACGGACCGCTGCAACCTCCGTTGCTTTTACTGTATGCCGGAGGAGGGCATCAAATACGTTTCCAAGGAAGCCCTTCTGTCTTACGAAGAGATGCTGCGCCTCATGCACCTGCTTGCGGGCATGGGCATTGAAAAGGTGCGGATTACCGGTGGAGAACCCTTTGTGCGCCGCGACATGATCTACTTCCTGCGCCAGCTCTGCGCTATCGGGGGCATCAAAAAAGTGAATATCACCACCAACGGTACGCTGACCGAGGACCTGGTACCGGAACTTAAATCCATTGGCATCAACTCCGTCAACCTCAGCCTTGATGCGCTGGACAAAGACCGCTTTTTTGAAATTACCCGGCGCGATGCCTACGATAAAGTGATGGCTACCTACCGGGCCTTGCTGGAACACAACATTACCACCAAAATCAACGCGGTGGTCATGGATGGCAAAAATATTGAGGATATCATCCCAATGGCCATGCTTACCCAAAAAGATCCGGTCAGCGTTCGTTTCATTGAGGAAATGCCCTTCAACGGGGAGGGCGCCCACTACGAGACCCTGGCCTGGAACCACCGCCAAATTCTGAAGCACCTGCAGGCCAGCTTTCCTGATATGGAGAAGCTGCCGGACCCGCCCTACTCCACTTCCTACAACTACCAAATCCCCGGGCACAAAGGCTCAGTAGGCATTATCGCCGCCTACAGCCGAACCTTCTGCGGCACCTGCAACCGGATCCGCATCACCCCCAAGGGCATGCTCAAAACCTGCCTCTACGACGATGGCGTCTTCAACATCCGGGATATCATGCGGCAGGGTGCTACGGACGAGCAACTGAAGTCCACCTTCCTGGAAGCCCTGGGCAACCGGGCCAAAGATGGCTGGGAGGCGGAGCGCAACCGCTCGTTCGGACTACCTGTGCAGGAGTCGATGTCTACGATTGGGGGGTAGGGGCGCACGTAAAGGGCAATAGGCCAGCAATTTCATTTTAAGATTGTCCGCTTACTATCCAATGTATCTCTGACTTTAAACGTGTTGGAGTTAATCAATAATGCTGGGGTTTTATCTGCACGCCTAAGATAAGATAGGTTGGCGTTCGCACCGAATTTACACTCCCGGGCAAAGCGGTTGGTACAACAGTAGAAGAGCTGGCAGACCCGCACCTAAAACGTCAGTGCCTTAATCTTGTCCATATATCCACGGCTTACCCGCACTACGTCTCCGTTCTGCATCTTCACATCATAGCTGCTGGCGTACTTATTGACGCTCTCAACGTAGCGGATGTTAATGATAGAGGAACGGTGGACACGAAGAAAAACTTTCGGATCAAGCCGGTCTTCAATTTTTCCGATACCGTAATTGCTGAGGTAAGTTTGTTCTCCGGTAATCAGGCGGGAGTAATCGCCATCAGCTTCAACACGAATGATGCGCTGCACGGCCAGGTTGATCAACCGGCGCCCGGATTGCACAAGGATGCGCTCGGGATAGGTTTGTTTTTCTTCGAGTAGGCTTTCGGTGAGGCGCCCCGCCTCCGTTTGGCTTTCGGATTGCAGTACCCGCTGAACGGCTTCGTGAAAACGCTCTTTGGTGTAGGGCTTGAGCAGGTAGTCCACCGCATGTACCTCAAATGCTTTGAGGGCGTACTGATCATAGGCAGTGGAAAAAATGATCTGCGGAATTTCTTCCAAATGGGTGAGCACCTCAAAGCCATTCATACCCGGCATCTGAACATCCAGGAACAGCAGGTCCGGCTGAAATTCATTAATCACTTTGATGGCATCCACGCCGTTATTGGCTTTTCCAACCAAAACGAGTTCCGGATATGCTTTCAGATATTGCTGAATAAGCTTCCGGCCGGCCGGTTCATCGTCTACTAAAACGACTTTCTTCATATTACAAATTCAATTTTTAGGCCGCGGGGCTGATTATCGCTAATCTTCAGGTGACTGTTGTATTGCTTTTCCAGCCGCAAGCGGGTATTCTTAAGCCCTACACCGCCATTGCGGAACAGGTGGGCTTTTTCCTGAACCCCTGTACCGGTATCAGAGACTTCAAAGGCTAACCGCTCGCCCTGTGGCCGGATGCGGATGAGGACCTGCCCGCCCTCAATAAGATTGGAGATACCATGCCTGATGGAATTTTCCACCAGAGGTTGCAGGATCATCGGAGGGACTTTCCGTTCCCGCAATGCCTCCGGTACATCTACCACAACCTGCAGGCGGTCTTCAAAGCGGGCTTTCTCCAGTGCCAGGTACTTTTCTACAAAGCCCAGTTCTTCTCCCAGGGCGACCTGCTCTGTTTTGGAGGCTTTAAGCTGATACCGGAACAGGTCAGCCAGTTGCGCGATCATCTCCCGCGTCTGCTCCTGCTCTGGTGGTACGGAAGCGCTGATGGCGTTGAACGTATTGTACAAAAAATGGGGATTAAGCTGCGCCTTGAGTGCCGCCAGCTCGCTCTTCAGTGCTGCTTCACTGAGCGCCGCTTTGAGCTGAAGGTTACGCTGATTGTTGCGGTAGTATTCGTACCCGTGGAAGATACCAAACTGAATAAAGTAGAACAGCGCCGGGATGTAAATGTCCCACACCTGCCCCCAGCCCCCCAGGTGCCCGAACCCCAACTGCTCTGCCAGCCAGTAGTAGCCCTTCCAGCCTGCCAGTACGAAAAGGGGCAGCCCAGGCAGATGCAACAACAGCCGGTATTTCAGTTCCCAGTGCTTCAGCCCCCGGAAGACCACCCACCAAATGGGCAGGGTAAGCAGGGCCATACACAGATACTGCAACCCGGCATTGTCCATAAACTCCTTTAAGCTGAACAGGCTTTCTCCTTCCTTCCTGAAGTCCATACCGTTGAGCCACAGCGTCAGGTGGTAACTGAAGGCGAAAAAGAGGTACAGCCCCAGGACGACAAAGTATTCGTACACCGAAACGCCCAGCATTTGACGCCTCCAAAAAGTGTATCTAGGGTTCATCCGGATGGATTTTTGTTTGAGTTCTTGTGGCTGTCCAGGGTGTGATAAACTTCCGTTGGGGGCAGTAGGTTTGCCCGCGCAGCACCTTGCCATCAAAGGAGGCAACATGGTAGTACGTATTGTTACGGTCGCGGGTCTCAAAAGCTAAGTGCAAGTCCGCCCACTGCGTATTCAGGAGCCCTTTTTTAAATTTTGACCCGTAAAAACTGCCGGAAAAGGTGTTGTCCCCAGGCTCTTTAATAACAAGCGTTTGCCAGTAGGGTTGTGCATCCGGTGCAGGCCTGAGGTCGACCTGCCAAGCCCCTTCAAGCAGCCCCGGCGCAGGGGCAGCTTCCTGGGCATTTATGGTTTGTACGGCCTGCGAAAAAAATAGCAGCAAGCCAATGATCAGCATTCTCATGATGGTGGGTTAAGAAGGAGGAAATAGACCTTAATTAGACTGCTCTTCTTTGAGAAAAACCCAGTAGGTTTTGCCAGTTTCCGGATTGAAGCTGATTTTAGCCGTTCCGAGATCGGTGTGCACAATGTATTTCCCTTCCACAATCTGAGGATTCCCGTCCAGGGAGGCGGTTGCTTTGCCATCTAAATAGTGAAACTCAAGACCGTTTCTAAAGTACATCTTGAGATTGTACTGTCCGGGGCGCTGCTCTGACTGGAAAACCACTTTGCGCTCCAGTGTGGTCTCCCGGTAGCGCTTTTCCATACCATAGGGCCGGCTTTGGAGTTGCTCATGGCTGTTCTTTTTGATAACGCCTTCCTGCCAGCCAATGTCGTAGCCAAATTCCTGAGCCGCTTTTGCATCCTCGAACGCATACAATTGATCACCTTTAACCGGGATGCGGTCGGCTTTATCGGGCCGGTAGCTTGGATATACAAGCAGTATCAGCCCTTTTCCTTTGAATATTTTGGCTTTTCCGGACTGCTCAGCGGGTTCCTGTTTTTTCTGAGCGTCGTTGAGCACTTCGTAGGTAGTTCCCGCAGGATAAATAAAGGTTGATTTGTCTTTATCGCCTTCCGGATTGATTACAAAGGTGAGGATATTTTTTGCGTAAGCCTGACTGCCCAGCAGCAAACAAACGGACAAAAGGGTCATTAACTTTTTCATGGTTGGTGTTGATTTAAATATTCAATCGGGTGATTCCTTACACCTGCAAATATGAGCGCTTTAAAGGCGCCACACCAGCACCAACCGACGAGTTGCAATATAGCCCGACGAACAGAAGATAAGGGCAACCGTTACTTCAGCCTAAATACCATAGAATTGATTTGGCGGGGCGTTTCATCGCCGGGGCATAGGCACCGGATCTCATCGAAGTAGGTCATAGTACCTGGTATAGCTTTGGACATCAGCCGCTTAGCTGGCTCTGAAAAACCGGCGCCCTTCACTATAACTTCCACCGGGTCTTGCTTTGGGATAATTTGAACCATAGAAAAACCGGATACTTCACAGGGTTGATTAAAGGTTGTGGAAGCCGACAGGCGGACCCGCTCCAGCCTTTTGTAAACTTCTACCTCCATCTTTCCGCCTTTGAGCCCGGCAAGGTTAGCAGTTGGGTCAGGATAACGCTCCACACTAAAGTCAACGGACACTTGCCCCAGGCCCGGCGCTTCGATTTCAAGGTTAGCACCACCTGGCTGTACCGGGTGGGCGACATAAAGCCCGGCTCCATCTTTCTTCAGGTTCAGGTGATCTGGCGCAGTGACCACTACATCCTTATCCGCTACACCGGATATCGCTATGGTCAGAGGGTTGTCCGTGTTTAGATACAAGGTCTTCGATACGCCCTGATCGATACTCACTACCGGCTGAGACTGCAGGGCTGGCACAAAGCCAATGGTGGACAATGCCAGGATCAGCAACATTCCACTTAGGCCTAGTGGCATAGCGGCCTGCGTACCGGAGGAGGAGGTTGGAAGTTGCAGCAACTGCTGGATACGATTGGACAAATGAGCATTAGCATTCATAACTAAAGTAACTTTTGAAGATGAAGAAAATCGGGCGGATTGTATAAGGGCTTCTGCATAAAGCAAGGGGTCCGTGCCAGTCCGGCAGACCATCTCGTCGCAGCATTCTTCCCGTAATTCCTTCACCTGCTGACTGAGCCACCAGATGCCCGGATGAAAAAAGAAAAGGGTTTCAAAAAGTCGAACGATCAGATTGTGCAGGTAGTCGTTGCGCTTGATGTGGGCCAACTCATGCAATATCAAGGCCTCCACCTGCGCTTCTGTCAGCTGGCTAAGCATACCAGCCGGGATCAGTATCATGGGTTTCATGTATCCGAAGGTGCCTATGCCCTTCAGCAAAGTGGACTCCAGGAAGGTGACTGCACCGCTTACCCCCATTTTTTGCTGTAAAGCTTCGAGGCGTACTATCCAGTCTTTGGATGGTGCCTGTACCCCATAGTGACGAAGGTGCCTGAGGAAGATATATTCTGCAATTTGCTTAAGGCTCAGAAGAAGCACCCCTAGTATCCAGAGTTTTACCATAAACGGTAAATAGCCCGACCACTGATCAAACAGGCCTTCTAAAGCTGTCGGCGCTTCCGATAATGCCCCACTCTCCGGGAGGGGTTGCAACGTTGCTTCAACAGGGATATCCACTATTGCATCCGTATGAGGAGCCATGCTGTAATAGTGGTCAAATGTAACCCCAAAGGACAGTCCGCAGACCAGTAACAAGATAAAGCTGACCCAGTATTTTGAAGACTTGGAAAGGCCAACTCCAAAACGTTTGACACTTGCTCCCAGAAAAGCCAGCAGGGTAAACTGCCAAAGGCTGTGCACGAGCGCATGGCCCAGCGCCGTCAGCATATGCCCGTTAATAAGTACATCAACCATCTTTTTGCTGTTTTTTCTTTTCCGCAATGAGCTGCTCCAGTTGATCCAGTTCATCTGCTGTGGGGTCGCCATGACCAAGTGCCTGTATGACCAAATCCATAGCCGAGCCACCAAACGCTTTCTCCGTTAGACGGCTTAGCAGGGAACGCTGCACTTTAGGCGCTTTCAGAGATGTACTGTACAGATGTGCCCGCCCGTCCTCCTGCCGGTGTAAGGCGCCTTTGTCCAGCATCCGCTGCATTTGTTTGAGGGTGGTGGTGTAGCCTACGTCTTTTGTAGCAGATAGGACTTCGTGCACTTCCCGTACCGTCCGGGGCTGCTTGTCCCAAAGCACCCTGAGAATGTCCAGTTCTGTATCTGATGGGTAATAATCCATAATTACGACTTTTGTCGTACAAATATATACGACACTTGTCGTAAAGTCAATGCCAAGCTGTAAAAAAAATAGAAAAGACTCAAACCCAGCCGATACAAGAAGTACCGTCCGGGGTATTTTGTACCGGTCGGCAAGGTAGGCGTATGGACATAAAAGTCTGATAGTCAGTGTCTTGAAATTCTGGCACGCCAATTGAATACCCATCAGCAAGTCCTAACCAAATCAAATTACGATGATGACAGAAGGCAAACGACTGATGGATAGCAGAGAAGTGATGATCCTCGAAGGGGTGGCGATGTTGGGGTTAAGTGCCGTGGCGCTATGCCATACGGTAGACGAACGTTTTTCCCTTCTGGCCCCCCTGGGACTGTTGCTGGGGTTCAGCGGCATCACCCGGCTGATCATCAGTGCCTGGTTTTTCCGGCGGGGCAGCGTGTGGAGGGGGCTGGTTCAGCAAAGTGCAGTGGCTGACCTGCTGTCTGGTGGCGCGGCTCTGGTGTTGCTGTTGCAGGGCAGCAACCAATTGGTACTGCTCCTGGGGCTGTGGCTCGTCTTGTCCGGCTATTTCCAAATCAGGAGGTATGCCTACCTGCGGCAGCAATGGCCGGCTTGCACCCCCGCCGGGCTGACCGGTATTTTATCCGTGAGCATGGGGGCATTTCTCCTGGCCAATATTCAGGGGCAGTGGCTGAGCGCCCCTCTTGACTTGTCGCTTCCGCTTGCCCTGCTTGGGCTGTTCAAAATTTACGCTTTTATCAAACTCGGACAGATGCGCCAACGTTTTTCAAGTAAGGTATCATTTGCGGATCAGGAACCCTTTCCGCCCTATTCTCCACTAAATCTAAATTGAATATATGCCCGAAGCCAGCCCTGACGTTGTACACGCCTTGCAGGAACGCATCAAAGAGCTGAGCTGCCTGTATGAGATTTCGAATATCGCTGCCACTTCCACGGCTTCCCTTCCGGAGAAGCTGCAGGAGGTGGTACAGGCACTGCCCAAAGCCTGGCAACACCCTGACTTCGCCGTTGCTGCCCTCCTTCTCGACGATCAGCAGTACCGGTCCGGCAGCCTGGCATCCAAATACGAGACGCAGCAGCACCCCATCGTTGTACGTGGGCTTGAGCGCGGGCACCTGGCGATGCATTACAATTACCTGAATGGTGCCCCGCCTCCGTTCCTGCACGAAGAAGTTTTGCTGCTCAAAACCCTGGCTCAGGAAATCAGCGGCATCATTGAACGGGACGAGCAGAAGGCCCGGGAAGCCCTACTACGCCGGAAATTCGAGCAGGCAGACCGCTTGTCTATTCTCGGAGAAATCACGGCCGGCATTGCCCACGAGCTCAACACGCCTCTGGGCAACATCCTCGGCTTCGCTCAGCTGATTCAGGACCGTACAGATGATCAGCAGGTGGGACAGGATATTGAAAAGATCATCAACTCCTCTATGCACGCCCGGGAGATCGTCAAAAAGCTCATGTTTTTCTCCTGCGAGATGCCCCAGCAAAAGCAAAATACGGATGTTGGGCTACTCATTGAGGAAGCACTCCAACTGCTGAGGGTTACTTTCGAACAAGCCGGCATTACCCCCCGGCTCTCCTTACCCGGCCGCCCGGTGATTGCAGAAGTTGATCCGATTCAATTTACGCAAGTGGTTTTCAATCTTTTAATCAATGCCCTGCATGCCTCTGCCCCGGGACAGGAGGTATGGCTTACCCTGATACAGCATGAGACCAACATGGTGCTACGCATACAGGACTTTGGGCACGGTATCGAAAAGGACCTGCGCGAACGGATATTCGAGCCCTTCTTCTCCACCAAAGCGCCCGGTGAAGGTTCCGGGCTTGGGCTGAGCGTCGTGCATGGTATTGTGAAAACCCACGGCGGGCAGATCGAGCTCGAAAGTCAGCCCGGAGAAGGCGCTTGCTTTACCCTCCGCTTTCCCTTAACTTCCGTTGCATGAAGAAGCGGAGTATTTTGCTGGTGGATGATTCACAGGATATGCTGGAAGTCCTGCGGCGGCAGTTGAATGCCCTTCAGTACAACACCTTTCAGTCTATCTCCGTCACCGATGCGATTGACCTGCTGCAGCATGCCCGGATTGACCTGCTCATCACCGATATGCGCATGCCGGGCCTCGATGGGATGCACCTGGTCAAATATGCAAAATCGAACTTTCCTGACTTACCGGTGCTGGTCATTACCGGCTTTCCTTCCGTTTCCGGCGCAGTGGAAGCAGTAAAATCAGGCGCACTCGACTACCTTTCCAAACCGTTCACGGCGAAAGAGTTGCAACAGGCCGTGCAGCAGGTTTTCCGGCAGCAAGATGGCAAAACCGACACTACCGTCTCCACCGCTACGGAAGAAGAACAAACAATCGATTACCACGGTATCATAGGGCAGTCTCAGCCGGTTATGGAACTGATCGACCTCATTGAGCGCATTAAAGACACCCGGGCAACCACCTTGATTCAGGGAGAAAGCGGCACGGGCAAGGAGCTGGTTGCCCGTGCTATTCACTACAGTGGCCCCTACCGGCAAGCCCCTTTCGTAACGGTTAACTGCGGAGCGATTCCTGAGCATTTGCTGGAAAGCGAGCTTTTTGGCTTTGTAAAGGGGGCATTCACTGGCGCGAACGAGACCCGCCCCGGTTTTTTCCACGCGGCTGACGGGGGCACCATTTTTCTGGATGAGATTGGGAATGCTTCGGCTGCGGTGCAAACGCGATTGCTTCGCGTCATTCAGGAAAAAGAGGTTAAAATGGTGGGTACCAATACCGTGCAGAAGGTAGACCTGCGCGTCATTGCCGCCACCAACAGCGATTTATATACCCTAAGCCAGCAGGGGCAATTCCGGGAAGACCTGTACTATCGCCTGCACGTGATCGACCTGCACACGTCTCCCCTCCGTCAGCGCAAGAGCGACCTCCCGCTGCTGATACAGCACTTTCTGGACAAGTACGCCAAATCCTATGGTCGTCCCAAGCCCGGGGTCACTCCAGAGGCTATGCACCGTCTGAAGGCGCACGACTGGCCGGGCAATATCCGGGAATTGGAAAACGCGGTGCAACGGGCGCTGATTCTTTGCGATGGCCAGATTGAAGTAGCAGACCTTCCTGCGTATTTGCACGCAGCGGATAAGACTGCACCAACCGCCCAGCCGCAGGGCCTGCTTTCTATCCGGGAAATGGAACAGCAGCACATCAGGCGTGTCCTCGACGCCGTGGATGGCAATAAGACTGCTGCCGCGAAAATTCTGGGCATCAACCGGAAAACGCTCCGGATCAAGCTTAAGGAATAGGATGGCTTTGCAAATGCCCAAATTCCTCTGCATGTCCCGGAAACGCCGGGCCTATCAAACTTCCAGGTGTTTTTGAGCATACGTTCTGAAGATCTACGCCTATCTTTACGTCCATTCATCCTAAATTAAGAATGTCCTTGACTTTCATTTAATCCCTTGACCTAATGGAGCCCCGCATTATCGTCACCATAGCCTTATTGAGTGTACTGGTTATTCTTTTTTTCGTCTGGTTCGTTCGAAAGAAAAAGCGCCCCATTGGCCCTTTTCCAGAGGCATGGCGGAATATTTTGCTGGAAAACGTCCACTTTTACCGTCAATTAACGACCGAAGAACGTACCCGTTTCGAATCAGAAATTCAATTCTTTTTTCAGGAGATCACGATTACGGGGGTAGATGTAGCACTGACGGATACCGATCGGCTGCTGGTAGCTGCGAGCGGGGTGATCCCACTCTTTGGTTTCCCCGGCTGGCATTACCGCAATCTTAACGAGGTGCTCCTCTATAACGACCGCTTCAACCTCGACTTCCAGACAGAAGGTGAAGGGCGCAATATCAATGGCATGGTAGGCACCGGCAGTATGCAGCGTATGATGATCCTTTCCCGGCGGGCACTGCATAAAGGCTTCAGGCATGCCGACAGCCGCAATGTGGGCATTCATGAATTTGTGCACCTGCTGGATAAGTTCGACGGAGACACAGATGGCCTACCCGCTCAGTTAATGGAGCGACAGTACACCATTCCCTGGCTGAAATTTGTACACAAAGAGATGGAGGACATTCGCGGGCGCAAATCTGATATCCGTCCTTATGGGGCGACCAACGAAGCCGAATTTTTTAGCGTAGTCAGCGAGTACTTTTTCGAGCGGCCTGCCCAGCTCCGCCGCAAGCATCCCGAATTATACGAATTGCTGGAGGAAATTTTCAGGCAGGATCCGTTGGATTAATCTTCTGGTCAATTCAGAAAATCACTGATCAGCCCGTTGACCACCTGAGCCTGCTCATAATGAACAAAGTGCCCGGCTTTGTCAATCATATGCAAGGTAGCATTTGGCCTTTCTGACCAATACTCTCGGTGGTGCCCCCATTCAGGAAGCGGTTGGGGATGAGGTTGTCCTGATGCCCGAAGATGGCCAGTACCGGCTGCTCAATCTGCGGCAGGTAGTCGAAGACCGGCTCGTCGACCATGCCTTTTACGCATTCCGGTATGATGTAGCAATACGCATCAAAGTCTTCTGCATGGCGCATCGCGATGCGGTCGGTAATCATAAATTCGGCATCTTCCGGCATATCGTAGAAATTCCAGGCGATATTGGTCTTGATCTGGTCTACGGTGGTCAGTTTCACTCCGGTAGGCGTGAGTACCTCACGGAACCACTGCCGCTCGCCTTTGTGGAAGGTCTCGAAGCCGGCCGGTGCCACCAATACCAGTTTTTCCACCTTTTCGGGATAGGACAGCGCGGTGGTCATCGCAATCTGCCCACCCATGGAGTGACCAGCCAGCGTGGCTTTTTCCAAACCAAGGGCTGCCATGAAGTCTTTCACGATAGTGGCGTAGTAGGTCATACTTGCCTCGTATTTCCCTTTGCTCGATTTGCCGTAGCCAGGCAGGTCGATGGCAATACAACGGTAGCGGTCTTTCAGGCCTGCTATGTTGTTTTTCCATGCCGGAGCGTAACTGCCCAGGCCATGGATGAAAATAATGGGCTCGCCCTTCCCTTCGTCAAAGTAAGCCATGGTCTCCCCGGTTTCCAGCTCCACTTTTTGGGTTGGGAAAGGATAAGGAATATCATCAAAAGTCTGCACCTTGGGCACCTTTTGAGACCAGCTGCAACTGCTCAGTAAAAGGAGGCTGAGGAGGAAAAGTGTATTTCTCATCTGGACTTCTGCTTTTTTGAGATTCAGGTTAAAACATCAACCACTTGAATACAACGAGTGCGGTGTAGGGGTCAACCGGCCGGATATCTTCCCCTCCGTTCACTGCCGGGCTATCGTAGAAATCGCCCAGCCACAGATAGGCGCCGTGGAGTTCTATTTCCATTAACGTCCCCAGGGTATAGCCGACTTTGAAGTTGCCTTCCACGCCCATAAACTGCCCGCCTCTGGCCGGTGCGACGTTGCTGATGGCCGTAGCCATGCCCACCTTGCCGTTCAGCTTGTAAGGTATAAAGTCACGGCTCAGGTTGAGGGTGCCGCCGGTGAGGCCAAAACCCATATTGGAGATATCGGTCACCGCAGCTACGTAGCGGTTCACCACATTGGCATGCGGAAAGAGGAGGTAGCCTCCGTGCGCCACATTCAACCCTCCGGGCGTTGCCCAGGTATTGCCGGTCATGACGCCACTGTAGCGGTCATCGCTGATGCCATTATCATCGCCACTCGTGAACATCAGGTCAGTAGAAATCGCATCATTGGGCGTTTTGCCGTAGCGGTAGCCCAGGCGGAGGTTGGCGCCCAGCCCGCCGATTGAGGGACCATCTCCCCAGGTACCTTCTTCCTGTAGTTGGGTGCGCCCGAGGTTGTAGTTGACGTAGCCCGACAGGAACCAGGTGTCCGCCATCTGACTCAGATTGTAGTCGAAGTAAGTACCCAGCCAGGCCACATCAGCCCGGTACCGTCTGCTGCCAAAAGGAAAACGGTAGGTGCCGTTGTAAAGCGAAAGGGTGCTGTTGAGCCCCTGCCCCAGAATGGAAGGCCCGCCCTGCCCGTTGGAGCGGTCGCGGACGTAGTATAGAGAGCCGCCCCAATGCCATTTGGTACCCAGTGACCGCTGATAGGTGAACTCTGCCATGTGCACATCGTCCACCCGCTGAATGCTGTTCTCATAGAGCTGAAAGAAGCCGGCTTTCCATTGATGGTAATCGGCATTTTGCCGCACGGTAATGCCCACACCATCCGTACCCCAGTAATTGAGGCGGTAGGCGGAGTTCAGCATATCATCGAAGAAGGTACGATAGGGATTGTAAGGCGTGTCAAACATCCGCTGCAGGCCAAGGTTGATCGCCCAGCCCGGTGCGGGGATGTACTCCAGCTCCAGGTTTTGGGTTTGCAGGTTGACCTGATCACCGGAAGGGGCTGAGCCTGAGTTACCACCGGTGCCATAAGCCACATCGCCCCAGGTGTAATCAATTTCAAAGGATGCCCGAAGGGTGACTCGGTTATCAAACAGTTTAGGCTTGTAAATGAAGAAGGGCAGGATGCGCTGCTCAAAGAAGGAAGCCGTCAGCGAATCAGAAGTCGTTGTGGTATTTTGCCCAAACAACCGCCCAATAACCTGTCCCTGCAGGAAGTCATTGGTCGGGAAAATGTTGCTGTTGTTGTAGTGGTTATAGAAAAAAGCAATGTACTGGAATTCCTTATCGGACTCTTCCGGAATCGCCTCTTCCAGTTGCTTAAAGTAGGGGGGAATCTGTGCCGAAGCGGCAAAGGGCAGGCACAGCAAAAGCAGTAGCCAAAGTTGCCGGTTTTTCATGGTAGGGTAAGGATTGGTTTTGCTGGTTGGGAAAGGAAAAGGCGCAGCACAATTGACTGTACTGCGCCTTTTTGAAAACTATGGATTGCTACTCAATTTTCTCGTACGTCTGAATATTCAGGTTGCCCAGGGCACCGCCGTTGGTACTGCCAAAGCCGCCTGCAGCGGTAGGTGGCACAGCACCGATATCAGGTGCGGTTTGTACGATTTCGTACCGCATTGTCGTGCCATTGATCTCAAAGATACCAACGGAGGTCAGCGCAGCCGGTGTGGACTGATTCACCGTAATGTCCCAGATATCAGCTGTTCCACTTTCCATTTGCTGGTAAGTGCCTTCCAGGGTAAGTACTGCGCCGGAAGTGTCATATTGCTCGACGGTGTAAGTCAGGTCGGTGCGGAACTCCGCGTAGATGCTATCTGTGCCAAAGAGGTTGACCAGCAGCGGTGCTACATTAGCGCCTGAGCTCTGCCACTGTCCCTGAATACCCACTTCACAAGGGTCACAAGTACCACCGCAGTCGATACCTGTTTCGTCACCGTTTTGGATACCATCGGTGCAGGTAGGTTCCGGTTCGTTATCGCCATCGTCATCACAGCCCGTCCAGGTTACCATAGCGCCGGTAAGGGCGAAGAGCATCAGCAAAAATTTAAAATTCTTCATAGCGGTAAATTTGATTTTAGTCTGGTTTGCAAAATTAATTTTGGAAAGCGCCGGTCTTTTCAAAAGACCTTTACGGTAAAGCGAATGTAAGAAAGCCCAATATCGGGAGTAATCAAATGACAAAAATCAAAGGGTTGACTTAAAATTTAATCTATTCAAAAATTGAACATAAAGCCCTGTTAAACAATATTTTAAACTCAAAATTAAAATCCCTGACCAAAATACTAAAACCAGCCCGACCAAAACATAAATGCCCTGCTGAAGTTGATGACCCAAAAACCTATGGCAAAACCCTCACATAAAATTATCGTCACCCAACTCGATGGCCAACAGGTGAGCTTTCAGGCAGCACCTGGCACCAACCTCCGGCAAGCCTTGCTGCAGCAGGGCATCAGCCCCTACACTTCCTACACCCGCCGGCTCAACTGCGGCGGCCGGGGCCTGTGTGCCACCTGCGGCGTATGGATCAATGGCGATGTGCCTGCCCCACAGCATTGGCACGACAAAGCCGCCCGGCGCTTCGGCTACCCCCGCCTTAGCTGTCAGGTGACGATAGACCGGGATCTGGAGGTGGAGTTGGTGGAGAAGTGGATTTGGGGCGGGTGGCGCAGCCTGTAAATGTTGGATGGCTAAGGGTGGAGCCGCAAATGCCTGTCCATTCAAAGTAAAACTTTAGCGAGGGCTTCAGGAGGGCAAAGCGAACAGGCAACCCGGTCTGACCCGTACTATCCCTCTGCCAAAAAGCCCTTCGCCCGGCTTAATGAACTATGATATGCTGTAGCCACCCCTGCCAGGTAAAAATTTTAATCGTCCAAAAGCACTTATTAAATCTAATCACGCTTACGAACAACTCATATTCGAAAGAATAATTTGCATAAATTCAACAGCCTAAAATTTGCTCAAATCGGGCTATTCTGTTACATTGTAACCACAACGCGTTCAAGCCGCCCGCTCGAATGCGCCTCTCGTAACTAAATACCGTATTATATTATGAAAAATGAGTTCGAAGGGCTGGCCGGCGCTACCGACACTTGGGGTATCGTGGTCGAAAACTCCGGCTCCGAGTCCAACGACATTGAGCGCAATGCCTTTACTGACCTGCATGTGGCTAATCAGGCGCAGTTGTTGAACCATAGTTTTGATCCCTTCTTTGGCCTGCAATACTCCTGCAACACCAACACCACCAACACCACCAACGACTACGTCGTTACGGACCAGGGCATAGCCTCCTTACAAGGCAGCCCCACCCTCCCGGCCGGCAATACCTTCTCCGGCATCTCCTCTGCCGGGGGCGACTTCTTCAACGATAGCAACAATGGCATTACCTACTTTTACTATGACGGGGCGGCGGATGAGGAGCCGGTGAATACATTAGGTGCTTTTTCAAAAATACCAATAGACTTCGAAAACACCTGCCAGCCCGACGATACCGACGGGCCCATCATCCTTATCGACCCTTCCAAGATGAGGGAGCGCTACCTAAAGGCGCGGGAAGGTTACTACGCTGCCAAAGCGGAGTACGACTCTTTGATGAACGGTGGGCAGGATGAAGCCTACTGGAAGAGTCAGGCGGAAGGGCTAACTCCTGCCGGGGCAGCAGCCTTCTGGCAGAATGCCGTCAGCATCTCCCCCTATCTCAGCAAGGGCACCCTCGAAAGCTTTATCAAGCGGGGCGACCTGTTCAGCTATGCCGAACTGGCAGCCCTGCTTATAGCCAACCCCGAAGCGCTGCGTAAGAGCAAATTCCAGGGCTTCCTCTACAGTGAACTGCCCGCCGCTATGGTAGACACCATCCTGCCCTACCGGGAAGTATCCACACCACGTACTGACCTCGAAGTGGAAATGGCCGGGCACCGCTATACCATGCATCAGGCGGCAAATGTCAGGATCAAACAAATCTTGTCTGATACCTTGGGCATCGACTACACCGCCTACCGGGAATGGCTGCGCAATAAAGAAAGCCTGGAAGCCTACTACGAGCTGGCTACTTCGTATTGCGTCAAAGACTCCTTCGAGGTGGCGCTGGAAAAATGCGATTCTGTATCCTTGCTCTTTGAGCTGACCGAAGCTCAGGAAAAAGCCCATGAACGATTCGCAGAATACCTGAAGTTTACTATGGATGCACAGGCAGCGGGCGTACACTACGCTGCCTACGACAGCAGCCGGGTCGCGACCCTGCAAAGCATAGCCGACAGTGGGGACGACCGGGCGGCGGCCTTCGCCCGCGGTCTGCTTAATACCTTCTACGGCTATGACTACCGCATTGTGCCGCAGTCGCCGAACGTGCAGGGGCTCTATACCCTGCCCGGCAGCGGACCTGCCACGCAGCCGCAGGAACGGGCGCAGCCCTTATCGGCACTGCCCAACCCCGCCCGGGCGCAGGTGGCTTTCCGGTACCAATTGCCAGACCCGCAGCAGCCTGCCCAATTGCTGATCTACGATATGCAGGGCAAGCTAACGGCTACGCTCAATTGTGGGCCGGGTACCCGACAGCAGGTATGGCAAACGGCCGGGCAGCAACGCGGCTTGTACTACTGCATCCTGCAGCAGGGGGGCTACCGCTCGCCGGCTCTGAAAATACTACTGATTGACTAACTATCCTATAGCGCCGGTTTTGGTAAAGCTGCTAAAACCGGCGCTCAAAATCCCTGCCGAATATGAAAAAGTTAATTTGGGCTGTATTACTGCTTTGGTGTGGTTTTTCCTTTGGCCAAACGACTACCTTCAATAAAAGAGTAGATGCAGGCTACCCATTTCTGAACCTGACAAAAATTTTACCAACAGATAGCTGTTACTATGCGGTTGGAGCTATCACAGACACTACAGGCGGAGCTACCGTTGGCTGCCTTTTCCTGAAATTAGACCTTCAGGGGCAAATTATTTGGCAAAATCCGTTGGGCTCGCCTCATAAATTTTTCCGGTCATGGGGGTCTGGGCTATTCGCTGTAGGTGACACCAGCTTCGTGACCATGGGCCATACCACCGACTCTATCAGTAAAACGGTAATTTATAAATACAACCTGGAGGGCGACACCGTCTTTACTAAAGAGTTTTTTAGCCCTTTCCACCCGGAGG
This sequence comes from uncultured Phaeodactylibacter sp., assembly GCA_964572415.1. Classification (GTDB taxonomy): domain Bacteria; phylum Bacteroidota; class Bacteroidia; order Chitinophagales; family Saprospiraceae; genus Phaeodactylibacter. Next base: position 37,273 of record CAZNHN010000019.1, read on the forward strand.
AAAATTTTATTTCCGCAGCAAATTCTATACATCCAGTAAATGATACTTCCTTTTCAGCCTTAGCCGGCGTAAACGGGGTGCCGGGAGGGGCAAACATTGAAATCTACTGGATCCGATTGCATGAATTTGGGGCAATTATCAACAGCAAAGTTTTCTCAGGCCCACTTCAAAATATACCTATGTCTCAGGTAATTAGGAACGGTGAAGAAATAATCATTGGTTCTGGAAAAAACAATCTTGGGCAAGTATCTGAAAACTTCACTTTCCAATCTTATTTGCTCAGCATTGATTTACAAGGAAACATCAACTGGCAATACTCAACACCTTCGGTTGATTTATACGACAATGCCAACGCCCTCCTGCCCACCCCCGACGGCGGCCTCATCGTCGGAACCGGCAAAGGCGTGGAGACGGCCATCAACAGCAGCAGCGGCCGCGTAGACTGGAACCCCTGCTTCTTCAAGCTCAATGCCGATAGGCAGATGGATTGGGTCAGGGAGTTTAGGGCGCCAACGATGAGCCCTGGCCATTCCATCGTGAAAATCGCTCAGGCAACGGACAGCAGCGGTTATCTCGGAACCAGCCGGATTGCAGATTTCGTGTCGACGGATGAGCCTGTATTTGGCATGTGGGTCATGAAGGTGTCTAATGCAGGCGATAGCCTTTGGGCACGGCACTTTAGCCTTATCGACGGGGAATTCGCTTTGCCAGAGCCCATGGATCTCAAGGCCACCCCCGACGGCGGCTACATCGTCTGCGGCGCTATCGACCCGCCCGATGACG
>CAZNHN010000020.1:0-894 GCA_964572415.1 uncultured Phaeodactylibacter sp.
TTATGCCCCCGCTCGAAATCAGTGGAAATCTGTGCAATCAGTCCAATCCGTGTTCTCCCTCACGCCGCGCACGGCAATAGTACACTGAAGCCGCTGATCTGACTGATGACACTGATCCTGGCAATCATATGCCGCCATACGAGCATGCCCCGTTCTTATGCCCCCGCTCGAAATCAGTGGAAATCTGTGCAATCAGTCCAATCCGTGTTCCCCCTCACGCCGCGCACGACAATAGTACGCTGAAGCCGCTGATCTTTTCCACCAAGGCATGCCTCGCTAAAGCGCCCTTTAAAAATCAACCAAACCCACATTCTCAATACCCAGTCCGCCCGATTTTTATATTTTTGTACTCAATTCCCGAAAAGCCACCAAGCTCAACTACATGTCTAACATCGCCATTTTTCCAGGTTCCTTCGACCCTATCACCATTGGTCATGTCGACCTGATTAAGCGAGCCCTGCCGCTTTACGATAAAATCATTGTCGCTATTGGCGTCAACAGCCAGAAAAAGTACCTTTTTTCCCTGGAGGAAAGGCTGGATTGGCTCAGGGAGGTCTTCGAAGATGAGCCCAAGGTGGAAGTGGGGCATTTCTCCGGCCTCACGGCACACTACGCCCGGCAGATTGGTGCGCGCTATCTGCTGCGCGGCTTGCGGAATGCCTCTGATTTTGATTACGAAAAGACGATTTCCCAATCAATGAAGATATGAAAATAATGGGGGTGGGCTTTGAAAAAATACTATTTTTGTGGTGTTTAAATTAAAAAATAAGAAAGCATGTCATCTATTCGTATTACCGCAATGCAGGAACTGTTTTCAAGAGTTCCCAGACCTGTTCAGTCGCCTGCTGAAAAAGTTTCCGATTATTATGGGGACAATATCTTCGATCTCGAGAA
>CAZNHN010000020.1:904-36564 GCA_964572415.1 uncultured Phaeodactylibacter sp.
CAGTTCCTATGGTATTTGATGCTATATCTGGAATGGAAAAACCCCATTCTTTACACCATTTTTCTGATTAGTCAGCCGGCTTACTCCCACATTAGCTCCACAATCGTACGGGAAATAATTATTGGCGGGGGAGATGCAACGCCCTTCGTGCCCGAGGCGCTGCGGGAGCGCTTTAAATCTACTTAAGCTCTTTACGGGCTATGAGTGGGGTTTTGGGATTGACAATCATTTTCTCCTCCCGGGGCAAAAACAATCAATCCTCCCCGTCCACGTGCACGACCTGATCTTCCTCCAGCAGTGGCATGAGCTTGTAACGAAGGTAGAGCTGAGTGGTTGCCAGCACATCCTTCTCACAGTAAAAGGAAATACGCCGCAGGTCCTTGTCTTCCCAGTACACCCGGCCTACCTGCGAGCCATCTATGTCATCTTTGGGAGATGGGAAGCCCAACACAGCTGCCAGCAACTTCAGAGAGGTGAAGTTCTTACGGTCGCCGAAGGACCACATGTCCATCGTGTCGATGATGTGCTTGGTTTCCCAGGGTTTCTTGCCCGATAAGTCAAACGGAGCAGGCAGGGGCAAGCGGTTGATGATGAGGCGGCGGCAGATGTAGGGGATGTCAAACTCTTTGGCGTTGTGCCCGCAGAAGCCGAATTTGTTGGGGTCGTTGTAGTACTTGAAGACCATCTGTGAGAACCCCTGCAGGAGCTCGGCTTCATTTTCACTGGCAAAGGACTTGAGCCGGATTTTGAGTTTTTTTTCTGCTTTATCCCGGTGTACCACACCAACGGAGATACAAACGATTTTTCCGAACTCTGCAAAGATGCCAGCCTTTTCTGTATAAGATTCTGCTACCTCTTCTTCAGTTAGTGGTTCGGTCCGGCCACGCGCCAGCTGATTGGCTTTGATGGTCCAGAGTGCTTTGAGGTCGTCATTGAGGCCATCGAAGTTAGGCTTTCCGGAAACGGTTTCGATATCCAGGAACAGAATGTTGGCTATATCAGGCATAGGAGATGCGATTTTTGACAAAAATAAAATAAATACAGCTACCAAATCCTATTGGGAGCGATATGGAGGCATATCTGTTTGGCGATTTGTAATAAAATTTCGATTTTAACGCCCGCTTCTGAATAAATATTCAGCAGCGCATTGTCTACAAAATTATGATACAAGGTGGAGTGGCCCAAAAGTGGGCGCCTGGCCTTTAAAACCAAAACTTATGCTTCGTTCAAAAATTGGGGGCATTGGTTCCTACGTGCCCGATAAAGTGGTAACCAATGACGATTTAACCCGGGTCATGGATACCAGTGATGAATGGATTCAGGAGCGGACCGGCATTAAAGAGCGCCGGTATGGCACTAAACACAAAGAAACCACGACCACTATGGGCGCCCGCGCCGCTGAGATTGCCATCGAACGTGCCGGGATCAGTAAGGAAGATATAGATTTCATCATTTTCGCCACCCTCAGCCCGGACTATTATTTCCCTGGCTGTGGTGTTTTGCTGCAGCGCGAGTTGGGTATCACTAATACCGAGATTGGCGCGCTGGACATCCGGAATCAGTGCAGTGGGTTTGTGTACGGGCTGTCCGTAGCAGACCAGTTTGTGAAGACCGGCATGTACAAAAACGTACTGCTGGTAGGCGCAGAAATGCACTCTATGGGCTTGGATTTCAGTACAGAAGGTCGTGGCGTGACCGTCATTTTTGGCGATGGCGCCGGTGCGGTTGTGCTACAGCCCACTGAAGAAGAAGGTCAGGGCGTGCTCCAAACCTGCCTGCACTCGGATGGTACCTATGCGGAAAAACTGGCCTTTATCAATCCCGGCTCCCACGGTGGCTACCATAAAAAATATACTGGTGAGGAAGTCGATTATGGCTATTCGGATGCTGAATTTGGCGAGATTTTCCTGAATCAGCACATGCTCGACAACGATCAGATCTACCCGAATATGGAAGGGCAGTTCGTATTCAAAATGGCCGTGCAGAAATTCCCTCAGGTCATCATGGAGGCCCTGGAAAAAGCTGGCCTGAAGAAAGAAGATATCAATATGCTCGTGCCTCATCAGGCCAATCTGCGCATTAGCCAGTTCGTGCAAAAGCGCCTGGGGCTTAAGGATGAGCAGGTTTGGAATAATATTCAAAAATATGGCAACACTACTGCGGCCTCTGTGCCCATCGCGCTTTGCGAAGCCTGGGAGTCCGGCGCAGTCAGGGATGGTGACCTGGTGTGCCTGGCTGCTTTTGGCAGTGGTTTCACCTGGGGCGCAGCCCTGATCAGATGGTAAGCTGGCTCTAAAGCGGCAGAAAGGGCTAAACGGCAGGTTTCATAACTGTATGCTGGGCATTCCCTGCCAAATTTTGTATGTTAGCTTTTCATCTTCTATTCACGGAAGTTGTATTAACTTTTTCATAGCACATTAATTTTGGTCCCCGTTCATTGCAGCGGGGATTTTTTGTTGGCTTGGCTGGCTTTTGATCTTTGCCGGGTGATGCAGTAATAATATGGACAAGCTGTCTGGAAAAGACAATACGGTGAGCCAAAAAGTAGTTTTTACTACCAAATCAACCAATGAGGAAAATGAAGGAAAAGGTGTTATTGTTTTGTCTGGGCTTTTTGCTGAGCGACGCATCTGTACTGCATGCACAGGAGGAACCGGTGGCTACGGAAGCTGAGTATGACAAAGCTTATGAGCGGCGCATTCAGCAGGAGTACCTTTACGGAGTATACATCCCCAAGGACCTGAGCGACGCTATTGTTCAACTGAATAAACTTGCGGACAGGGAGTCGCTCCAGAAGTTTCGCATGGCAGAGGAGGAGGAAGCCGTTCGTAAATTACACTTTAGCCTTGGGCGGTGGATTATTCATAACTGGGGCTTTTACGGGGGCTCCCGCCTTTCGGTGGCCCTCAAAGACATGGGCGTGCACCATCCTGACGACATGGCGCGGCTCATCATCCGGTCCATGCACCGAAGCTTGAATAAAAAACCAATAGAAGTAAAAGAACAGGTTATTGCGCTGCAGGAAGCCCGGGAAGCAGAACGGAAAAAGCGAATGGAATCCGCAGAAATCCTCTACGAAGGAAAACGGCAGTTGAACCGGGATTCAGTGGAGCTTCGTAAACAACGATAGTCTTAGCGCTTATTTGAGAAAGGCCCGGATGTGCGCCACCACCTCATCCGCACATTCCCACTGAATGAAGTGCCCGCACTTAGACACAAAGAAAAGCCTGGCGTTAGGGAGTTGGGCTGCTCCATCCCGGGCTACCTTCTCTGTGGTCAGGCCGGGGTTGATCATTTTGTTGGGGATGAGGGCATCCTCTTTTCCGTACAATATTAAGGTAGGTAGTTTCAAATCTGGCAGACGATCGAAAACCGGGTGGTCGAGCATGCCCATGACACACTTAGGAATCATATTGCAGTATCTGGAGTAAGCTTTTTTATCCCTTCTTAGTGCCATGCGTTCATCGATCATGAACTGCGCATCGGCAGGGAACTGATGGAAATTAGCGTGGAAATTGTGCTCAATCTGATGGACAGGTGTGGCGCGCAATAACGCCGGCTTGTAAAATGCCCGCAGCCACTCCCGTGCCGTCGAGTTGAAACGCTCAAACCCGGCCGGGGCCAGCAGGATGAGCTTTGAAAAATGCTCCTGAGCCTGCAATGCTGTGAAAATACTGGTCTGCCCACCCATGGAATGCCCGATCAGGACCGGCTGCCGGAGCTTAAGAGCTTCTTTAAATTGCATAAGGGTTTCGGCAAAGAATGGAATATCAAAAGGGTAGTCGCCTTTGTCAGACAGCCCGTACCCTGGCAGGTCGAGCGCAATACAGCGATACTCAGCTGATAACTGTGGAATGACCTTGTCCCAGGCCTTTAGGTTGCTGCCCAGCCCATGCACCATCAGTAGTGTCGTACGCCCTTTGCCCCGGTCCGTATAGTGGACCTTCGTGCCATTAGGCAATTCTGCAAAGCGGTGCCATTCTGAAGCTTGTGCTGAAGCCATTGTGGATGAGGTTGCTGATGAATCGAGGGGAGGCGAAGCTACACTTTGTTGTGGACTTTTCGGGCGTGCTGCTGCTTTTTTACCTTGCTTTGGCCGCAGCCAGAGGTATACTAATCCGCCAACGAGCATTGAAGCCAGTATAGCAAAGGTCACGGCTACGGCTGGATTGCGGACTTCAGCTTGCATGTACCAGCCAATGCGCCCGTAGTAGACGCCAAAGTGAACGAGAACCGCAGTCAGGCTTGCCGCTATCGGTGCTTGACGGGGGACTTCCTTCAGGAAAATGCCCATCAATACAGGTACAAAAGCCGCAGAGAAATAAGCATAGACTCCATTCTGGGCAAAAATGCCCACGCTCAGGCTGGGGTTGATTAGCTGCTCGTAGGAAAGGCCAATGGAAACGGCAGCAAGGACCACAATGACTATTTTATTAATAGCAACAAGCCGCTTTGCTTTGGTATGGCCTGCCCCCAGCTTATGGCCGAGCACCGGGTCGATAATATCGGACGTTATGGTTGAAGACAAAGACTGAATAAGGCCTTCCAGCGTTGAGAGACCGGCAGAAATTAGCCCAAGAATGACTACCAGCCCCACCATTACAGGAAATTCCGTAACCACATAGGTCGGGATGATGCCATCCATGCTAATGGGGGCGCCGTCTGCAGTAAGGTCCGGAAACCGAAGGCGGGCATACAGCCCGGCAAGCACAACGGAAAAGAATAAGGTTTCCACCAGGATGCCCGTGAGCAGGTACCGGTTGACATCCCGCTCGTCATTGAGCAGAAGTGATTTGGTGATGATATGAGGCTGGCAGACGATGGCAATACCAACAATCAGAGAACAAAATACAATCTCAAAGTAGTCCCGGAACAGAAAACTCTCCGGGTTAACCGGTGATGCCAGCAGAGGGTCAACGGCAGCCAGCTTATCCAAGAATCCTTTGACCCCATCGCTGAAGTGCTCATATCCGGACCCCAGCAGAATAAAGGCAACGATGGTCATCAGTACTGCCTGTATGGTATTGGTGTAGACCATAGAGTTGGCCCCGCCGAACATCATGTAACCAAAGACAAATACGACCAGCCCGATGAGGACGTATAGCTCTTCTGCATTCAGGGCTTTGGCCAGAACTTTTGTCAGGCCAACACAAATCAACACTATAAAGGTGATGAGCAGCAGCGACAGGAACCCGAAAAACAGGGCATATTGCTTACTGCCATAGCGCTTGCCGATCCACTGCGCCATAGTGAGCGCTTTTACCGTAGCGCCATGCTTACGGAAGCTTTTAGTCAGCACAATGAGTGAAAGGTAAATGCCAATTGGCATCACCAACCAAAATGCCAGCAGCCCGCTGATGCCATACAGCGCAATAAAGCCGGGGTTGATGATGAAGGTCGCCGCACTTGTCATCGAAGCGGCCAGAGACAGCCCGACGACCACAGGGGAAAACTGAATTGAGCCAAGGGCATAGTCTGCTATGGAGGTTGTCCGCATTGCGCCGCGGATGACAAAGAATAGAATAGCTGCGCCGTAGAGGGCGAGCAGGCCAGCAGTGGCCCATACCAGTTCCTGTGAAGCCATTTATTGTATGCTAATTTTCTTTGATGAAAATAGCAGAAAACCAATGAAAAGCAGGTCAGTTCCGAGGTTTATAATTAAAAATGTGGGGTTGACTTAAGGAGGCACTCCTGGCTTCCCTGCCAGTAATCAGTAGTAATAGAAGCTCAGTGCTGCTAAAAATAAGGAACCGTAGGGGTCGTTTTGAAATTGGGGTGGGGGTTGACTGAATTTTTGGGTGGTGCAGAAACAAGGGGTGTTTACTTTTTTAAAGATATAGATATCTATATATTTGTATTTGAAAACAAAAGTGCAAAACCACTACACCAAAAATCTCAGGTATTATGACAACAGACAAGAAAAATATTGCATTGGTAACCGGAGCCACAGGCGGACTGGGTACTGATATGGTCAAGCAATTAATGGATGATGGCTACGTCGTGGCCGCTAACTACCGAAGCCCGAATAAAGCAGAAGTATGGAAGACGGAAATGGAGGCAGCAGGCTATAAGCCCCATCTTTTTCAGGCGGATGTCTCTGATTTTGCTCAGGTTGGCAATATGGTAGAGCAAATTGAGGCGGAGCTGGGCACGGTTGATATTCTCGTCAATAATGCCGGAATCACCCGGGACGGGGCATTTAAGAAAATGAGCCCGGAGAACTGGGATGCAGTGATGAAGGCGAATTTATTTAGTGTTTTCAACTGCTGCCGGCACGTCATCAATCCTATGATCGAGCAGGGATATGGCCGTATTATCAATATTTCATCTGTAAATGGTCAGCGGGCTCAATTCGGGCAGTGCAACTACGCTGCAGCTAAGGCAGGGATGCATGGCTTTACGAAAACACTGGCTATAGAGGTGGCCCGTAAAGGCGTAACGGTCAATACCATTTCTCCGGGCTACATTGCTACAGATATGGTAATGGCAGTGGATGAGTCCGTACGCGAAAAGATTGTCAAAGGCATTCCTGTCGGGCGTCTTGGCGGCACTTACGAAATTGCCCATCTCGTCTCCTTTCTGGCTTCAAAGGATGCCGCCTTTATCACAGGTGCGAACTATGCCATTAACGGCGGGCAGCATGTATATTAAGTATTTCCCGGTTGTTTTCTGTTGAGCCTGGTGGTTAGAGGGATAGCCGCCAGGCTCTTGGTATTATTACATCAGGCAAACTTTTTGCACCGGATCATTACAATATATCCCCGCTCAGCTTCCTTTAGGACGAGTTGCGCGTTGATGCGCTCAGCCCGCATTCGTATGTTCGAAATACCCTGTCCGGTTTTTGGAGAGGTTAGCTTTGTCTCAAGCATAGTGGAAGTGTTTCCCTGCCTCCCTGCCTGCTTACCGCTTTCAGCGACTGATCGTTGCTGCCTGATTTCCTTTCCATTGTCTTCTATGGTCATAACAAAATCCGCTCCTTCATTATAAAGACGGATATTTACCTCAGTAGCCCAGGAGTGTTTTCCAATATTATTAACGGCTTCCTTAAAAATGAAATACAAATTTTGCCGTAGGTCAACCTTAAGCTTGCTATTGGCATCAATATTGTCTGTTTTAAAGCGGTAGTCAATATGTAATGGTGCCAGGATTTCTGTCGCATGTTCCTTCATTCTGATGAGCAGCTCTTCAAACCGGTCTTTCCGGGAGTCAATTGACCAGATCACATCACTCATTTTGGACATCGCAGTCCGGCTCACTTCACCTATCCATTTTAGTTCCTTTTGGTTCTCTCCATCCTGGGTTTTGAATTGCAGGATATCTGTCCGCATAGCAATACTGGCCAGAAGACCGCTCACTTCGTCATGCAGGTCACTGGATAACTTTGTGCGTACCCGTTCCATTTCCAAACGCTGATTGAGCCGATATTGGAACAGGAGATACAATCCAATTATGGAAGACAGAACGGCGATTATGATAAAAGCCCAGGTTTTGTACCAGGGTGGGTTGACGTGGATAGGTATAGTAAGTGCCTTTTGGCTCCAGTTGCCTGTGGCGTCTGCACCTTTTATATGCAGGAGGTAATCCCCGGCAGGCAGATTGTAATAATTGCTGGTATTATCTCTGCCCTGATAAATATACCCTTTATCAATACCCTCGAGCCAGGTTTTGAACTGATTTCGGCGGGGCGTGGTGTAATTAGGCAGGGTATATTGAAAGGTAAATTGAGTGTCATCCGGCCCGATATCAAAAGTCTGGCCAGGTCCAAGATTGCTTACCCGCACGATCATGCTGTCCAGGTCATTATTGTATCGGGAGAAAAAGGTCAGTAATGGTGCCGGTGTATTGACTTCCTGCACTAGGTCTTCTGTTTTAAAAATATTCAGCCCATTCACCCCACCGAGGTAAATATTGCCGAATTGGTCTCCGTAGAAGGAGTGCCGGTTAAATTCGTTATGAGTTAGCCCGTCTTCCTTATAGAAGTTTCGAAAGGCTTTTTTCTTCGGGTCAAAGAAAGACAAGCCGTTGAAGGTGCTCACCCAGTATTTCCCTTCTGTTGTGGGTACAAAGCCACACACGATATTACTGGCCAGGGCATCTTGTTGGTTGTAGTGCTCCCATTTATTTGTCTTGGGGTCAAAAATATTGAATCCATTGGTCGTACCCAGCCATAGCCGGTGCTGCTCATCCTCGTGGATAACATAAATAATGTTACTGCCCAGGAGGTTTTTGTTATCGTTTCCAGCCTGGAAAGATCGGGTTTGGCGAGTACTCGGGTTGATGGCAAACAGGCCGTTTTCGGTTCCAATCCATAACACTTTGTCGTGCGCCTCCAGGATGTACCGGGGCGTGGATTCATGGAGTGGATTGTTGCTTTCCCAGTCATAGTACTCCTCGAATCGTTCGGAAGTAGGGTCGAAGGAAACCAGTAAGCCGCTGGGACTGTCCGGTTCTGCCACCAGCCAGATCACCCCATCCCTGGCGATGGTAAAAGCGGTAAATTTGTGGTCGAACAGATAGGTTCGTACCATGCAGGTAGAGCGGTCGTAACGCAGGAGCCGGCCATTTCGGCCATTAATGCAGGAAAGCCCCCACATATACCCTTCGGGATCTATCTCAATATTTCGCCCGCAGGATAGCGTAATTTGCTCCCCTGTTTGTTCATCGATCATCTGAAGGGTATCGAACTCAGATGTTTGCGGGTCGAAACTGTACCAGGCATCGACTTCGCGGGCGAAGTAAACCTTGCCATTTTCGTCCCCGGTAATCCCCCTCATAACAGCACCCCGCTGATCAGCAGCAACATCGTCTGACAATAGCTTCCGGATATTGAATCGCTGATTTTGAACGATCTTAATGCCCGTATCAATACCCATGATCAAATTGGCAAAGAAATTATGGCTGCACGCGTGTACAATATATTCGCTGGTTTCCAACAGGTGACTGAAATCAAACTGCTTGCCATCCGGGCGGATGCAAGTTAGCCCAATCAGAGGGAAGCTGCTGCTGGTATTGCCGGAATTGGTGAGCAACAGGTTGCCGGAGAGATCTTCCCAGATATGAGTAAATCTTTTGTTGTCAGACAGTTGATCAGCCTGCGCCAGCCGCCGTTCGCCCGGGAGGTAAAAGTACATACCGGTCTGCCCCTGCAAAGCATACCAGACCTTACCATTTACATCCTGATGGAAGACAGAGGCGATGCCTGGCTTGAAAGCATAATCCGATACATCTAAAAGAGAGCCGGGGCCAATTTGCTTTAGCAGTTGTCCATCAGCGCTAAAGTGGCGAAGCCCGTTCTTGCTGTCATTCAGCAAAAAGGTGCCATCCTGCAGGGGCGCCAGGGAAAGGTGTGGAATACGCTCTCCGTCCTTGATGGGGATTTGAAATAATTCTGAAAAATCCTGACCGCTTTTGTAAGCATAGACACTGAAGTGGGTGTTGCTTAGAGCGATTGCAAAGATATTTCCGTGGCGATCTGTGGAAATATCCCTCGGAGTCCCTTGTATGCCATTATCAGGTAGCAGTCGAACAGTTTCTCTATGGTGTGTAATGGGGTGTAGCAGATCAAAAAGAGCATAGCTGCTATTGAAGGTAACAATGATACGACCCTGATGGTCCAGCGACAGCTCTCTGATATTGGCCTCAGAGACTTGATAAATACTTGAAGGTGTATTAGTAAATTGGACAAAATCATATCCATCGAAACGGTTAAGTCCGTTGTCAGTGCCGATCCAGATAAGCCCGTCAGGAGCAATGACGATGTCTGAAATCATCCGGTCTGACAAGCCATCGTTTAGAGAATAGTACTCCTCAGGGAGAGTAGACTGCCCATGCAGGTTGTACCCTGTGAAGAGGGCCCCGCATAAAAAAAGCACTGTACATATAGGCTTAAACCTGGTTACAAGAAGCATCAAGTAATTCGTGGTTTGAATCTGACTACAGATTATTCGTTAAATATAGTCAATAAAAAGCAGACGCGCGTATTCTCTTAGAGGGATAACAAACTTTAAATACTTAAATTTCTCCGTTCATGCGCTTACGGATAACTTCTGCTTTACTGTTTACGTGCAGGCGTTTGTAAATCTTTTTTATATGATCTCTTACGGTTTCAACCGAAATGCCAAGCTCCGCTCCCACCATTTTATAGCTTAAGCCATTGACCAGCCCGTCAACAATCTGCAGCTGCCTGTTGGTCAGTACAGGATCTCCCTGAGCGGTAGCACGGCTTTGATGGGCAAAGTGATCTATGACCTTCCTTGCAATTGAAGGAGACATGAATGCCCCTCCGCTTGCTACCGTTTGTACGGCATCTCTTATGGTCGTTAGGGATTCGCGTTTGATGAGATAAGAGTCGGCACCAGACTGCAGCGCCCTAAATATTTTATCCGGATCTTCGTAGGAAGACCATATGATAATGTCAGTGTTCTGATAGTACTCTTTTAGTATTCCAATACCTTCAAGGCCAGACATTCCTCCAGGCAAACCAATATCGAGCAGTAGTACATCAAGAGGGTCTGCGGCTGGCACAGCTTCCATAAACCCTTCAATCGAATCAGCACTGCACTGAAGCTCGAAGCCGGGTAGCATAGAGAAGAATTGGTCAATGTTTTTCCTGAGAACGGGCTCGTCCTCGATAACCCCCAGGTTAATGTTTTTCATACCTATTGCTTTAGCAGGTTTTCCATCCCGGGACTGCAGGCTTTCCAAATATAAGCACTATCCTGCTATTCCTGTGTGTAATTACAGTAAAGAAAGCCACTGCTTCGGAATTTTAACATGCTACATAGATAATGTGAGGCTGTGCACAGAACTTCAATTTGAAAAGGCGCAACTTGCCACCAGATGCCTGAAATCCTGCAAAAATCACTTTGTAAAATCAAATGTTTGAAAAGATGGATTTACGGCGATTTGTTTTACTCTTTTTCTTTGCTTCGACCGGGTTGATCCTTAACGCCCAAAAGGATATAGCCTCACAACATAACACCTGGTACATGTACTTTGGGAATCACAGGCTTACCAACAAACTCGGCCTGCATACGGAGTACCAATGGCGGCGGCACGAATGGATTGACACCTGGCAGCAGTCCCTGATGCGGGTGGGGCTTGATTACTATGTAACGGAAAACAGTATGCTCACCGCAGGCTATGGCTGGATTGAAAGCTTCCCCTACGGAGAGCAACCCATAGCTGCTACTTTTACGGAGCACCGCATCTGGCAACAGTGGGTGATCAACCAAAGGGTGGGGCGGCTCTATGTAAATCACCGCTATCGCCTGGAGCAGCGTTTTCTGGAGCAGCCGGGAATGGACGATTACGTGTTCCGGCAGAGAGCCCGCTACCGGTTGATGACCATACTCCCAATCGGGCACCGTGATCTGGCCGATCATTCCTTTTTTCTGTCTGCTTACGCTGAGCCGTTCATTAATTTTGGCAGAGGAGTCCGTTCAAATATTCTTGGGCAGAACCGCTTGTATCTTGCCCTGGGTTACCGGGTAAACCCACAGGTAAACTTCCAGCTGGGCTACCTCAATCAGTACGTGGTGAAGGCAGATGGGCAGCGCCATGAGCGCAATCATGATTTGCAGGTGGGCCTGACTTACAATCTTGACCTGCGCAGGTAAGAAGGTACTAGAACTTATACTTGATTTGAGCACCTACAGCTGTCCGGGTCTGCCCATTAATCTGCTCATTGCCTGTGCCGAAGGTATCTTGGTTTTTCCAGAAGGTTTGTTCAATTCGTGCTTCAATTGTCAGGTTACGGATACCCCGGTACCGCAGGTTAAAGTAGAAACGGCTGCCCCGGTTGTAATAGGCTGGTATGGAAAAGGTATATAACAAGTTGTTCTCGAAGGAGTAAAACCGGGTCTGAAACCCATCCGTGTCAAAAAGGGCATAACGGGTGGTGAAGGAAAAGGGGAAAGCCGTGGGGCGGTAGAGCACATCCTGATAGATGGCGAAGCCCTCCTGGCGGTTGTTGATTTCATTATCGGTATACCCGACATCAATACGGCTTCGCAGCTCCAGCTCTTTGGTCACCTTTTTAGCAATGTGCAGACGTGCCTGTAAAATATGGCGGTCTAAAGTGAAATCATTTTTACCTTCGATTTTATTAATGTTCTGGGCTTTGTGTTCCTCCCGGATTTCGACATATACTTCCAGGTTGCGCTTGAGGTAGTAAGTGAGCCTCCCCCGGTATTCGTAACCTGTGGATGGGGCATCAATGGTAAAGCGCAGCCAGGGATGGCGCCAGGTATCGAAATAGGCACTTAGCCGCCAGTTTTTGTGGGGACGGACTTCCATGCCCAGGTAGACACCGGTTTCGTTTTGGGCACCGAAGGTTTCGCCGAATGCATTAGCATTGAGAGCCTGGTAGTTGCGTGGATAATGCCTGACCAGCAGGGCGAGGTCTACCTTCCGGTCCAGCCCCATAAGCAAGCCGTTTACTGTAGCGATGGCCCCGTTAGCGGAGCGGGCCGTTTCCCCAAAGAAGTTGAAATTCTGGAAGATAAAGCTATAGTCCAGGCTGATGTTGTACAGGCTGTTGCCAGTAAAATCAAACTGATTATTGGGTGTTGGCCGAAACAGGGCAAGGTTCGCATCTAATTCTTCGTAAAGGGCATTTGCCGCAATATGACCGTAGCGGTTACTCCACTTCACCTGCCCGCCAATGGTAGTTTGGCCAATAGCTCCTTCGTCTGCAATTTCGTTTGGGGTACGGTGCAGCCCATCCAAATCCAGGGAACTGGCTTGCCGTACCTGATCTTCCAGGTCGGTGGTGTCTGATTCCAGGAGGTTGGCGCTCCGGCGGCGGTAGGAGCCCAGAGCAGTGACTTCAATGTGGTCGCCAAATGCAAGGGTAGCTGCTGCGCCCCTCTGAAAGTTGGACTCATTTACAGAAGTATAAGGGCGAAGGGTGCGTGAAGTCCGCTTTATGTTCATGACCAGAGAGCTCTTCCCATAACCGAAACCACTATATAAAATCAAGCCCTGCCCAAAACTGACGGCGTAGTCACCCAGCGCAATAGCTTTAACCCGCTTACTGTAATCTTTTAGGAAAACGTGGGCAGAGTAAAAGTCAAATCCATAGGGGTTACTGCCCTTAAAAAATTCCTCCCCCCGGTCTTTTTCTGCCGTGAAACCATAGCTCAACCGGTTGCTGTAGGCATGTTTGTAGCGCATGTAGAACTGATTGGGGTCTCCCAGGTACCGGGAGCCTCTCTCGTCCTGCCCAAGCGGCGTATACCCCCGCTGATCTTCTAAAACCCGGAACCAGCGCAGGTAAAGCTCGTTCCGCCCCTCACGAACCATTTGCCCGATTGGGGTTTGGTAGTCATCCAGGTCGCCACCAACCCTTACAAAGGGGAGCAGCCGCCGAATGGTCTGCAAGTCCAGGCTGGGCACTGCCTGAAGCTCATATACAGAGATGAAATCTCCAGCGGTCTGCCGGTATTGGAGCAGCTCAAGGATTTGTATGTCCGATAACAAATTCAGATCCTGAAGCTGCCCTTCTGTAATGGTATTCAGATTAATAGGGTTCTCCCGGTAAAACTCCAGTTCTTCAAAGATGGTATTGAAGTCAAAGGTGCCTTCACTTTCCGTATTCTGAAGAAAATCCTCGATTACTTGCTGGTCCGGGTCAGTAGGTTGAACCAGAGAGTCGACCTGTGCACCGGCAAAGTAACAGAAGGCGTGAAGCAGTAGTAGCAGTAGGCGTGAACGCATGTTGTGCTTGGTTATGGCCTAAAGATATGGAAATCAACTTAGTTAGCAGGTGGATCGGTGCTTTCAATTTTAAAGTGCAGGTTGAAGGTAAGTAGCCTTTGGGGTGTTAATGAGCCGGAGTAAAAAAAGAAGGTATCTCGCTGAGAGAGTTGTTGCGGGGCCTCACGCTATGAGCGTACAACTAAAAAACCAAAAAAGCGTTAAACAAAGGAGCAAATCACCCGTAAGCACAATGATAAAAACAACGATGGAGCGCCTCACTTCCCGATGCCCGATTTATGATACCGTGCAACAACTGTTGCAGTCAGAGTGTGGTAGCCGCCCGGCTGGAGGCGATTGTGCAATTGCCCGGGAAAAAGCCAGAGTTTTTAATATTGGTACATGCCGGGCTTCCCTTTACAGTTCTGCCTTCGATCTGCCTCCGGAATGGGATAAACTGGCTGGGGGAAGCCGGGTCTTCCTGAGCCGTAATTACCTTCTTGCCTGGGAAGAAGTTCCTCCTGCGGGAATGGAAATGGCATATGTTGTTTTGGAACGTGCGGGAAAACCTATAGGCATTACAGCGCTTCAGATTATAGACTTTAGGATTGGCGATGCGCTGCCACGCTGGGACTGGTTAAACGTGGGTTTGCGCGTGCTGGTTTGCGGGGCAGCACAGGTTTCAGGCCCCTTTGGCTTTGCATTTGCACCCGAGGTTGAGCCCGGCGAACAATCACATCTGCTTCGGCTTTTACTGGGACGCATGCGCAGGCAGTTGAATGCCCGGGCGGTTATGGTCAAAGACCTGGCAGAATCTGCCTGTCCGTTGTTGCAGAACGGGCTACATGAAGCAGGGTACGTCCCGTTCAGTTTCGAGCCAAATATGGTCTTGGAAGTCGATCCGGGCTGGCGAACTCTTGAAGACTACCTGGAGAGCATGACCAGTAAGTACCGGGTTCGGGCGCGGAGAGCTTTCCGAAAAGGAGATAGTTTAGGGTGCCGGTCGCTGACGCTGAAAGACCTTGACCATTACCAGGCTCGTATGCATGAGCTGTATAATGCTGTTGCGGATCGGGCAGATTTTAGCCTGGTACGTCTGCAGCCGGGCTACTTCCCGCGGATTAAAGCCGCCTTTGGAGCTTCCTTCAAAGTCATTGGTTATTTTGATGGTACTGAATTGGTAGGCTTCTTTTCCGTTCTGCGTAGCGGGCAGGCAGCTGAGGTACACTTTCTGGGTTTTGATGAAGCTTATAATGTATCTGCCCAGCTATACCTTAACATGCTCCTGGCCAGCATTCGCACCGGCATCGAGGACTTCGGTAGCCGCCAAATAATTATGGGACGGACCGCAACGGTGATAAAAAGCTCAGTCGGCGCAAGGCCGAAACCTCAGCAGGTGTGGCTTCAGCACGCCAACCCCGTAGTGCAAGCATTTTTACCCCGGTTGGTGGGCTTGCTGCAGCCACCATTCGAAGAGACTGATGAGGAAATGAGGCATCCGTTTGGAACCATGTAGAGGCATAATTACTGTTCTTCCCTTTCGCTTTCAGTATCGTTTTCGTTAGCCTTATTGGAGTATTCCTGCAAATCATTCAGCAAACCGAGTACTTCTGCTCGTTTTTCCCAATTCTTCCGTGCAAGCAGCTGCATATCCTCGATATTGTCCTGCTCATCCACAATCTCAATGCCGAGCAGCGTCTCGATCACATCTTCCATCGTTACAATACCCGCCATTCCGCCAAATTCGTCGACTACAAGAGCGATGTGCTCCCGTTTTTCCATGAGCTGATTGAACAGGTCAGGGAGGGGTACCTGCTCATTGATGATCAGGATTTCCCTCATGATTTCGCGAAGCGGAGCCGTTCCGTTATCGTTTATAATGTTTCCAAGTATCTCATCTTTGAGTACAAAACCATTGATATGGTCTTTAGACTCTGCAAAAACCGGAATACGGGAGAACTGAAGTTCCTGGTTTTTGTCGTAAAAATCCTGAATGGTGCGCTCCTGATTGGCAGCTTTGACCACCGTTCGGGGTGTCATGACATCCTTGGTTCGTATCGTGTTGAGGCGCAACAGATTGTGTATGATGCGTGACTCATTGCTGCGGAAGATCCCTTCTTTCTCACCAATTTCAGCCATGGCCGAGAAGTCCGCCCGGCTCAGCACACTTTTGGTCTTATCCTTCTTCATCGACTTTGTGATCAACTGGCTGAGCCACACGAGAGGGTAGAGGATAATGATGATGATGTTCAGTGAGTTGACCGTAAAGCCGGAGAGCCGCTTCCAGTTATTCGCTCCAAGTGTTTTTGGAATGATCTCTGAGAGGATCAGAATGGCCAGGGTCATGGCAGCGCCCACAAAGGCTTCCACAGAGAAAGGCAGTTCGAATCCACCAAGCACCATGTTCTGATCACCGTAGAGTTTACCAGCCTGCGAGCCTACACCGATCGCACCAACCGTATGAGCAATGGTGTTAAGGGTGAGAATTGCAGACAATGGCCGGTCAATATCTTCTTTAAAGCTCTTCAGCAATTGCCCGGTTTTGGTCCCCTCTTTGTAAGAGACCTCAACAAAGGAGGGCGTAATGCTCAGCAGTACAGCTTCCCATATTGAACACAGGAAGGAGAAGAGGATAGACATTACAAAGAATAACAGCAGCATATAGAGGATTCAGATGATTTCGCCAAAAATAAGTAAACATCCCATCGATAAATAGAAAAGGGCTATTCCTTTTAAGAAACAGCCCTTTTTTTGATCATCCAGCCCTGTTTAGTTCAGGTAAATTCGCTGATAGGGCACGAGAATCTCGTTTTTTTCAAGGTTATTGATCTCGCGCAGCCGCTGCACCGTCGTACCGTAGTTGCGGGCGATATTGAACAGGGAGTCCCCATCTTTTACAATGTATACGGTACGTACCCGGTTTTGATCACCCTGTGGAGCATAAGTATCATAGCCTTGTGGCACATTACCACCTTTAGCCGATAATCCCGGATCGCTGTAGGAACGTGGCTGTACCTGATTGTAGGATGCCGGAGGAGGTGTTTGCACACTCGGGCGGTTCAGAAAGTAAGGTGTATTACGGAGTTCATCTTCCTGCCTGTTGTTAAACCGGTCGCTGGAAAAGGACTCGCTTACCGGAGCCGCTGTTGTTTGAGGCTGGCGTGGGCTATTCGTGCTGTAAGATTGTGGCATATTGCCTCTAGCCTGCCAATCGTTCGGCTGTGCATTGGTTGGTGTGGCCGGGATACGAGACGTTGTCTGTTGATAAGATGCAGGTTGATCGTCCGGGCAGTCGCAGTGGTCTACCTTTATCTGTTGGCCTATTTTTATCATCTCCCTCGGATTGAGATCGTTCATTTGCCGAAACCGGTCTTCGGTGTAGCCATAACGTAGCGCGAGGGATGCGACGGTCTCACCCGGACGGACAATGTGGAATCGGCCTTACGGGCAACAGCAGACGAACCCGGGCTTTGCTGTGCAGCCGGACGTGCCTGCGCCTGACCACCCTTTGCAGTCAGCGCTGCGGGTTGGTTCGTTACAGATGCTACACTGCCTGCTACCTGCAGTACTTCTCCCGGGTATATGGTATTATTGGATTTCTTATTCCAGGCTTTTACCTGATCAACGGAAACCCCATAGTTTTTGGCAATGCGGTAAAGCGTTTCTCCCTTTTTGACTTTGTGCGTCTGAGGCTTTTGAGCCACCGCCTTAGGAGTAATATCTACGTTAGCCAATGGGTTTTGGGGGCGAGTGTAAGCTTCTGCCCCGTAGGAGTCCGGAGTTCCGCCTTTCGCTGCCATATCGCCCTGCGCCGCCCGCTCCGTAAAAGCCTCTTGAGCAGGAGCAGGTTCTTCCTCTGCGATATCCTCTCCACAAATACGCCGCAAGTGGCGTTCCAGTTTTCTGCCATTTATCTTTTCCAGGCGCAGGGTATTGTTCAGGGCGTCTTCGGCATTGATGCCGCTGCGTTCTTCCACTATGCCAACTTCCGGTACCAGCACGATGTCTGCATGGGGGTTGCCATCAAATTCTGCGTACTGATGGAAGAGGTAAGCACCTGAGCACTCGTTCTCCAGCTTGCCTTCAAAGAAAACCTCTGCCCTGGGGTTTTTGTAAGCAATATTTTCACCTATAGTGCCCATTTTACGGTCAAACTGAAAACGGTACTTCGGAGAATCATAAAGAATCACATTATCGTTGATCAGCAGGCGGGCTGCGAAGTTAATCGGTGAAATGAAGTACCGGCTTCCTTTGCGAACCACCATATGAACCTCGTCAATATTACTGTTAATAGCATTGACCAGCTGCTCGTCAAATATGGCGTTATTGCAACGGATAAACTGAGCGGGCATAAAGTCTTGCGGTGTCTGACTTTCTGCACCCACTTCCAGGATGATTTTTACCCCAGGCGTGGTGCTCACCTGATACATGATGTAAGGGGACTGCTCATCAGCATTCTGATAGGCGTATTCCAATCTGTCCATACAGGTGTCATCGTACAGAATGTAAAGATTGGCAGCAGAGATAACAGCATTGAACGCCAGGAAAGCGAACAGCGTAAGAATAGTGGTTCTCATATGATTGAATTTGGCTTACCGGGGGCCCAATTTTTTGTTTGGCCGCAGACCGGTCAATTAACGCTCTCAATGTAAGCTAAATCGGCAACAATTGCAAGTTTCCGGTTTTTGTACCAATTTGTTTCCCAAGGTTTAACGGTATTGGGATACCGAATAGTGTGGAAAAGTGATATTTTCGAAAACAAGGGTAGGATTCTTTTATCGTTCTTCAGGAAGGGATTTGCCGGCCGTCCACAATTCCAATGTCAACGGCATAGAGGATCAGCTCTGAAGCACTGCTGAGGTTGAGCTTTCTCATGATGTTTTTTCGGTGGGTATAAATGGTGTGGGTGCTCAGGTTAAGCTCGCTTGCTATTTCCTTGGCAATCAGTCCGCGGGCAATATGCCGCACAATCTCTATTTCGCGCGGGCTAAGTGGAGTAGGGCCACAGCTGACGGATTCCCGTTCGGCCGGTTTTTGTTGTTGCTCCGGAAAGCTTTTTTCCAGGAGGTAATCCAGCACCCGGGTACAGAAAAGCTTTTCTCCTTTTGCAGTGGCTTTTATAGCATCATAGACTTCTTCTTCACCGCAGCCCTTGGTAAGAAACCCGTTGACACCGAGCTGAAGCACCTTGTAAATGCGCTCCTTTTCATCATCGTCGCTCATGACCATGATGCGTACATGCGGGTGTTGTGCTTTAAGGCGATTGATCGTGGAAATGGAGAACGCTCCGTCCTGATCGTAGTCAAGGATCACCACATCTGGCTGAAGCTCCGAAAGCTTTTTTCGGAGTTCTTCCTCGTTGCTCGCTTCACCCACTACTTTGAACCGGTCATCCTGTGATACAAGATGGCGGAGCCCTGCCCGAATAAGGTGCTGTGCGTCAGCGATTACAATGGAAATGGCGTTCATGCTCTTGTTTATCCTGTCTATGCGCTAAATTAGGGTGTAAGCGTGAACAGAACAAATTTATTTAGACTTAGTTCAGATAGGCCCTGGTGGTTAGGTATCAGTAACTCTGCTCATTCCGTTGTACTTCGAAGAAGACCTCATTGCCAGCTCTGGGCTTAATGCTATCCACAGCAGGTTCTAGTTGGAGAATGTCAAAGTACTTTGCGAATAAGGAATGATAGTCTGCTGCCCGGCCGCCAAAGGGCGGTCCTCCACGTTCCAAAGGGTGCGTAAAGAGCAATCCGGCAAGCTTTCCACCTGGCTTCAGCAGCTTATGTGCCTGCCGGGCATAGTCTTCCCGCCTGCCGGGATCAATCGCGCAAAAAAAAGTCTGTTCCAGAATAAGGTCTGCTTCAAGGTCTAGTGTGAAAAAGTCCTGAACCAGCAGTTGGGTTTTAGGGAAATCAGGGGCTTTCGCCTCCAGAATTTCAAAAGCAGAAGGTGCCCAGTCGCATACGTACACATGACGGTACCCCTGCTGATGCAGCCATACCGCCTCATAGGCGTGGCCGGCACCGGGAATCAGGATGCGGTCTGTGGGCTTGGTGTGCTGCCGAAGATAACGGACGAGCGGGGGAGAGGGATAGCCAATATCCCAGGGCGTATTGTGGCCGTGGTAGCGGCTCTCCCAGTATTCGGCGTCTAGCGTTGGCATTAGTCCTGGTATTGGTTATCGGCTGCGTAGTCGGTTTCCGGTTCCGGGTAGGCAGGTTCCACTTCCCTGAAGCGTACACGGAGGTTGTAACGGCTGTTGATGCCTTTTATGACAGGGTCGAACATGGTATTCATAAGGTCAATGACCTGTGACTTGGCGTCCTCCATGATGTCGCTTTCGAGCGCTTCCCGTCGGAATTCCCGGCGCAGTACATCAAAGTTTTTGTTGAGGTCCACACTTTGAACCTCCCGCATCCACCCAATATCGAGCTTGTCAATTTTCGGGAAGACCTCATGGGATAGAATGACTGGCTCGGGCAGAGTAATGGTAACTATGCCCTGTTTGGCATTGAGGCCTATATCAAAGTATTCGTTTAGCCTGAAGCCTACTTTAAGGATACTGATGGCTGACACTTCGATATCAGAGGAGGATACCGAGAAGCCCAGAAAACGGGTCTGCAGATTCTTGTTTAGCCCTTTTTTGTCGCGGACTTCCATGGTTGCCAGTTCGGCGATTACCCGTTCCACTTTTTCCTGCAGCAGGCCCCGGGAGCGGCTGAAGTCCTGTACTGCAGCCCGCTCTTCCAGCCGCTTGAGCATGGGGTTAAGGGCTTCCTGCATGGCTACCCCGCATGGGGTGTTGACTTCCTGCCCCTTGGCATAGATGCTTTGCCCTTTTACCGGTACCAGAGTGGTGATGACCTGGGTAACAAGGAAGCAGGTGTACTTACCGGCGACCTCACGCAGGGCTTCTATAGCACCACCGCCTTCATTATCATACCAGGTTTCATATAACTGGCTTGTAGTATCCCGTAGTTGGACGAAGTCGTTGAAATACAGCCCTCTCAGGTAGGGGTGGTGTTTTTCGTATTCGTCCTGCAGGCGGCTGAGGTCCTCATCGTTGAGGTTCATGCGCCGGCCTACGTGCTGCAGAATGCTCATATTGACATCGTAAACCAATTCGTCGAAGCCCCGGCGGTTGTTATTCGGGTCGGAAAGTACAGCTAATGCCCGCTCTTCGTCAATGGGCATCCGGAAATCAGAGGGCACGTAGTTGACCTGGTATTCCTGAGGGACATTTGTGTAGCCGGGCGGTGCCACAAATTTACGGAACAGCAATACGCCAACAATACATACAATAAGGATTACCAGCAATGCGCGAAGCATGTTGCGTGGCTGACTGCCGGAAGAAGGATAGTCGTTGTTTCTGGCCATAGTTGTTTTCAATTCGGATTTGAGACGGCAAGCCCTGCCCGCCGTCACGCCGTTTCATATCTGAAAAACGCAAAGATGAGAACAAATGTGCGGAATTTGAGTTTGCAGCGATTGAAAAACGATATCCTATTGCCGACAGGAGCTTTGCAAAATCAACCTGCCTGCCAGGCTGAACATCCGGGGAGGCAGGTTCGGCATAACTCAACTAAATCGCAATTGCGCCTGGCGTCCGGTTACTTAAGCCCCTTGAACCTGATTCCCAGGTCCAGCTTCATGTCCGGGTTTTTGAGATCTTTCTGGGGAATCTCAATGACTACCGTTTCCTTGTCCACGCGAGTGGCATATTTGGAATTCAGTTTTTTCTTCACCTTGCCCGGGAAGTGGATCGTCAGCCGGTAAGGCTCATCGCCGAGCATGCCTTCCACCATCTGCATCTGCTGCTTGTCCTCTTCGCTCATGTCGCCCATGTCCTGACCACGGCGGGAGACATTAAGGGTTTTGCCAGAAAGCGCGAATTGGGTTTGGGCACCCAGTACATCCTCTATCATTTCGCTTTGCCCACCCATGGCCGCATTATCGCGCATGCCCATCATCGTTTCCATGAAGTTGCCTCCCTGCTCGAATTCGGCAATATCGTCAAAGGTATTGATGGTGGTGATCTTGAATAAAGACGCTGATTTTTTGACCTGCATACGGAGCTTGATATTCGTCATCTCCCTGAACATCTTCAGGTTGGCTTCCTTTTCCGCCTCAGTAATTCCTGCTTTCTCGATGTCTACAGACTGAAGGCTGTCGAGCAACATATCCAGCGTCTTACCCTCTTTATTAAGCTCCCGGGCGATCATATCAGAGAAATTGATAAGCGTATCAACGGATTCAGACTGCAGCAAGCCTTCCATCATCTTTGTAAAAGGGTCCTCCGCTTCGCCTTCTTCTTCCTCTTCGCTGTTGAGCCCCATGAGAATGAAAGGGTACAAACCGCTCAGGTCTATGGTAGACTCGTACCGCCCGCTGCCATCAGCTTCAATCCACAGTTCCTCTTCGTTGCTGGAACAGGAAGTGAGCATTAATGTTACCGAAAGCACCAGGAAATACAATAATTGTTTCATTAGATTGTTTTTTTCGGATTAATGAGATATCCAAAGATAGGGATTTAATTCCCCCCTGCAGGTTAACCTATCGTAAAATACTAATAGGCTACCTATCTATAAAGGAAGGTATTCTTTGATCTCATTGGAAGAATAAAGATATTTGGGCTGCTAGAACCAACAAAACAACAACAACATGGAGACCCTCCTGGAGAACGCTCAGCAACATTTCAAAAAAACTTATCACGATTTGCAACACCTGCTGCAATTATTGCAGGATGTGCTTAAGGAAAGTGGAGAGGCCAGACTCGCCGAGCAAATCCCCTGGATTGGTCAGGAAGGCGTGCCGGAAGACCTCACAACCCGCCACTTACAGCTTTACTCATTGGTTTTCCAGTTGATGAGCATGGCCGAAATCAATACCGCTGTACAGCACCGGCGCCGGGCAGAGGATGAGTCCGGAGACCCGGAGCCTGGACTTTGGGTGGAGGCTTTTCACCGTTTGAAGGAGGCTGGCATTTCCAAAGAAGAAGCACTCCGCGCACTGCGTCAGATATCGGTAGAGCCTGTCCTTACCGCTCATCCTACAGAGGCTAAGCGGACTACCGTACTTGAGCACCACAGGGAGCTCTACCTGCTGCTGGTGCAAAGAGAAAATAAGATGTATAATGCCCGTGAGCAGGAAGAGTTAAACCTGGAGATCAAAGAGAACCTCTATCGCCTCTGGAAAACCGGTGAAATTTACCTGGAGAAACCGGATGTGACCTCTGAGCTGCGCAATGTGATGCACTACCTGCTGGAAGTCTTCCCGGATCTCATCGAAATTCTGGACCGCCGGCTGGAGAGGGCAGGGGAGTCCTTCGAAATTGCACCCGGCACTTTGGCCAGGGCGCATGCCTACCCCAAAATTTCATTCGGAGACTGGGTAGGAGGGGACCGCGACGGGCACCCGCTGGTCACTGCTGAAGTAACGAAGCACACCTTATTACGCCTTCGCCTGAATGCCTTTGTGGCAATACGCCGTAAGCTGGCGCGCCTGGTTCGCCACCTGAGCTTTGCCTGTCAGATCGAAGAACTGATCCCGGAAGCACAGGAACGTATCCGGGTGATGGCCAGAGAGCTTGGTCCGGAGACAGGTAAAGAGGCGCTGGATCGCAACAAAGGCGAGGCTTTCCGGCAGATGGCTAATCTGATGCTGGTTAAATTGCCCGTCGATACGCAGCGGGGCCACGCCGTACAGTTGTCCGAACGGCCTGGCTGCTATTTCCATAGCGAAGACCTGGTAAAGGACTTGACTTTGCTGCAGCGGGCATTAGACGCCTATGGCGCCACCACCGTTGCCTACCGGGAAGTGGTAGTCGTGAAGCGGGTGGTGGAAACGCTTGGTTTTCATCTTGCTTCACTGGATATTCGTCAAAACAGCGCCTTTCATGACCTGGCAGTATCCCAATTGCTAAAAGCTGCACTGATACCAGATACGGATTTTGGCAGCTGGTCGGAGGAAAAACGGATTGAGTTCCTCAGCCGGGAACTGGAATCCGCGCGCCCTTTTACCCACCCCAATGCAGTACTGGAGGACAATGCCCGTGCGGTAGTGGATTGCTATCGGACACTAAAAACCCATACCGAAAAATATGGCATCAACTGTCTGGGGTCATTTATCGTGAGTATGACCCGGTCGGTCTCTGATTTGCTGGTGGTTTACCTGCTTGCAAGGGAAGCCGGGCTAACCGAAATGACGGAAGAAGGGCTGGTGTGTACGGTGCCGGTAGTGCCACTGTTGGAAACGGTGGATGACCTGGAACGTGGCCCGGATATCCTGCGCAATTTCCTTGACCACCCCTTTACGGAGCGGTCTATGCGGTACCTTATGCAGACCCGGCAATGGGAGAAGCCCCGCCAACAGGTGATGGTGGGTTACAGTGACAGCAATAAAGACGGCGGCATCATGGCAAGTCAGTGGTACTTATACAAAGCTCAGCAGCGGCTATCCCGCGCAGGGGCGGAAATGGGTGTTGATGTTCTGTTTTTCCATGGTAAAGGAGGATCTATAAGCCGGGGGTCAGGCCCGACAGCTGCCTTTTTGAACGCATTGCCCTGTGGTACCCTGAATAACCGCATCCGCCTGACAGAACAGGGGGAAACGATTGCCCAAAAGTATGCCTACAAGCTCAACGCGGCTTACAATCTCGAGCTTTTGCTGGCAGGAACTTTCGCCCGGACCGTCCTTGACCGGCAGGCGCCTTGTGAAGGCCACCCAATGGAGGCGATCCTGGAGCGTCTGGCACAAGACAGCCGGGAACACTACGCTGCACTGTTGCATACAGATGGGTTTATCCCTTTCTTCCGGCAAGCGACTCCAATCGATGCTATTGAATCGAGTAAGATTGGTTCCCGCCCGGCCAAGCGGACCGGGGCAAGTACCCTGTCTGATCTGAGGGCGATTCCCTGGGTGTTTGCCTGGGGGCAGTCGCGTTACCACATGACGAGCTGGTATGGATTGGGTACAGCTTTGCAAAGTCTGGAGGATGAAAAACCGGAGGCCTACGCCACTTTAAAAACGAATTGCCTTAAAGAGCCTTTCCTAAGGTATGTTTTGGAAAACGTAGACAATAGCGTGGGCGAAGTAGATGATGAGATAATGGCAGCATACGCAGACCTTGTTGAAGATAATGCCATCCGCGACCGTTTTTTGGAAATGTTCCGTCAGGAGCTCATTCTGGTGCGCCGGCAACTGGATCAGCTTATGGGCGGCGATTATGAAACCCGTCACCCACGCCGGGCCAGTTCAAGTGAGATGCGGTCAGTAGTGCTGCGGCCGCTGCACCGGCATCAGATTGGATTGCTAAAGCGTTGGCGTACTGAAAAAGCAACAGGCACAAAACAAGCTGCCCGGACACAGGTGGAACTTATGTTGACCATTAATGCCATTGCCGGTGCCATCGGGACAACGGGTTAGTGCATATATGCCTGTTTTTAAGGTTTCTTCCCTGGTTAGCAAGCTGTACCTTTTCATCATTGCTTAAGCACTCTGAATTCGGTGCGCCGGTTTTCCTGATGCTTCCAGTCCGGGCATTCCACATCGTCTGTGCATTCGTTGGTGAGCAGGGCTTCACCGTACCCAACGGGTATCATTCTGGATACATCAATGCCTTCGCTGGTCAGGTAACGGACAATGGCATTTGCCCGCCGCTGGCTGAGCTCTTCATTAGCAGGGGCATCACCATTAGAATCAGTATGAGAAGAAATTTCGACGACCAGGTTGGGATTGCGGAGCAGTAAATCCCGGAGCTTTAAAAGCTCACTGACTGACCCAGGCTGTACACTCGACCGGCCAGTGTCATAGTAAACATTAAGCTTGTAGGTCTTGGCGGTGGAGGTGTCCCCGGCACTTGGGGCGCTGCGTTCGAAGTCCTCAAAAATGTCTGGGCTGATGTTTTCCTCCGGGGCGTCTTCCTGGTTCATGGAGTCAGCTGGTACAGAAACCGGCACGGCTTTACTCAGGGGTTGCAAAAAGAGATTGATGTATTGTTCACCGTTGATATCAGTTGCGCAGACAGTTTGCTTTCCGGAAACATGCTCAAAATCCGCTAATTCAGCTGTAACCTCGTAGCAGCATTCGTGTTGCATCTCTACTGTGAACCGCCCCTGATTATTGGTGTGTGCCGCCGGAAGCGGTTTGCAGGAGCCTTCTGTTTTCAGGCGTACTTTTGCGCCTGCAAGCGGGTGGCCCGAGGTGCGGTCGAAGACTACACCCTTAAGTAACTGTGGAACATCCGGCTGTAATGCAATCGCCAGGAATAAAGTATCCGAGTTGCTGGGGACATCATCCGGACAGATATCTACTGCCTTCGGAAAGTAATCATCCTTCCAACCGGTAATGGTGGTACAGGAAGGGACACGGAGGAAAATTCTTCCGTTGTCGTCCGTCATAAAGGTATCCCTGCGTTGCTCGTCCAGCACATTGGCGTTAGGCAGGGGCATTCCATTTGTCAGGTCCAGAACGTCAATCACCGCAACTCGGCCACTGTACCTGAAGTAATAAATATCGTCACCGCCTGCTCCGCCCTGCCGGTTGGAGGTTAGGAAGCCACTTTCTGCACCTTCGTGGCAGGTATATCCAAAATCGTCCGCTGGGGAGTTAAAAGGGGCGCCCAGGTTTTCGGGGCGTTGCCAGGCACCGTCTTTGCCCTCACGCGTAACAAAGATATCCTGCATGCCTAATCCCAACAGCCCGTTGGAAGAGAAGTATAAGTCACCATCAGGGCTCACATAAGGGTATAATTCATCTCCGGGTGTATTGATAACCGGCCCAAGATTGATTGGCTGCCCCCAGGCCCCATTGATGCGGACACTGACATAAAGGTCGATGCCGCCATATCCCCCGGGCATATCAGATGCAAAAAACAACCGGTCCCCCTCCGGGCTGAGCGCAGGGAAAGCAACCGCATAATCATCACTGCAGAAGGTTAGCGGATAAAGAGCGCCCCAGGTGCCCTGAGGCAGCAACCGGCCTGTACGGATTTCCAGTTTTTTGCGCGCCTGGCTTTCCGGGCGGGTGCGGGTATAGAAGATCTCATCGCCGCTGTTATTAAAGGTAGCAGGGCCTTCGTGGAGTTGGTGTGATGTTTCAACCGTAAAGTTTTCAGGAGAGCTGAAAGAGAGGCTGTCTCCGGCTATTTTTTTCACCCTGAATAAATGAGCCAGGCGCTGGTCATTTGCCTGATACCTGTCACTCGTGAAAACCAGTCCATCCCGATATAAAACAGGTGAGAATTCATTAAAAGGCGTATTAAATGGGAGATTGATAATATCTACCTGCCCCCTTGATTTATTTTCCAGCATCTGCCTCTTATTGCAGGCTTCCAGCAGTTCGGGCTTTCGGGGGTCAAAGGGCCGCTGTTCCAGGTAGACCTTAAACCAGGTAATAGCGGCCTCGCATTTGCCGCTATGGAGCAGTGCGTAGCCGTATTTTAACTGATGCACCGGCTGACACTCCTTAAGAGGCATTACCAGGGCAAACCAATTTGCAGCCGTATGGAAATCACCGATTCCGTAGTAGGCTTCCGCCAAATTCACTTTTGCATGGGGTATGTCCTGTCGCTGAAGAACCTGATGGTAAAGCGGAATTGCTGCCTGTAGGTTGCCCTCGCTAAAATAAGCATCTGCTTTGCTGAGGCGGTTGTTTTGCCCATGCATATAAGGAAGGGCTAGCAGGAGTGTGATGAAAAGGGGCCAAAACTTCATAGCAATTGTGTTAAATCGGTTCATTCCGGGCGCATGGAACAAAATGTGCACCTTTGTATCCTCAACAGCTTTTAGTTCCGTTTTTATAGTCCTTTAAAGCCCGGGATAATTGTTGGGTATTCGGGTTAGTGTCTAAATGTACAGCACCTGATCCAAATATTATCTACTAAATTCCAGGCAATTGTACGGATTCTTCTACATTTGGTTGCAAAAACCAGTGGCTGAATAAGGAAATATGAAACAAATTAGTGGAATTTATATTTATCCGGTTAAAAGCCTGGGCGCAGTTGCGCTGCGGGAGACGGCTGTTGAGACCTGGGGCCTGGCGTACGACCGGCAATGGATGATCGTTGACCTTCAAGGGATGTTCCTGTCTCAGCGCAAAGTACCTGCGATGGCATTGATTCAACCCACTTTGCAAGGGAATCAGCTGGTATTGGCTAACAGGGCGAATCCGCAGGATTGCGTCTCCACACCGTTGTCCGGGCCTGTTCAGGACGCACAAACAGAGGTGCAGGTTTGGAATGATACCGTTCATGCCAAGGTTTGTGCGGATGCGGTGCAGGAATGGTTGAGTGATCAACTTGGGGTTTTCTGCCGGTTGGTTTTCCTGCCCCGGCAAAACGCCCGACCGCTTTCTCAACACTATGGAGAGCCAGGCGAAGCCACACTTTTTGCAGACAGTTGTCCGATACTGATCACGGGAGAAGAAGCTTTGCAAGACCTTAACAGCCATTTGGCCGAACCGGTCCCTATGAGCCGTTTCAGGCCTAACCTGGTTTTTTCAGGTGGTACAGCTTTTGAAGAAGACGAATGGAAGACCTTTCATATTGGTCATCTCCGGCTACGGGGAGTGCGAAAATGTACCCGCTGCAAAATGGTTAATATTGATCAGCAAACAGCAGTTGTGTATCAGGAACCCCTGGCAACGCTTTCGAAATACAGGCGCGATGCGCAGGGGATCAATTTTGGGCTGCATGCGGCTCTTGCGGCAGGGCAGGAAGCAGCCTCCATTCGTCTGGGGGATCAAATTAGCGTCTAACCTCACTGTTGCCTTTCGCATTGTCTCTGATAGCCTGCTTCTGCAACTGTTCCCGAATAGGAGAACCGCTTAAGATATTTTCAGCTTCTTTGACGAAGGTTTCAAGGTACTGTATCGATTCCATGCGGCTATGCCGGCTGAGCAGTTTGAATTGTTCCACTTCTTCCTCCATCTCCGGCCATTTAGCCAGGAAGTGTTGCAGTGTTGAAGACAACAGGGCACTATCTACCTTATTACCCAGAAAAACACGCTGCTTAACAGAGACCAGGCCATAGTCTGAGTTTGGGATGGCGTACGAAGGGTCTACAAAGCCTGCAAAGTCAAAATCGTAGGGCACCGGTATAACTCCGTTACCAGTGTAGGGGCGTACCATCTTGACGTTGCGCATCATTCCGGTGTTGTAGTCGGCGTTGCCGATCATGTACTGAAAAACAGACATAACATGTTCTTCTCTCAGCGCTAATTCATTGGCAGGCACATTAATACATTCTTCACATTCCTTGCCTCCTGCGCGGTGAGCCATTTCGTCTGTATCTTCAAGAATGAACCCGTATCGTTTGATCCGGCTGACCCGGTTTTTGCTATCCGTATAGTTGATTTTGACAAGCTGTACGCGGTAACTTTTGTCAGAGACGATACTGTACAAACGGTAAGCGAGGTATTCGCGGGCAACGTTTTCCCTGGAAGCAAACTTATCTTCTATACAGTGAGTCACCAGCTTTAACTTATCGTATTCCGCGATGTAGCCCCGCTCCATCAGCCGGTCTTTGGAAAAGTTGAGCTTTACAGGCGGGAAATCGCAAACCGTCCGGCGGAATTTGCCCCGCGGCTTGAGCTTCATATCATGTTGTTCCAGTTCGCCAGCTGCATTCTCAAAGGAGAAGATTGCGTGCTGGTAGTCGTCAGTTTTTCGATTGTCGATCAGTCTCGTCAGATCAGTCTCGATGGTGACTTCTAATATTTCCGGCGAAAATAAGGCATCAAAAATAGTTTGCTTATCTTGAGCAAATCCTAAATTACTGATCCCGATGATGGCCAGAATAGCGGGCAAAAGCCGATTTGTCATAATTTTCAATTGAGTGAGATAATTGTCATCTTACCACTTGAAGAACGCAGCAAAGTTACTTTGGTTCCAAATAAAATTCCAATATAGCTGCATTAATTCTGTGTTAACAGAATATTTGATTGCTCGATTTAGTCAATTGGTGTGGGATTTGATTAGGGCAGGAAAAGGTACTATGGATTAAGTGAGGTATGATAAAACTACAAAATAAAATTTTTTCGCCGGTTTTTCAATCAGGGCTGGTCTTACTTTTTTTATTAACAAATGCCTGCCGGGTGCAGCAACTACCGGAGCCGGAAAGGACAACCGCCCGCAATATCATCTTTCTGATTGGCGACGGAATGGGCATAGGGCAAATTTCTGCAACCTTGTACTCTGTAAATAACAGTCTGTCCCTGGAACAGTTCACTCATATTGGCTTTCAAAAAACCCATTCTGCGAACGATTTGATTACCGACTCTGCTGCCGGAGCTACAGCTTTTGCCTGTGGGGTGAAAACCTACAACGGAGCAATCGGGCTGACTGCAGATTCGGCAGCCTGTGAAACGATTCTTGAAGAGTTGCAGGGCAAGGGGTACGCGACTGGTTTGGTGGCTACAGCCACGATTGTACACGCTACGCCAGCTGCATTTGCCGCTCATCAGCCCATCCGGGTATTTTACGAAGAAATTGCCGAAGATTTTTCCGCTTCCGGTGTAGATTATTTGGTAGGAGGGGGCAAGCGTTACTTCGACCGGCGGGAGAAGGATGAGCGGGACCTCATCCAGGAGATGGAAGACCATGGTTACTATGTGACCAGCTACCTGGAGCACGAATTGCAAGACCTCGTACCCAGTCCAATGAACCGTTTTTGCTACTTTGCAGCGGATAAGCACCCTCTTACTAAAGCAGCAGGGCGGGATTACCTGCCTGATGCCGTAAAGCTGGGGGTCAGTTATTTGAAGCGGCGCAGTGACAAAGGTTTTTTTCTGATGGCCGAAGGGTCTATGATAGACTGGGGCGGACACGCCAATGATGGTGCGTTGATTATAGAAGAAACCAAAGACTTTGACCGCGCAGTAAAAGAGGCACTGAACTTTGCCCGCAGGGACGGAGAAACCCTGGTCGTTGTTACAGCTGATCATGAATCCGGAGGTATGGCCCTCAATCCTGGATCTTCTTTTGAAGCAATCAATGCCAAATTTACAACCAACGGGCATACCGCTGCAATGGTGCCGGTCTTTGCCTACGGGCCTGGTGCGGAACGCTTTGACGGCATCTATGAGAATACAGAGATTTATTTTAAAATGCGTCAGGCGCTTGGCTTGCCAGAAAAAGAGGTAGCGCAGGGGCAATGAGCATAACAGGCAACTATCCAAATATTTTACCTGCTACAGCATCCTAATCTAATGACCATGAACTTAGTAAAAGCATTCTTCCTTTTTGCCAGCCTCTTTTTGATGCTTCAGGCTGTCCGGTTGAAAGCACAATCCACTGTCGATTTTAACCCTAAGGTGTACGAAAGCCTGGAGTGGCGAAATATCGGCCCCTTTCGGGGCGGGCGAAGCTGTGCAGTGACGGGCGTGCCCGGACAGCCCAACCTATTCTACTTTGGAAGCACCGGCGGTGGTGTCTGGAAGACCAAAGACGGTGGGCAGACCTGGGAGAATATCTCCGATGGCTATTTTGGCGGCTCTGTTGGCGCGGTGGCGGTCAGCACCTACGATCCAAACGTCATCTATGTGGGCGGAGGGGAAAAGACCGTGCGCGGCAACGTGTCCTTTGGCTATGGGATTTGGAAAAGCGTAGACGGAGGCAAAACCTGGGAGCACAAAGGCCTTGAAAAATCCCGCCACATCGGGCGCATCCGCATTCATCCCCGCAATCCGGATATTGCCTATGCGGCTGTGATGGGCGACCTGTTCAAAAGCTCGGAGGAGCGGGGCGTATACCGAACGACGGACGGCGGGGATACCTGGGAGCGTATCTTGTTTGCCAATGCAGATGCCGGGGCGGTAGACCTTTTACTTGACCCCACTAACCCAAGGGTGGTCTATGCGTCTACCTGGCGCATCCGGCGTACGCCCTACAGCCTGGAGAGCGGGGGTGAAGGTTCTGCTCTCTGGAAAAGTACAGACAGTGGTAAGACCTGGGAGAACCTTTCCGAAAAGGAAGGCTTCCCGGAAGGGCCACTGGGCATCATTGGTATTGCGGTGTCACCAGTAAATGCAGAGCGCGTATGGGCATTAGTGGAAGCTAAAGAGGGCGGCGTGCTGCGCTCGGAAGACGGAGGGGAGACCTGGTCGCGCATCAACGACAGCCGGTCGCTGCGGCAGCGGGCCTGGTATTATACCCGTATCTACGCTGACTCGCAGGACGAGGACGTGGTGTATGTTATGAATGTCCGCTACCACAAATCCAAGGATGGCGGGCGCACGTTTAAAGCCTACGCTGCACCTCATGGCGACCACCACGATTTATGGATCGCTCCCGAAGACCCTGACCGTATGATTATTGGCGATGACGGTGGTGCGCAGGTGACCTTTGATGGTGGCGAAAACTGGACAACATACCACAATCAGCCCACTGCACAATTTTACCGTGTCACTACCGATAATGACTTTCCATACCGTATCTATGCGGCACAGCAGGACAATTCGACCATACGGATTCGCCACCGTACAGACGGCAGTAGTATAGGGGAGTCGGACTGGGAATCTACGGCTGGAGGAGAAAGTGCACACATTGCGGTTGACCCTACCGATAACGAAATTGTTTTTGGAGGCAGCTATGGCGGCTACCTGACTATGAAGAACCACCGCACGGGTGAGCGCCGGGCGGTCAATGTCTGGCCGGAAAACCCAATGGGTTATGGTGCAGAAGGCATGAAGTACCGGTTTCAGTGGAACTTCCCCCTGTTTTTCTCGCCTCACAGTCCGGATAAGCTCTATGCGGCTTCCAATCACCTGCATGTCAGTACCAATGGCGGGCAAAGCTGGGCGGTGATCAGCCCCGACCTGACCCGTAACGACTCCACCAAGCTGGGGCCATCGGGTGGGCCCATCACCAAGGATAATACGGGCGTGGAATACTATTGCACCATTTTTGCCGCGACTGAATCACCCTATGAGCGGGGGCTTATCTGGACGGGCTCAGACGATGGGCTGGTGCACCTCTCGCGCGATGGCGGGGAAAACTGGGACAACATCACCCCAAAGGATTTCCCGGAATGGCTCATGGTCAACAGCATTGATCCGGATCCCTTCAACCCCGGTGCTGCCTTCATAGCCGGCACCCGTTACAAGCTGGGCGACTATCAGCCTTACCTGTACCACGTCACGGACTATGGTGCCAACTGGCGGCTCATGGTGGACGGTATTGCCGATGAGCATTTCACCCGGGTCGTCCGGGCAGATCCGGACCGGGAGGGGTTGCTCTACGCCGGAACCGAAAGCGGCATGTATCTTTCTTTTGATAATGGCGGTTCCTGGGCGCCCTTTCAGCTCAACCTGCCCGTTGTGCCCATCACGGACCTCGCTGTAAAGGAGCAAAATCTAATTGCTGCCACACAGGGCCGTAGCCTCTGGATGATCGATGATCTGACGCCCCTTCACCAAATCACATCGGACATGGATACAGCTACAGCTCATCTTTTTCAACCCATAGAAAGCTACCTGATGGATGGCGGGCAGCGCAAAAACCTAAAAACAGCCGGCACCAATCACCCCGGAGGCGTAACGGTGCATTTCTTTCTTCCGGAAACGGTTGTAGCTGATTCCCAAACAGTAGCTCTGGCTTTTTATGAGGAATCTGGTAAGCCTATCCGCACTTTCTCCACAGATGCCAAA
This sequence comes from uncultured Phaeodactylibacter sp., assembly GCA_964572415.1. GTDB lineage: Bacteria > Bacteroidota > Bacteroidia > Chitinophagales > Saprospiraceae > Phaeodactylibacter. The sequence goes on from CAZNHN010000020.1 coordinate 34,247, forward strand.
GAGAAAGAGGATAAATTAGAGGTGGAAGCCGGTGCCAACACCTTCAACTGGGACTTGCGTTACCCCAAAGCTAAAGAAGTGGAAGGCATGATTCTTTGGTGGGCAGGGCTTAGTGGCCCGGAAGCCGTGCCCGGATACTACACCGTCAGGCTGATGACGCCACAGGATACACTGGAGCAGCCCTGGCAATTGAAAAAAGACCCACGCATTTCTTCCACCATCAGTGACCTGCAGGCCCGCTTCGATTTCATGCAATCGGTCAATGAAAAAGTCTCTGAGGCACATCAGGCGATCACGGACATCCGGGAAGTGCGCAAGCAAATGCAGCCGTTTATGCAGCGTTGGAAAGGGCAGGAGGATTATAAAGCCCTGCTCATGGATGCAGAAGCTATAGATTCTGTAATGACAGAAGTGGAGACGGCTTTGTACCAAACCAAAAACCGGAGCCGGCAGGACCCGCTGAACTTTCCCATCAAACTGACCAACAAGCTGGCTCACATCAATGCGCTGGTCGGTTCGGGTGATTTTCCTCCCACCGATCAGGACCGGGAGGTAAAGGAAACCCTAACCCGGCAGATTGATGAGCAGTTAGACCGATTCTACGCCTTGAGGAAAGAAGCGATTCCTGCATTCAACAAAGCGGTAAAGGCCCGGGCTGTGGACGTTATCATGTTGAAGGAAAGCGATTAAGGGTTTTGTTTAGCCTTTTTGTTTGGGTTTGAGATGTATTGCCAAAATAAAAAGGTCTTAAATCTTGAATTTTAAGTTGGTTTGTTTGGATAGAATTTGTACATTTCTAAGGCAAATTCGATTCTTTCACAAAATGACAGAGCTATGCATATAACGTATGATGAGCTGCGGGAGATCAAGCACCGTCTCCCAACCGGAAGCGTAAAAAGGATTGCTGACGAATTAGGGCTTCAGGAACAAACGGTCCGGAATTACTTTGGTGCAAAGAAATTTGAGAATGGGGATATTGTTGATGCCCACATTCAGCCTGGCCCAAATGGCGGGATTGTCAACCTGGAAAGCACGGCCATCCTTGATGCCGCACGGCGTATCCTCGGAGAAGAAGAAGTGTTGAGTTAGATAGAACCGGAGATTATAGCATTGCAGGAAAAACAGTAGAAGCGCCTCTATCCGCAACAGGGTAGGGGCGCTTCTTATTTTACGGGTCAGGCTTAATCAGTTTTTCAGGCGGGAAAGCCACCGTAGTGCTTGCCGGTTTCCCATTCGTGGAGCGGCAGGTGTTCAGGTTGGCGCAAATCGCTATTCACGACCTTTCCAATGAAGAGGACATGGTCGCCATCGGTTTTTACCTGTTCGGCGAGTTCGCATTCAAGGTAGCCGATGCCACGATCGAGTATGGGCGCTTCCGTTGCTGTCCCGTTCAGAAAGTCATAGCCGTTGATGGTCTGATCCTTTCGGATGACACTGTCTTTGGCAAAGTCATCTACGAGTGCTTTATCTTCTTTACCCAGGATGTTGAGCGCGAAAGAACCGGCTTTAGGTATAGTTTCATTCAGATCGGAATCTTTGGCTACAGCGATGGTAACCATTGGGGGCTCAAAGCTGCTCTGCATAGCCCAACTGATTGTCCCCGCAGCAATATAATCGCGGTCTCGGGTAGATAGCTCCTGCCGGTCTGCCCGGGTCGTTACAATGTGAAAGCCGTAAGTGATTTTCTCCAGCACATCTTCTTTTGCGCGTATGGTATCCATAAATTTTTCATTTTAATTACGTCTTTGTAACGGGAACAACCAAATCTGTGTTCGATTTGGCCGACTGGCCTCGGTCAGCCCCTGAAATTCCAAGCTTTTACTCGTTTCTGCCTTTAAGAACTACCTGTTTTTTTACATTTAATTTTTACCTTTGGATCGCTTAAAAAAGCCCGATTTAATATAGTCACCAAATACTTAAAAACTGAACAATAAATATGAGCGGATCTAAAATCACCATTGAAAACGGAAAACTGAATGTACCTAACGATCCCATCCTGCCTTTCATTGAAGGCGATGGTATCGGTCCTGATATCTGGGCGGCTTCTGAGCGCGTATTGGATGCAGCGGTTGAGAAAGCCTACGGAGGAGAGCGCAAAATCCATTGGAAGGAAGTGCTGGCTGGTCAGAAAGCGTTTGACCAAACCGGCGAATGGCTGCCTCAGGATACTCTGGACGCTATCAAAGAATACCTCGTGGCTATCAAAGGGCCGCTTACGACTCCGGTAGGTGGTGGAATCCGCTCGCTGAATGTAGCCCTGCGCCAAAAGCTGGACTTGTTTGCCTGCGTACGCCCGGTGCGTTGGTTCACCGGCGTGC
>CAZNHN010000021.1:0-8136 GCA_964572415.1 uncultured Phaeodactylibacter sp.
TTACCAAGGGGTGAAATTTTAACCTTACTCCTCCAACTCTTTCAATTTACGGCGAGCCACCATACCATGCCGCATACGCCACTTAGGGTTTTCCAGCAGAGCCGGGCGGGCACTAAAGTCATAATCATCGCAGTACTGCGTGCAGTAAAAACTATTTTTATCAATGGCAATCGGGGAGGCGATCTCCGCCAATTCGGGGATGATCTCGTACAGTTCCTCCGGGATGTCAGGCAGGATAAAGTCTACCTGGTCCATACCTTCCATTTCACCCCAGAGGTGCCAGCTTGCAAGAGGGCGCCCCTGCCCCAGGCTGTAGTAATAGGAAATGGCATAGTGCTGCCCCTCGTCGCTGCCCGCTGTAAAGGTAAAGCTTTTGCTTTCCGAACGGAGGAAGGAAGGTTCGAAGCTGAACGTATCAATTTTGGCCGGCAGTGCCTCCTTATAAGTGCCGTAAAGGGCAATGCCTTTGTTGTTGATATCTGAAAGAAACAAGGTCAACGAATCAAACTGTACGCCGCCAGGGGTAAAAAAGGGAATGGTATCCGTTGCTCCAATTTGCTTTTGACCACTGTTGAACAAGTGGAACTCATACCCGTCCAGCATTCCTTTGACCGTGCCCTGCCATTCGGTTTTATAGGGCATGGCAATTTTGCCCATGTAGACGGTTTTGCCCAGGCCCTCCCGGGACAGTTCGAAGTTATTGTCAGCTGTCATGGGGCTGGTAAAGTGGCGCAGGAAGTTTTCGCCCGGCAGGCGCATCACTGCAAAAATACCGGCATTGTCTTCCAGTTTGGCACTAATATTGAGCACTTCGCGGCTTACCCGATACTCCGGCCGGCGGGACAGCGGGCCAAACAACTGAAATTCTTCCACTCCATCCACATCGGCTACACGCACATTGAAATTGCGGTAATTCGGGGCTTTTTTCGGTGCCATTGCCCTTCCAATTACTGCACCATCGCTGAGCCCGATATAAGTGGTATTCTCAAAACTGTAGTACCCCTGGTCTTCTACTTCCTCCACAAGGGTAAGCGCCAGGGCCTCCCCTATCCGCTGCCGGACCTGAAAAGTGTGGGCTGAATCTTTAGGCAGCTGCCCGGCAAAAGTAAAATAGCGGAGCACCCCGTACTGATTGCTCACCATGATGGCTTTGAGGTCTTCAGATTGCAGGCGGTCTTTGGAGACGGACAGCGTGAGGGTTTGAGCAAGCAGTGGTGCTCCCAACAGCAGGAGGATACAGAAAGTGAAAAACTTAGCCCGGGTCATGTATTCTTTTTTTGAGTTCATGGACTAAGATAATACGCCTTTCGGTAAAAAGGTGTTGTGGAATTGTTAAGTGTGACTTACCAGCTCACGCCTGCCCCTCCGCCACCCGAACGACCACCGCCGAAAGAGCCCCCTCCGCCACCGGAAGAACGGGTTTTCTTGGGGATAACCACAACGCGCCGGTTGCGGTAGTTGCAGTTTTTGCAGGTGTGAATGACTTCCTTCTTTCCGGAATGGCTGTAGGTCGCACTGCGCAGCACGTTAGTATCGGATAGCGCGTAGGTCTTGAACTGACATTTGGGACAAGCCTTGTATTTGCTCCAGCGCTTTTTGTAGGGCAAAATGAGTATATCTTCCTCGTCCTCCGTAATCCAGACATCGTAGTCTACCGAGCCCAAATGCTCTTCCACCACCTGCCCCAACTCCAGATAGCGGTCGTCTTCGGTTTCGTGCAGCTTGTGCATAATGGCGCCGGTTTTGCGGCCATAGCGGGGCTGATTGCGGAGCTTCTTCAGGTGCCGGCTGAGGAGTGGGTAGAACAAGGCATAGGGCAACGGGAACAATAGGATGAAAACCCAACTGTGCACCTTGCGCACCATCATGAAGCGGTCGTATAGCTCCTGCTTGGAATAGTTGGTGTAGATGAGCCAGATGATCAGGAAAAGGACAAACAGCGCGTCAATCACGGCATACCATACAAGCCCATCCGGTACTCCGTCAATCACTTGCCGGGGCTGTCCGCTGGAGCGAATTTCCTCAATGGTCTCGGGGTTTTCTAATGTTTCCTTGATGCGCTGCGTGGCGGCAATGAGCCCTGCGCCATAATTCCCCTCCCGGAAATAAGGCACCAACTCCTGCATACCGATGCGGTAACAGATCACATCCGGCAGTACGCCTTCGAGCCCGTAGCCCGTCTCAAACTCCGTGCGCCGCTGGTCCATTACCGAAAAGACGAGAAGCCCGTTGTCTACATCTGCCTGCCCGATTCCCCAGTGATTGAACAGGCGGGTGGCAAAGTCCTTGGGGTTTTCCTGCCCAATGGAATTGACGATAACAATAGCCACCTGAGCAGTGCTGTTCTGTTCCAGCTGACTGCAAAGGGCGTTGAGCGTGCTTCGGTCTTGTGCATTGAGGATACCATCGGGGTCGCTGACGTACCCACTACCGTTATCTTTAGGGTTCGGGAGGTTCTCAATCGTGTAGGCGGTCTGTGCCATCGCGGCAACATCCAGCATCAATATTACGGCCAGGATCAGCCATCGGGTATGCATAGAAATAGGAGTTAGCTGGCACCTAAGGTACAGCTTTCAGTTCAATTTTATCGGCAGGATCGAGGAGGCGTTTAAAATCGGAAAAATTATTAGTGTACAGCACGGACACTTCTGCCTTCAAAGCCGCCTGCAGGTGGAGCGCATCGTAAATCACTCCGCTGACCAGTCCCTTTTGGGCGCAGCGGTGAAGGGCGGCTTCGTAGTCAGACCTGGCCAATTCAACAATTTCAAAAATAGCCCCGATCTCTTTTGTGATCAACTGGAAGGCCAAATCCGGTGGAATCGCCAAGCCTTTGGGCAGCTTTGTCAGGTTGGAATACAATTCGGCATAGGTATGTGTAACTGAGGTAACACCTACTCCACTGCTTAGCGCATTGTCCATCAACTGAAGACTTGCTTTATGCTGAGGGTGTGCCGAAACCAATGCCGGAAGCAAAACAGAAGTATCAAAATAATGCCTGATCATAAGCCCATTATTTTTTGGTCTCTTTCCTCGCGTGAGATCTTAATCAGGCTTGCAGCATCAGGGACGTCCTCTTGTTCCAGGCTTTCTTCAAATAAAAAAAACGGGAAGCCTTCAGCAGAATGTGTTAATTGCGGTGCTGCTGCCGGCAGCTTTTTAAGGTAAATTCCCTCCTGCTCGTTCACCTGCCCTATTTCCAGATATTGCCCAGCCTTCAACCCCAGTTCCTCCCGGACTTTTTTGGGGATCAAAATGCGCCCAAACTTGTCTATTTTGACTTCCATAATCCTTATTTTGCCAATAAAACTAAAAAATTGGCAAAACAGTTCCAGTACCGGAATGTATAAACCCGACGCAACAATCCGGAATCAAAATTGTCCATTCCGGCATATCCTCCTATTTTAGCCGTTCAATACCTAAAGATCAACCATATGGCCATGCCCGACCAACAAGACCAACAGCCTTTGCCCGATGACGGGCCACCGCCTATCCTGAAGACCTGGAACCGGATGTACCTGTTTGTGCTCATCCTGCACGCCATCATCATCACCTTATTCTACTGGTTTACACAAGCTTATTCCTAAGGCAGTTGCCTGCCATTGGGCCGCGGCCTGCTGCCCATCCTCACTAAAAAAGACTAACCAAAGCGCACATGGAAACACTGGACTGGATAATAATGCTGGGCACGCTGCTGAGTATCGTGGCTTACGGAGTATGGTACACCCGCAAGGTAGACAACGTACAGAGCTATCTGTTGGGCGACCGCGACCTGCCCTGGTGGACGATCGGGCTATCTGTAATGGCCACGCAGGCCAGCGCGATCACCTTTTTATCCACGCCCGGGCAGGCCTATGAGGACGGGATGCGTTTTGCCCAGTTCTACTTCGGGCTGCCGGTGGCGATGGTGATTTTGTGTGTTTTTGTCTTGCCCATCTATTATCGGCTCAAGGTCTATACCGCCTATGAGTACCTGGAAGGGCGTTTTGACCTCCGTACCCGGACGCTCACGGCCATTCTCTTCCTCATACAGCGGGGGCTGGCAGCCGGGCTGACCATCTACGCGCCGGCCATTATTCTGTCTACCATTTTAGGGTGGAGTCTGCGGTGGACCGTCCTTTTTATTGGAGCGCTGGTCATATTTTACACCATGCTGGGCGGCACCAAAGCCGTGAGCGTGACCCAAAAACAACAGATGATCGTCATCCTGTCGGGCATGTTTATCGCGGCGATGATTTTGATCTTCCAGTTACCGCCGGATGTCGGTTTTGGCGATGCAGTAGGCGTGGCTGGCAAAATGGGCAAGCTCAACGTTGTCGACTTCGAATTTGATTTGTCCAACCGGTACAACTTTTGGTCGGGTATGATCGGCGGAGTGTTCCTGTTCCTGTCCTACTTTGGTACGGATCAGTCGCAGGTGCAGCGCTACCTCAGCGGCAAATCCCTGAATGAAAGCCGGCTGGGGTTACTTTTCAATGGTATTCTAAAAGTGCCCATGCAGTTCCTGGTACTCTTTGTCGGTATCTTGGTGTTTGTCTTTTTTCAATTCCAGCAGCCGCCCATTCACTTCAACTCCGCCAACCTGGAAAAGCTGGAAAATACCGAATATGCGGACGACCTCGCTAACCTACAGGCACAGCACAATACCCTTTTCCTGACCCAACAAGAAGAGGTACGGGCACTTATGGGCGCCATTGACCAAAACGACGAGCCCGCTATTTCCGAGATTCAGCAGCGGTTGTCCACTTTGCGGGAAACCGATAGAGAATTACGCAATGAAACCAAAGACCTCATTTTGCAGGCCGACCCGGCTTCCAAGATCAAGGATACCGATTACGTCTTCATCACCTTCGTCACGGAGTACCTCCCGGTGGGGCTGGTAGGGCTGCTGCTTGCAGTCATCTTTTCGGCGGCTATGTCCTCCACGGCTTCTGAGCTGAACGCCCTGGCGACGACTACGGTAGTTGACCTCTACCGGCGCAGCTTTGCCAAAGACAAAACCGACCGGCACTACCTGAATGCTTCCAAGGCATTTACCGCAGTTTGGGGTGGTATTGCCCTGATTTTTGCGGCTACTGCCAATCTGTTTGAAAACCTCATTCAGGCGGTCAATATCATCGGCTCCCTTTTCTACGGAGCCATTCTGGGTATTTTTGTGGTGGCCTTCTTTATGAAAAAAGTAGGCGGGCGGGCAGTCTTCATCGGCGCGCTGATCGCAGAAGCTATCGTACTGATCATCTTCACCCTCAACTCTATGGAGATCATCAACATCGCCTACCTGTGGCTGAACCTGATCGGGTGCACGCTGGTGATGGGGTTTGCATGGATACTGGAGCAGGCGATGCCGAAAAAGTTAAGCGCTTCATAAAAGCTCCCTGACAACCGTTAAAACCAAGCTAAAGTAGGTAAGAGCGGACCATGCTATGCTCAGCGGTTTGTATTTTCAATGCCAAACCCCTTGGTATGAAAAAATACATTTACCTGCTGCTGTTACTCACCGCCTGTCAGTCCCCAAGACAAGCCTTTGAAGCCGGTGAGTATGACAAAGCCTTCAAAAAAGCTCTTGACCGGTTTGAGCACAGTCAGGGCGAGCCCGAACTCCATGTCCTGATGCGGCGGTCCGCCGAGCAAATTTTGCAACGCGAGCACGACAAACGCGACCAACTCTACGCCTCCGATGATCCTGCCGACTGGGCTGAAGCCCTCGACCGCAATGCGGACCTGCAAAAGCAGCTCTCCCCTGCCCTGCCCTATCTGCAGAGTACCCTGCAGTTCGAGCTGGACGGGCTGCAAAGTGAATACCAACGCACCCGCCCCTTAATCTATCAGGCTTACCTGGACCGTGGCCGTCAAAGGATGCTGGGGTTTGACACTACCGGCCGCAAATCTACTGCCCAGGCGGCCTATTTTGACTTCAGGCATGCGGAGGAGTATGCCGGCAATTCGGTGGAAGCCTCACTCGACTCCCTGTTAAAAGCAGCACGTAAGGGTGGAACGCTTCAGGCCCGGGTGGAACTCGACCCGCCTTTTTTTTATCGTTTTGACACCGAACGGGCGCTGAACAACCTTGCCGGGCCTGCCGGGGACTTTTATCAGCTGAGCTACAACCTAAATCCCGCAGAGGCAGACTGCGTCATCCGGATCAACTTCAGTGATGTGGATGTTGACGAATGGGAGGACAGTAGCGAAGACCACCATACCAAGGAGGTCATCACCGGCCACGAAACCAAACGCGACACCAGCGGTAATTCTTATGAAGTCCCTGTTTACGAGGAAGTTTCCGGTACGGTGGCCTACATCACGCATCACAAGCGAGCGAGCCTTTCCGTATCGGTGAACATCATCAATCAGAGCGGGCAGTGTACGATGTCGGGCTGCTCCTTTTCGGATCAGGTGGAAGCACAAGATGAGGAAATTGAGATTTCCGGAGATACCCGGGCTATCCCCTCGCACATCACGGAGACTCACTTCAGCGATCTACCAGATGACGACGATTTGGCGGAGGAACTGATTGATGCACTGGCACGGAGGGTAATCGGGTGTTTGCGGTAAGAAATCTCTACCCAGTTTATATGGATTATTACCTATCTTAGGAGGTACAAAATGCCTAAGTCATGAAAAAATACGCAACAGAAATCAAATGGGCGCTAATCTTTTGTGGGGCAGCCCTGGCCTGGATGGTCTTTGAGAAAGCAATGGGGTGGCATGGCCCCAAAATTGAGCAGCACCCTTACATGACCAATATTTTTGGGCTGATAGCCATCGTCATTTACGTGTTGGCGCTTCGGGAAAAGCGGGAAAAGCTGGGCGGGCAGATGACCTGGAAGCAAGGGTTTATGTCCGGGTTAATCATTAGCATTATTGTCGGGTTACTAAGCCCGGTCACGCAGTGGATTACCCATGCGCTGATCTCTCCGGAGTACTTCTCCAATGCCATTGCCTATTCAGTAGAGGTGGGCTATCATGACTCACCCGAAGCCGCCGCCGAGTACTTTAACTTGCAGTCTTATATGATGCAGGGCGGCATTGGTGCTATTATCATGGGAGTGGTGACCTCAGCGGTTGTCGCCATTTTTCTAAAGCGCAGTCCGGAGACTGCTTAACGGCAGGAAGGGCTACAGTTTTGATGCTGCAGCCCTTCGATTTTGGTTCTTTCTGATTTTCCTCTAGAACTCCGCATTGCCCGGCGTACGCGGGAAAGCGATCACGTCACGGATGTTGCCCATGCCTGTGATGAACTGTACCATGCGCTCGAAACCAAGCCCAAAGCCGGCGTGGGGCGCACCACCAAACTTACGCAGTTCAAGGTACCACCAAAGTTCATCTTCGTGTACATTCATATCAGCCATGCGCGCCTTCAGGACATCGAGGCGCTCTTCCCGCTGTGAGCCGCCGATCACCTCCCCGATGCCCGGGAAGAGGACGTCCATTGCGGCTACGGTTTTGCCCGGCACACCTTCCTGCTCATCGTTCATGCGCATGTAGAAAGCTTTGATAGAGGCCGGGTAATCGCGCACAATGACTGGCTTTTGGAATTTCTTTTCTACCAGGTAGCGTTCGTGCTCTGCCTGCAGGTCTTTGCCCCACTCCACATCGTATTCGAACTTCCCTTTCTTGTAAGGCTTGGAATTGCGTAGGATGTTGACCGCATCGGTGTAGGTGATCCGCTCGAAGTCGTTGTCCACCACAAACCGCAGGGTCTCGATGAGCCCCATAGCGCGGCGCTCGTTTTTAGGCATATTTTTCTCCAGATTCTGAATACGCTGATCCAGAAATTCAAGCTCTGCGCTGTAGTTTTCCAGGATATGGTTGATGAGGTACTTACAAAAGTCCTCCGCCAGGTCCATATTGTCAAAAATATCGTAGAAAGCAACCTCCGGCTCAATCATCCAAAACTCGGCCAGGTGGCGGGAAGTGTTGGAGTTTTCTGCCCGGAAGGTTGGCCCGAAGGTGTACACTTTGCCCAAAGCCAGGGCACCAATCTCCGCCTGCAGCTGACCGGATACCGTGAGGTTAGTTGGCTTTTCAAAGAAATCCTCTTTGAAGTTGACCTCGCCCTCTTCCGTCCGCGGCGGATTGCTGATGTCCAGGTTGGTCACCCGGAACATCTCGCCGGCGCCTTCTGCATCGCTCCCCGTG
>CAZNHN010000021.1:8146-19318 GCA_964572415.1 uncultured Phaeodactylibacter sp.
ATTATCATTGTAATACTTGTGGACGGCATAGGCAATACCATGACGGATGCGGAATACCGCACTGAAAGTATTGGTGCGCATGCGGAAGTGCGCTTTTTCGCGCAAGAACTCCAGGGACTGTGCCTTCGGCTGCATGGGGTATTCCTCCGGATTGGCAGCACCCAGGATTTCCACCGTGTCTGCCAGCAGTTCTACGTCCTGGCCTGCGCCCTGTGACTCCACGAGTTTGCCGGTAGCCTTGATGCAGGCGTGGAAAGAGATTTGCTTCAGTACGTCCTCCGGGATCTGCTCAAAATCCACAACGACTTGCAGTGTGCCCATGCTCGTACCGTCATTCAGGGCAATGAACCGGTTGGAACGAAAAGCCCGTACCCAGCCCATGACAGTAAGCTCCTGCCCGATGCGAGGTTTAAAATCTTCCAGTATCGTTTGAATCTCTGTGCGCTTGCTCATCTTTCGTTTTTTAGCGTGCCACCAAATGAATGCGCGAAAATAGGGCTTTTGGGAAAAAGGGGGAAATTTAAAGGCCCGCTACTTTCGGGATTTGTAACGGGCCTTTAATTTCTGTCAGGATATTGGGCTTCGGAGCTCTGATGCTATGGATTTAAAATAGCGTATTGTACGCTCAGCTGCAGGGATTGATTGAGGAGTTTGGGGGGCGCGCCTTCAAAAACCATAGGATCGCCATTTCCATCTGTGAATTCGGCATCTAATGTTGTCAACAACCCATGAAAAGCTCTCAGGTTGACCGTAAACCGGTCGTTAAAGTCGTAGCCAAGCCCTAGTACGGCTGCTAAATCCGTATCCTCGTAGAGCCTACCCATAATCTCTTCATTACCAACAGGCTCTCCTTCCAAAAGGGATTCTGCCTTCAACATGAAGCTAACTGCCGCTCCAGCTTCAATATAGAAGCTATTGACCGGATAAAACCGGACCAATATTGGAATATCAAAGTAATCAAACCGAACACCCGAGTCTACCCCAAAGATATCTTCATCGTTGCGGAAACCTCTTCGTGAAAAAGCAGGAGCCATTAAAACTCCAAAAGTTGAGGAAAAGGGCAATTCAACAGACAAACCAGCCTGAAATCCGGGAACAGCTAAATTACCTTCATTAGAAGGCATCGTCTGACCCAGAAATTCGAATTGATTATACCATCGCACCGTTGAAACATTCCCCCCGGCAGAAAGACTAATCTTTGGACGAAGTTGAGCGGAAAGTGAAGTCGCGGCTGCGAGCAGCAGAGCGGTTAGCATAAGTGGTCTCATGATTTGATGTTTAGTTGATTGATAAACGAAAAAACCTGGGCGACCACGCGACCCTATCCAAAATTTAACATTGCTGAATTGCAGCTAATGTTCCTCCGGAGGGTTTAGCCTGACCTCTTGAATGATTGCCTCCACTTTCTCCGCAGGCAGATCGACGAGCTCTGCAATATCTGCTACAGACATCCCTTTGCGGTCTGCCCGGAAAACAAACAGGCGTGTCTTTTGCCATTTTCCTTTTTCAAGACCTTTTTCAAGACCTTTCTGAATACCAGTATTGCGCCCTTCCCTCATGGCCTGGGCTTTGAGTTCCTGTATGATTGCTTCTTCTATACCCATCGCTTTTCTAGATTTTGTGATACCTCGGACTTGTTCTTCAAATTTAAAGCTAAATTCTGATTTTTGAAAGGGCAAGAATTGCCCGATAAAATTCATCAAATAGCGAATCTTTGATTTACCAATGCCCTTGGTCAACATTTGCCTGACAAACCAAAGCTTATACTCAAAAATGGCCTCGTCCCCTTTATTATTGAATGTTTTGAAGTCTTTAGCAAACGCCAAAGCTATTCCAAAAGGATTACCTGATGATTCTAAAGCTGATTTGTCCTGATCTGTTAATACGAACGTACGGAAGCGGTATGAGAGTTCCGTCCCCATAAAGGATTCCCTGTATTCCTTAAAATGATACTTCCGATTGGTATCTGTGTAAATCACTATGGCAGTCACAGGACGAGCATATCGATCCCTGATCCTGTAAAAATATTGGAACATTCGCAGAGCAAATTGCTTGTCTTCATATCCTTGCACCTCGGTATGTACAAGGAACCACTGCTCCTCACCATTTTTCAGCCATACTTTGAATAATTTATCTGCCCTGCGGTTGATAGCTTCTGCCTCCGGAACCAGTTTGTACAATTCTTTATCCAGAAACTCAAATGGCTTACTCCAGTCAATCAAATCGACGAAGTCATCGTAAAAGAAAAGCAGAAAATCCTCTGCCAAATCTTCAATTAGCCCTTTCCAAAGTATATCGTGGGGTACCATGCTGCAACATAAACAAAATATGTCAATTTATTTGTTTTTTCTTAAAAAATATCTTCCCGAACGCTCCATCATAACTCTAAACTTCTCCGGCGGCGGGGACTCCACCTTCACCTGGCCCGCGGTGCAGGGATGATCAAAAGCGATGGACACCGCACTTAGGAAAAGGCCTTTTTTGCGCAATAGCGGCTTATCTTCAGGTGTGTAGGCCTCATCGCCCAGAATAGGAGTGCCCAGGTGAGCCAGGTGCCGCCGTATCTGATGGGTACGCCCGGTATGCAGGTGCAGCTCCAGCCAGGACAGCCATTCACAATTCAGAGAACGGCATTCTTCCAGTTTTTTGAAGGTAGTCAGTGCCGCTTTACCATCTAAGGGTTCTTCTATTCGCCCCGCTGCTGTCGTACGGCCGCAAACTATGGCCTGATAGACTTTCTCAAGCTCCCGCTCTTCAAATGCTCTTCCTAATCTGACTTGCGCGGAACGGGTCTTTGCAATTACGACCGGGCCCGAAGTGGGTGCGTCCAGCCGGTGCACCGGCATGCCCCAGGGCAGGGCGTCTGCAACAGGAGAACGTTGTAGTTGTCCAACCAAAGCATTCACAAGCGTCCGGTAATGGTTACCGCTTACCGGGAGGCCGGGAGGTTTGTGCACAACCGCAAGGAAGTCATCTTCGAAAAGTACAGGGATCGGAAAAGGGAATGCTTTAGGAGGCGTCAGGCGCGATTCAACCAAAACAATGTGCATACCGGGTTTCACCCAAATAGCCGTGGTTGCCGCTTCTCCATCTACCTGTACAGCACCCCGCTGAATAGCTTTCTTGCCTCCTTTCCGGCTGGGGAGGGTTTCAAAAACCTGATGCAGGTAGTCACTCAGCCTGACCGGGGAAACACCCGGTGGTACGATATGCTCTTCAAGCACTTCCACTGACTAAAGAAAACGGGATTGAAGATCGGGCGATGGAATCATGCAGGCATCTTTTTTCCCGAACCAACGGTACCGGTTGCGGGCAATCCAGTCATAGACGGCGTCGCGTATGGGGCGGGGCACCACGATGAAAGCATAGAGCAAAGACCACCCACCCCCAAGCTGTCTGGCGACCCGAAGCGCTGCCTCAGACCGTGCATACAACTGATCATCCTGAATCAGCACCACCGAGCTCAGGTCCGATGGGCGGTTTTCAAAGCGGCTAAGCACGGCCTGCCCTTCTTCCGATTGCAGGGAAGCAAAGCGGAAACGGGCATCGGGGTCCCGCTCAATGATAAACTGAACGGAGCTATTGCATAAATTACAAACCCCATCAAAAAGCAGTACTGGATGTTCGGTTGTATTCATACTTACATAACAGATCTGCCAAAGCAGAGTTTTTTACTTAAACAGGGCATAGTATAGCTCCTGCACTTTAGACACGGCTTTCACTTCAATATCATACCGCCCGGTGTCCAACCCTTTGGTATTGTACTTTGAGATGTAGATTTCCTTAAAGCCCAGCCGGTTGGCTTCCTGAATACGTTGCTCTACCCGGTTGACGGTCCGTATCTCCCCGGAAAGCCCAACCTCGCCCGCAAAGCACACGTCCGTTGGGATCGCAACATCCTCCAGGGAAGAAATGAGTGCCGCTACAATCGATAAATCAATGGCAGGGCCATCCACGCGTATGCCCCCGGCAATATTCAGGAAAACATCGTTTTGGGCAAAGAACAGCCCGGCCCTTTTCTCCAGCACGGCCAGCAGCATACCAAGGCGTCTGAGGTCAAAGCCGGTAGCCGAGCGTTGAGGTGCGCTGTATACCGAAGTGCTCACCAACGCCTGTGTTTCAATCAGCATGGGGCGCAGGCCCTCTATAGTAGCGGCCACGGCACTGCCGCTCAGGTCTTCATCTTTTTGGGAAAGTAAGAGTTCGGAAGGGTTGGAGACTTCCCGAAGCCCGCTGGCCTGCATCTCATAAATCCCCAGTTCATCAGTGCTGCCGAATCGGTTTTTGATGGTGCGAAGAATGCGGTAGGTATAGTTTCGGTCGCCCTCAAACTGAAGTACGGCATCCACAATATGCTCCAAAAGCTTAGGCCCGGCAATAGAACCTTCCTTAGTAATATGCCCAATAATAAAAACCGGGATATGCTCCTCTTTTGCAAACCGCTGCAGCTCACCGGCACACTCCCGAACCTGAGAGACACTGCCCGGCATAGAATCGATATGCGGGCTGGACAGGGTTTGGATAGAGTCAATGATCACCAAAGAGGGGCGCAGGTTTTGGGCATGTTTCAGAATCTTGCTCGTATTGGTCTCCGACAGGATGTAGCAGTTCTTAGCTTCCCCTCCGATCCGGTCCGCGCGCATTTTGATTTGCTCGTCACTTTCTTCTCCGGATATGTATAATATGGTGAAGGGCACATGCAGTGCCAACTGCAGAAGCAGCGTGGACTTACCTATGCCAGGCTGCCCCCCAATAAGCACGAGAGAACCGGGTACAATACCTCCGCCAAGTACCCGGTTAAGCTCGGCATCCGGTGTAGTGAGCCGGGTAGTTTCTCCGGCCTTTATTTCCGGCAGTGGCACAGGCTTACTCTTTGATGCTTTTTCCTGAGTCCGCCAACTTTTATCTTTTGATTCCGTTATGGTATCTCTGGAAATCACTTCCTCGATGTAAGTATTCCATTCACCACAATGTGGGCACTTCCCAATCCATTTTGGTGAGGTGGCGCCACAATTACTACAAGCAAAAATTTTTTTGACCTTTGGCAACCTTTTTATATTTTTAATGTTAAGTGTTCAAATTCAGGCGCTAAGATAAGACTGTAGAAAACAAGAGCTGCCTGAAAATTCGATGGTGTTTTTAAAAAAAATTTATTTTTCACTACATTTACACTGTCAAAGATAGTTTAACCTTTTGCTGAACGAAACTTATAACTTCGATAAAATGTAGCTTGACAGACAACTGGCTTCATTTCTAAATTGGAAGTAAAAATAATTTCGTTTATTACACGTACATTTAAAGGATTGAAAATCTTTTGTTTCCCAAGCAAGAGTTCCTAAGATATATGTAGATTGTTTTCATTTGGTTTTTTGGGGTTATACAGGGTGCTGTACTTCGGTACAGTGACCCTGTTTTTTTTTACCGGTCTGCGCATCTGACACATTCTGTACTCTCTGGCATATACATGAGTCGGGCGGGCGCAATCGGGCGCTTACAACGGGCGCAAATACCAAAGTTTTCCGCATCAATTTTCGTTAGTGCAATTTTAAGGTTGGTCAGTTTCCGCCTTGCTGAGCGTAAGGCCGCTTCAGAGACGCCTCTGTTGTTGATGGCATCCATCCGGCTGACTCTCCCTATAGCATTTTCAGGGGCAATAGGCTTGGTCGCCTCTTCCAACCGCTCCAATTCGGCAGTGGTTTTAACAATTGCGGCTTCAATCTTCGATTTTAATCCGCTTCGTTCCTCTCGTTTCATGCCTATCTCATTAAAAAGTGTCGTAAAAAAAACGTGGGAAGCCATCATCGCTACCCACGTTTCCATGCTTAGGACAGCCGGACTAACCTAAGCCCACCCTCCTATTCATTATCTCAGGCTTTAGCCTTAATCATTCGATGAGAAAATGGCAATAAGCCTCAGGATTTCAATATAAAGCCAGACCAGCGTAATCAGCAGCCCCATGGCAGAAAACCACTCCATATATGCTGGGGCACCGTACTGCTCTCCCTTGTCAAAATTGTCGAAATCCAGCAGCAGGTTCATGGCTGCCACGCCAATAATGAGCAGGCTGATCCCGATGCCAATCATACCTCCGTCATGAAGATAAGGCAGGTTAATACCAAAGAAGCTGAGAATAAAATTCAGCATATAGACCACGAAAATAGCGCCCGTAGCCATGATGATGCCACTACGCAGCTTTTGGGTCACTTTGATGATGCCTGTTTTATAAAAAAACAGCATCAGGAAAAACACGGCACTGGTCAGGGTAACTGCCTGAAAAATGATGCCATCGAAGGCACTGGCGTATACTGCTGAAATACCACCAACAAAGAGCCCCTCAAGAGCTGCATAAATAGGAGCAAGAATCGGGGAATACTCCAGCTTGAAAGTGGCAATCAACACCACGATCAGGCCGCCTATAGCACCGCCCCACATTAAGAGTGGATTAGCCGCAGCGTAGCTGAGTACGGCTGTTGCGACCATCAGTGCGCCCAACAATAACGACTTGTTGACTGCACCGGATACCGTCATCCGGTCAGTTTGAGTGCCTGCCTGCGTCATATCGGCATCCAAAACCTGATTGGAGGCTTTCTGGAAAGCCTTTTCGCTCATGACAGGATTACGCGATTGGAAAAAACCTTTCTTTCTACTCATTTTAGTACATAGGTTAGTGAAATGCGGTTCTAATATTAGAACGCGCTCTTCAAAACTACAATTAATTCCGCTTTTTGTTGCCTGCCAGGATTGAACCTCCCGTATCTAAAGGTGTTTCTTTCCTGATACAAAGCTCAAGCGTACGTATTTTTCCGTACTTTTGCGATTACAAAAGAAAAATTGTGCCTTATACTATTTCAGCTATTCCATTTTTCGACAATACACCTATACGATAACTTCCAAACAACCAACTTTTTACAAGTATATAGATTTAGAAAAAGATAAAACACTTCAATAGTAAATGACAAATACCAACGGGATACCACTCATTAAGATTGGCGTTTTTTACGATGGAAATTACTTCTACCATGTCAGTAATTTCTATAATTATGTTCACCAACGTAAGACCCGAATCAGCATTAAGGGGCTTCACGAATTTATTCGCCATAAAGTTGCAGAACTCGAAGGAGACGGCACTAATGTTAATCACTGCCAAATTGTCGATGCGCATTATTTCAGAGGCCGGCTGAGCGCTTCTGAGGTGAGCCATAAGGGCAAGCAACTGTATTACGAGCGTGTCTTTGACGATATCCTTATGTCTGAAGGCGTCACCACTCACTATTTGCCCCTGCGTAACAACAACTACGGTCGGAAGGCGGAGAAAGGCATAGATGTGCTGCTGGCGCTCGAGGCTTTCGAGCAGGTCTTCTACAAGCAATTCGATGTACTGGTGCTCATTGCTTCCGATAGCGACTACGTACCCCTCATCCGTAAGGTCAATTCCCGGGGCACAAGAGTAATGGTGCTCTCCTGGGATTTCGAATACACCGATGACTACGGCAACCAAAGGTCTACCCGAACTTCACAGGATCTGCTGGAAGATGTGACCTATCCACTGGCGATGCATGAAATTATTGATAACCGGGTCACCCGGGACTCTCATATCGTTAATAATCTGTTTGTCCCCAAAACGGACCATTACACCAAAAAAGATTACCGGGAAAATCACAAAAGCTATCAGGAACAGCCTGAAGAAGAGGAGCCTGCAACAGAAGTCATGATCACGCAGGATGGAGCATACCATTCCAGCACCATCCTCTCTCTTAAAGAAGGGTTTGGCTTCATTGCTTACCCACCCAACAATCTGTTTTTCCACCATTCTGAGGTGCAAAACTGTGATTTCAACGACCTGCTGGTCAACGACCGGGTAGAATTCCGCCTGGGTAAAAACCAGGAGACCGGGCAGGACATCGCTATTGATGTGTACCTGCAGGAAGATGATGAAGAATAAATTGCTTTCCAACCGGGCGTAGCGAATCCGTTCCGTTTTCACCACGCCCGGTTTTCCTTCCCAAACCTATTTTCCCCATGCTCCAGTTGAGAGATTGGTACGAATCCGGACAGTACTTCCAATTTGATGATTACCGGATATTCTACCAGGAAGCCAGTACGGAAAAGCCCCGTACCCTGGTCTTGCTGCATGGTTTCCCCACCTCAAGCTGGGACTGGCGGGCGCTTTGGGAGGAACTCGCCCTGGAATACCACCTTGTAGCTCCTGACTTCCTGGGTTTTGGGTACTCAGACAAGCCTACAGATTATGACTACGAAATCTCAGAGCAGGCAGACCTGGTGGAGGCACTGCTGGATTCCATCGGCGTCACCCAATACCACCTGCTTGCCCACGACTACGGAGACACCGTGGCTCAGGAGTTGCTCGCACGGGAGTCGGGAAGCGATGCGCCCCTTAAGATACAATCCATTATATTGCTCAATGGCGGACTGTTTCCCGAAACCCATCAGCCCCGCCCTATTCAAAAGCTGCTGCTGAGCCCTATTGGACAGTGGCTCACACCATTTTTATCCAGGAATACCCTAAAGCGGAATTTTGATAAAATATTTGGCCCCAATACCCGGCCATCCGCACGGGAAATAGACGAGTGGTGGTCGCTCATACGTTATAATAACGGGCAGCGGGTGTTTCACCTGCTCATCCGTTATATGGAAGAACGGGAGCAACATCGGGAACGCTGGGTAAAGCCCCTGTTCGAGCCTCCGGTCATGGTCCGGCTCATCGCTGGCGAAGCAGACCCTATCTCAGGCAGGCATATGGCCATGCGGTACAAAGAACTTGTCCGAAGCCCGGACATTCAATTGCTGCCCGGAGTGGGCCATTACCCACAAACCGAAATGCCCAAACTGGTCCTCGAACATTGCTGGGCGTTTTGGGAAAACCTGTAACGCTTTCTACTGGTTGCGTTATGTTACTGCTATGAGCTCAAACTACCTCCTGCTTGTTACTATTCTTACCGCGAGCCTTCTGACCGGCTGCCAGCCTGAAGCAGCCTCACCGGCAGTAAGCTGCTATTATTGGAAGTCGGCTTTTGAACTCAGCCCCACTGAACGGGAGTGGCTGGAGGCACACAAGGTGGAACGCCTTTACGTCAAGTACCTTGATGTGGATGTCGAGAACGGACAGGCCGTGCCCAAAGCCCCGATCCGGTTTAAAGACCCCACCTGTAAGGACTTTGAAATCGTGCCCTGTGTTTTCATCACCAACCGAACCTTTCAGGCGACCGTTAATCCGGAAAACCTGGCAGAACGGGTATGGAAATACCTGCAAGAGATCAATACTGCCAGCCACCTCTCTCCTACCGTTTATCAGCTCGACTGTGACTGGAGCCCCTCCACTCAGGCGGCCTATTTCCGGTTTTTAGACCGGTTCCGGCAGCTTGCAGAAGGCCACACCCTGACCGCCACTATCCGGTTGCATCAGTTGCGGTATCCGGAGCAAACTGGTGTGCCCCCGGTAGACCGGGGGGTGCTGATGTATTATAATATGGGAGATGTGCAAAACGTTGAAGAACGCAACAGCATTCTCAATACCCAAACTGCTGCCACTTACCTGACAACTGATATGCAATATGATTTGCCGCTGGATTATGCCCTGCCGATGTTTTCCTGGGTACTGGCTTACCGGCTTGGCGAGTTGCATGCCATTATCAATCAGGGCACCTGCCAGGAGTTGGATACATTGACAGCCGCCGCAGCAACTGCCCCTGGCCGGTACCGCATGCAGCAAAATGCCTATTTTGGGAATCATTATCTTAACCGGGGCGATCAGCTACGCTGCGAAGCGCCAACGGTAGCCGACCTTGAGACGGCCATCGATCAACTAAAACAGATTGACAACCACTGTGAGCATCTTCTCTTTTACCACCTTGACGAAAACCTGTCCAATGCATTTCCGAAAAACCTCCCACAGCGTTTGGCTGACCGCCTCGCTGCTCCTTAGTGTGGGCGTTCAATCCCTGAGTGCCTGCGGTCCGTATGAGGATTCGTACCATTATTTCAACCTGTTCGTACCGGAATGGCTGTTCAGTGATGAGTATGAGCCTGCTTTCTACACCGCAAATGATTATTACCATATCTGGGCAGAGGCAGACTACCCGGATGCCAATCTACACAGCTGGCAACAGTTTTTTGGGAAGCCTTTGAAGGAAGAACCGCTCCGCAAAGTGCTGTACGACAGTTGGATTGAAGGGTACGAAAATGTTAGCCGGGAAGTCCTGGTGAAATCGCTGCTCTTTGAAGGCTCGCTCATCTCCATACCCAAACAGGAAGCTTCCAAACAATACCTGCTGCTCGCCCTGGAAATGGAAGCACTGGCCAACCGGCCCACCGACACCTGGGGGTATCAGGGGCAGGAAAAGCTCAGCCCGGAGGCTGCTGTAGATTTGATCCGGCGCCTGAAGGAAGCCCTCGAGCGGGAAAAATTCCCCTTTCTGAAAAACCGCTATGCTTTCCAACTGCTAAAAGCGTACCGCTATACCGGTCAGGCACAGGAAGCGATTCAGTTTTACAAAAAGTACTTTGCGCCCCTGAAACAGAAGGACCTGATCAGTTACTGGGCCATGGACCACTACGCTGGCCTGTTGCTGCAGACCGGCGCAAACGGTGAAGGCTATTACCACTTTCTGAAAGTCTTTGAGCAGGCCCCAAGCCGCCGGCACAGCGCCTACTACAGCTTCAACATTTCCACGGAAGAAGACTGGGCTGCCACCTACAAGCAATGCCAAAACCCGAAAGAGAAGGCGCTGATGCATTTTATCAGGGGGACCCGGCAGGAAGTGCTGGGCCTGGAAGATATGCGGTCTATTTTTGGCCTGATGGGCAACCATGAATGGCTGCGCATCGTGATGGCCAGGGAGATCAACAAGCTGGAAAGCAACAACCTGAGCTACTACGGTCAGCAGCCCATCGCGCAGCTTATGCAGCGGGTAGACAAAGGACAGAGCCTGCTTAAAAATGAGGAATACGAAGACTATGCCGGACAGTTGCTCCGGTTTGCCACCACTGCTTACTACAATAACCGGGATGACAGCTTCTGGGCACTCGCTAAAGGCTACCTTGAGCTGTTGCTCGGCCGGCTACCCACTGCGCAGATCACCCTGGAGCAGGCCGGAGAACTGAATGGCCCACACCAACGGATTCAGGGTGAACTGCTGCTCGCCATTCAGCTGA
>CAZNHN010000021.1:19328-29943 GCA_964572415.1 uncultured Phaeodactylibacter sp.
TGATGGGACAGGAGAAAACTTTGTCAAAGGAGCAGGAAAATACCATTGCTCTTCAATTGGTAGAGCTGTTTGCAGACCCTATGGCCAATTGGTCCACCCAGCAAAATAACCAGGAATTCATCCTGGAACTGCTTGCTTATCGCAAACGACAGGCTGGCGAAAGTATTATGGCCCGCTTGTTAGCCCGGGAGGTCCTTAGTGGTACCAGGATAAACCCTACAGCATTGGGGGTAGACAGCCTGCTGGGCTTCATCAATAAGCCCAACCACAGTAAACTGGAGCTGCTCGCACTCAAGCACTTCACCAACAATGAAAGCACCTGGTCTGCTTTTGTACAGAATCCGGAAGCGGCATTGAGCGCAATGCGTTACGATATTTTGGATATCAAAGGGCGATTGCTGATGCGCGACCCCGAAAAACTGGAGGCTGCCGTAGCTTTGTTTGACAGCTTGCCGGCTTCGTATGACTTCCCGTTGAAGGTAAACCCCTTCAATATGAGCATTAATGACTGTGTGCATTGCGCTTATTCCACTGCTGCCTCTTTTACCCGCAATAGTTTTGTACGCAAGCTGGCGGAAATCTACCAGATCGCGCAGGAGACCAACAGCCCCACCGATTACTATCTGCTGGGTAATGCCTACTACAATATGACTTACTTTGGCCCGGCTTACGAGATCATGAACTACTACCGCAGCGGTGTGTCCTACGATGGTTTCTACGACTGCCGCGTGGCATTGAGCTTTTATGATAAGTCCATGAAATATGCTCAGGATACCGAAAGTGCGGCTCAGGCGTGCTTCATGGCTGCTAAAGCGCAGCAAAAGGTATATTACGTAAAATCTCTTGCGGAGATGGACCAGACTGATTACTGGTACGATAAGTTCATTATGGACGATTGGTCGGGCTCTACGCTCACCTTTGAACAGGTGATGGGGAAAATGCAGGCACAGGGGTATATGTCCTATTTCAAGCGGCTCGAAGAACAATACCCGCAAACCCGGTTTTTTCAACGGGCAATCCGGGAATGCAACTACCTGAATTACTATGTGAGCCGATAAAAAAAGCGCTGCCGCCAGATTGTGGTACTGACGGCAGCGCTCTGATTTTCTACTCGGTGCAACAGATGCTTAGAGGTTGTCGATGATGCGCT
Organism: uncultured Phaeodactylibacter sp.; assembly: GCA_964572415.1. GTDB lineage: Bacteria > Bacteroidota > Bacteroidia > Chitinophagales > Saprospiraceae > Phaeodactylibacter. The sequence goes on from CAZNHN010000021.1 coordinate 20,479, forward strand.
TTACCTCGTCTTTGCTCTCACCGATTCTTTTCTGAATACGGCCGATAAGCTCGTCTTCCTTGCCTTTCTGATAGGCCAGGTCATCATCGGTAAGCTCACCGTATTTGGCTTGAAGCTTACCCTTTAGTTCATTCCAATTGCCTTGGATTTTATCATTTGTGGATCCCATATCATTTGGTTTTGATTAAAAAAATTAGTCGTTGTCTGATAGTTCGCGGTCAATCTCTTCCAAAGTAGAGTTGACATTTGTCTTGAAATCACCCCAGCCATCTTTGGCTACATTGCCAAGATTCCGGAACTTTTGGTCCAGATCGTTACTCCAGGCTTTCAGTTCGTCAATTTCTTCCTGCATTTCTGCTCTTGCATCTGCTGATGCGTTTTCGAGATTGGCTTCCAAATCTTTAATTTCTTCGTTAACCTCTTCACGGGCACGGTCAATTTCAGCTCTCATTTCTTCCTTGTCAGACCGGAAATTGTCAGCAAAGTCATTCGCTGCGTTTTCTACCGTGTCTTCAGCATCGTCCATGGTGTCATTGCTTTCGCTACCACAGGCGACCAGCCCGAAACTCAGGAGCAAGACGAAGCAAATTCTAGAAATTGCAATAGATTTCATAATAATTGGATTTTGATTGTTTTCAATTGAGGATTAATAAAACCGGCTGTCCGGATCAGTTTCATTATCAGGTTGCACTGTTGGCTCTGCAGCATCGACGCGCCGCAGACGTGTAAAGTATACCTGAAAACCAATCGAGAAGTCAAGCTGGTTGGTGTAAGTTGTTGTTTCGTTGCGTGTGCCCTGGTACTCAAAACTGGCATTACTTCGTGCCCAGTTGTACTTGACAATGGCTTCTATACCGATGCCATCTGAACTAAAAATCGTGAATCCCGGACCGAAGCTTGCTGCCAGCACATCTGTGCTTGTGGTCTGTGGGTCATTCCCAACACGAATACGATCCTGGGAACTTCCAAAGCCAAAATTAGCCTGCAGGAAGAATGCCTTATCTTCAGCTATTGGGAAATATACCCTGCCAAATGGTCCGAAAAGCAGGTCACTGTCATATTCGGTTTCATAATCCGTTTGCGGATCAGAAAGGTCGACCGGCTCTCTCAGGCGGTTGAGCGTGTAATCCATGCCGATACCCAACGCGAAGTTATTTGTAACGAAGTAACCAATTCGGGGTGAGATATTAAATTGAGTACTCCGGGTGCCCTCATTATCTACAGAGGCACCATCTGCCTCGATTTTTACATTAGAATCGGCAGTAGAAAAGCCAAGTGTACCTCCCATCATAAAATTCCCCTGGGAAGTTACACGCTGAGCATTTAGGGTATTTAATGCCAGGCATAGCAATATTGCCCAGCTTCCGACACAAAAGTATCTGCTGTTCATGGTGCTGCTTTTGGTTTTCTTAAGGGAACTTATACTATTATTTCCCGTGACTGATTTCAGTTAAGGAACGAGCAGGCTACTTCGATGTTCGTTTTGTGTCAGGAAGTCATTGATTTTTGTATCATATCTGCTGCCTTCTCCGCGATCATCATAGCTGGCGCATTCGTATTGCCCCGTACGATAACCGGCATAATGCTGGCATCCACTACTCGTAGGTTTTGGACGCCACGGACGGATAAGTGCTCGTCCACAACCGACATTTCATCCTGCCCCATTTTGCACGTCCCTACCGGATGGTAAAGGGATTGTGCCCAGTCACGGAGATACTCCACCACGGCAGGCTCCGTCTCTACTTCAGGGGGCGGCATAAACCGGGACTTCAGGTAAGGTGCCAGGGCAGGCTGCGCCATGATCCGCTCCGTGATGCGGTAGCCTCTGATCAGGGTTTGAATGTCGCGCTCATCTGACAGGTAGTTGGGATCAATAATCGGCCGGTCTTTCGGGTCAGGCGTTTTGAGCTGCACCCTGCCGCGGCTGTAGGGGTAAATCAGCGTCATCCCCAAACCAAGGCCATTGCCGGTTTTCGGATTTCCAAAACCATGCCTCAGAAAATAGCCGGGGGAGAAGTGCCACTGCAAATCAGGTGCTTCCAGTTCAGGATAGCTCCTGAGAAAACCGCCGCACTCTGCCACATTAGAAGACAGCAATCCATTTTTCCAAAGGAAATATTGTAAAAGATACCTGACAGACCAGGGGAAACGTTCGGCGCTGTCGAGGGTATTTTTCAGGTGAGTGTGATAAACACAGCCTGCCAGCAAATGATCCTGAAGGTTTTGCCCCACCCCCGGCAGGTGATGCACCACTTCTATACTCTGCTTCTGCAATTCCTCCCCGGGGCCAACGCCTGAGAGCATTAAGAGCTGAGGGCTGTTAAAGCTGCCTGCACAGATGATGACCTCCCGTTTTGCATAGGCTTTTATCTTTTGGCTGTCTTGTTCGTACTCCAGGCCAACCGCCTTTTTGCCTTCCCAAAGGACCCGTTGTGCCATTGCCTTGGTTACAATGGTTAAGTTGCTGCGGTGGCGGATTGGTTCCAGGAAGGCGTTTGCGGCACTGCATCGTTCTCCTGCTCTTTGTGTCACCTGATAGAAACCAAAACCTTCCTGCGCAACACCATTAAAATCCGAATTCAAAGGATAGCCAGCTTCAGCTGCGGCCTCCAGCAACAACTTGCTTAACCGGTGGTGGTGGCGCCCCCGGCTCACCGTCAGCTCCCCGTAAGTACCGTGGTAGGCATCATCAAACTCCAGGTTCTGCTCAAACCGCTTGAAGTACGGAAGGACTTCGTCGTAACTCCAGCCCGGATTTCCAAGCGCTGCCCATTGATCATAGTCTGCCCGGTGACCCCGAATGTAAATCATGGCGTTAATACTGCTGCTGCCTCCCAGCACCTTACCACGGGGCTGGTACATCCGCCGGTTGTTCATATGAACCTGAGGAGTAGAATCATCATTCCAGTCGAAGGCGCTCCGGAAAAGCTTGCTGAAGGCCAGTGGAATGTGGATGGATTTGTCGCTGTCTTCACCCCCTGCTTCCAGAAGGAGGATTCGAAGTTTTGATTGGGCAGACAGACGGCTGGCCAGCAGGCAACCCGAAGAGCCTGCTCCCACAATAATGTAGTCGAATTTCATTGCCATGCAATTTGGTTAAGGCTTTAGCGGGATCAAATTAGCGAAATTTCGCAATAAGTATTCACTATCCCCCCGAAAAGCCTCAACTGAATTGCTGCCGGCAATGCTCAAGCGCGGGCACTGACGCTTTAGCAGGTAGGCTCCTATCTGCCTTTAAAGTTTGCACTTCGCTTCTCAATAAAAGCAGCGGCTCCTTCTTTGAAATCTTCGGTCCCGGTCGTCTGCCCAAAGGCTTTTACTTCACGATCAAAGCCATCTTCGTCATGCTGAAAATAGGCATTGATAGCTTCAATGGTTTTGGCGATAGCGATGGGCCCTTTTTTCGCAATCTTACCTATAATAGCTTTGGCTTTATCCATAGCTTCCCCGGAAGGCAATACATAATTGACTAAGCCCCATGCCAGTGCCTGATCGGCCGAAATCATGTCACCGGTGAGCAGAAGCTCTGTGGCTTTGGTTTTGCCCAGGTACTGTATCAGCCGCTGCGTGCCACCGTAACCAGGAATAATGCCTAGGTTGACTTCCGGCTGTCCGAACCGGGCATTTTCCGTAGCAATGCGCAAGTGACAAGCCATGGAGAGCTCGCAACCACCACCCAATGCAAATCCATTGACCAGGGCGATAACGGGCTTGTGGAAGCGCTCAATCAGAAAAAAAACATCTTGCCCTCTTTGTGCCATATCCTGGCCTTTTTGGGTGTCCAAAGCCAGAAACTCTTTGATGTCGGCTCCTGCCACAAAGGCTTTCTCCCCGGCACCGGTAAGGATAATCCCCTTAAGCCCTTCCCGTGCCGGCGCGTCCTCCGCAAAAAAGTGCTGCAACTCCAGCATCATCTTGGTATTCAGGGCATTCATGGCTTTTGGGCGGTTGAGCGTGAGGATGAGAATACCGTCCTGCTCATCGATTAATAAGTTGGTGTAGGGCATGTTTATGATTCTTTAGAATAATAGGAAACGATTAAAAAATGATTTCGCGTGAAATTAGGAAATTTAAAGCTCAAAGCCGTCTCTGACTACCTAATCGTGTGCATAACAAATGTACTACTTGAATAGCCTGGCAGCATTCGTGGATAAGCTGGAGCAAAGCGGGAAGCCCTTCCCTAGCAACTATCGCGCTTAAATGCAGAGGGTTGACCCCCTGGTATTGATAGGCGGTGGTCACTTTCTGTTTTGTGCAATTTGTTATAAACACCCACCTAATCAGATCAAATACGGTCAGCTAAGAAGTGTTTTACTATGTCATTATTTTTCATTGAACAAGAATCTTATTTAACGAAATTGTATATATTTGTCCCAATCTCCATAAAAACAACTTACTCCTAGTCCAAGAACCGGTATTTAAATTGTAACTTTTCTACTCTTCTCACGTAAGAGTGGTTATTAAATACATTTTATAACCTATTCAAATCTACAGTTATAATGAAGACGAATGTGTACACTATGCTACTGCTTGCATTTTTCGCAGGTAGCAGCCTTACCGCCCTTGCCAACGGGGTTAACACCTGGACCGGCGACGGAGACGGCTGGCGCTGGGAAGACCCGGACAATTGGGAATATGATCAGGTTCCTGGTGAATACGACAACGTTCAAATCGGAGGTGATGCCTATGTACAGGTTACAGAACCCGGTGCAGAATGTATGTCCGTTGAACTAGATGATGATGCTACCCTGTTCATCCGAAGCGAAGGGGATTTAACCGTTGCTTACTCCTACGAAGAAGGCATCGATATGAATGACTACTCCACCCTTGTTATTTGGGGGTCTCTGGAGATTCATCATACCGGTGAAGAAGACTATACTGGAAATGGAATAGAAATGACTGGCGACGCCCGTGTTTTAAACCGCGGAGAGTTATCTATTCATCACGTTGATATGGATGGAGATGGCATTGACATGGAAGATGATGCACTCTTTGTCAATCGTGGCAATCTTTACATTTCAGACATAGATAATGAGGGCATCGAAATGGATAATGATGCGATTTTCCGCAACCGGGGCCTCCTGGAAATCATGTATATTGATTCAGATGCGATCGATCAGGATGATGATGACACCGAATTCCTCAATGATGGAACGATTAACATCAGCTATATTGATAGTGAAGGCATAGAAGTCGACGACGGTATTTTCACCAACACCGAGAACGGAGAAATCAATATTGCCTTCGTATCCTATGACATGATTTACATGCAGTCAGATGGTACATTTGAGAACTATGGGGTAATACAGTTGCTGCCCGTGCCCTTTGGTGACGACAGCCCTGACCTCATTCCTGAAGTAGAGGAAAGTCCTGACCCAACTGAAGCACCGGACCCTGAAGTTGCGGCAGACCCTGAAATCGAGTTGTATGGCGCGATCTATGCTGCAGATTATGGCCGGTTTGTAAATTACAATCTGGTGGATATCGAATTTTTCTTCAACTTCGGTTCTCCGGAAGAACCAGAGCCACAGGAAGTAGGGTACTACTTTGTCTACGGTTCTCTCGTGACTGTCTACGATGGAATGATCGAGAATAAAGATTGTGCGGAAATCAATATTGACGGCCCGTTCCCAATTTACAATGAGGGTTATCTGTCAAATGAAGGAACGATTGATTTATCTATAAATAACATTCCAATCTCTCCTGATCCTGAAGAAGGACCTGGACCAATGTTCGGTGACCATGTGAATTATGGCTACTTCTATAATGATGGAGACATCCTATCCGATTATCCTTTCTTCATCGGGCCTAACCCGATCGACGAGGAATGGACGAAATCTTCCATCGGAGGCGAAGGCGAAAACGATAACTTTTCGCTGGGCTGTGACATCACCATTACCACTTCTTCACAACAGGGGCACCGGGCAACTACTGATAATGTGGCTTTCCTAAATCAATACCTGTGTGACAACAGTATGATCACCGCTCGTATCGATGATGTAAGTAATGGCTTTGGTGGTATCATACTCCGGGAAGGAGAAGGAGAAGGAGAAGGCGGTGGGGACAATGGAGGCCCGTTCGGAGCTCCCGCTGAATCAAGCCCGAAAATGTTCATGATTGCCTCCAACCTAACAGATATCATTCGGCATGGCACCCGGTATAACGAAGGTGATGCATTGACTTTTACCCCATTTTTCACACCTCATGACAACTGGATCCGTGTGGAGCGTGTAGGCAATTACATCCGTGCTTATTTTAGCAGCAACGGTGATGCCTGGTCGCTTTTCCATCAGGTCTACCTGGAACTGGGTGAATGTGCACAGGTGGGCTTATTTGCCACCAGCCGAAATGGTGCCCCTGCCACAGCCTCATTCAGCAATGTAGAGATCGAAGGCTCTGAGCAGGATAGATTCTCTGTACCGGACGTTCCAACGGCCGAAGCGCCGGCTATCCATCAGCGTGCTACAGTTTGGCCAACACCAGTCCAAAGCCAGTTTACGGTTGAGTTTGAGCAGGCTACTCAAATGGCCTTTACCTTCTGGAAGTGCAAACAGAAGATGGTTACCGCGAAGTGCTGAAGATCCTTAAGCAGTAATAGACCTGTAAAGAGCCCCTTCAGGGACGTAAAGAGTGCCTGCTCCCAATCGCGGAGCAGGCACTCTTTTTATTCTTGAAGCCTGACTTTTGATAAAGTTTGGTAAATACTACACCAAAGAAACCAGTAAATTGTGTGCCAAAAAAAGAATCATGAAGCATCTTTTGCCACTACCACTGCTTTTACTACCTATGATATGCCCCGCGCAGTGGGCTTCTTTCAGTACCGGTTCTTTTAACGGGTTTATTGTCCAGTTTGAAAGATTTCAGGACGACCTGTATGCCTGTGGGTTATTCAACAAAATTGGAGGGAAAAACATAGACCACCTGGCCCGCTGGGATGGTAGTGAATGGCAGGAAGTCATACCGGATATTGGCAGTGGGGTACACCAAATTTATCCCGATGGCGAAGCCTTGATGCTTGCAAAGTATGAATTCTACTCGGCTCAAAACTACGCCCTGCGCTGGAATAGCGACATACAAGGTTTAAGCCAATTGGGAGAGGAGTTCCGTTACCTCGCCTCTTCAGGCGTCACGCCCTCCCTCTATGCTATAACAGAATATAATGGAGATTACGTTATTGCCGGTGACTTCACGCACATTGGAGATACCGAGGCAAATGGCATTGCCCGCTGGAACGGAACAGAATGGGTGGCACTCGGTAGCGGTCTGCGGCAGGGTATCCCCGGCAACCCTAACATTCCCTATCCACATGAGCTCTTGGTGCATGAAGGAGAGCTTTATGTAGCTGGGAACTTCCGGTTTGCAGGTGTCCATCAGTCAAACGGCATTGCCAAATGGGATGGGCAGAACTGGCACTCTATAGGCCCGGGGTTTGACGGTCCGGTGTATGGTATTTCTTTCTTTCAGGATGAGCTCTATGCAGGCGGGTCTTTTCACCAATCCGGAGACAGTTCGCTCGGTAATTTAGCTAAGTGGGATGGAACAAACTGGGTGCCCGTTGGCATCAAAACGGCTTATAGCAACTCCCAACTGCATCCTTATGTGCACACCCTGAAGGTGATCAGCAATCAGCTTTTTGCACTTGGTGGTTTTGACGTATGCACCTCTGATAATGGAATCCCCATTGCCTGCGAGTCTATCCTTGCTTTTAACGGAGACAGTTGGGATACCATGGAAGGCGGTGTAGAGGGAGAAGCTGAAGCAATCATTCAAATGGAAAACGGAAGTATTCTTATTGGAGGCAATTTTACAGAAGCCGGTGGCATAACAGTTGATGGAATGGCTGTCTGGCAAGGTACACCGAGTAACACCGCCCCCGCTTCTTCGGTAAAACCACTGAAAGCCTTCCCTAATCCCAGTCATCAGCAATTTACAGTTGAGGTACCAGGCCCGTTCCAATGCCGTCTGTTTAATGGCCAGGGGCAATTAATAACCTTACAATCCGGTACGGATCAAGGACATATATCCACTATCCATTTGCCGGAAGGTATCTACCTGCTCAGCGTTAGCGCAAAAAAGGGCACTTTCACTCAGAAGATCGCAGTACAGCATTAATTAAGCTCAAATAATCTCGCTTCCCTGAGAAATACAGTACGTTCACTGAGAAATACAGTACGTTCACTGAAAAACGATAGGGTAATTGCCCCCGAATGCACACTTTTACACTCAAACTTTACCAAAACAAGTTTTTGTGTAAGGAGTAATCTATTTACAGCTGCCTGCCCTGTTTAGCAGGGCGGGCAGCGTTTTCCTATCGCATTAGTACAAAGTCGCCCTTTATCAGTTCCACACGCCCATCAACAAATTCCACTTCAGCATAGAATACAAATACACCAGGCCCCATAGGCTGCCCCTTGTGGCTACCGTCCCAGCCGAATAGCTCATTGTTAAGTGCTTGCGTATCACCTTGGAAGACCTGCTCCCCCCAGCGGTCATAGATGTGAAACTGGTTCAGCCCCACAACATCCGGTCCGGCAAAGAGGGTAAAGGAATCATTACTCCCGTCACCATTCGGGCTGAATATGTTCGGCGCATATACACTGCGGGCTTTCTCTACAATTACCGTAATAAAATCAGTGGCTGAACAGCCCGCTGCGTCCCGGGCAGTCAGACGGTAAGTCGTGGTTTCCCGGGGCATGACTACCGGCTCCAGGTCACTCAGGGAATCAGGCTGCCAGGTGAAGTCTGCTATATCAAAATTCTGCCCATCAATCGACAACTGCACACTTTCGCCCAGACGGATTTCTTCGTCTTCCCCTAACTCCAGAAGCAGAGGGACCGCCGGACTGATCAGTAAGGACTGGCTTATCTGGCACCCATTCGCATCTGTAAGCTGCAATTCATAAGTGCCTGCCGCCAGGTTGTTCTGTAACACGGGCAATGCGCCAATGCTAACGGGCGCAAAGTCATTCAACTGATACTGATAAGGAGCCACCCCGCCCAGGATGGTATCAATAATGATTTGCCCGCTGTTTTCCTGCAGGCAATTGGCATCAACAGCAGCAGCCTCCAGCAATATACCAGGGGGCGCAGACAACTCAATGCCCGCTTCAGATTCACAGCCCCCGGTATCGTTAACGGTCACGGTGTAGGTGCCCGCTGTGAGGTTATCCAGAGCAGAACTGACCGCACCGTTAGACCACTGATAGGAATACGGGGGCGTCCCTCCGCTTGCAAGGACTTCCACCCCACCATCGGTGGCGTCCGCACAGCTTACTTCAAAACCGTTATAGCCGGTCGTGGCAGCCAGTGCTGCTTCTATCTGAGCGACTTCAATGGTCAGGGGCTCGGGCAATATTGGCGGACAGAAGTTGCCTGTACCGGAAAGCTGAAAAGCTGGTTTTTTGTCCGAACCGCACTCCGGTGGGATTCTTTCATTGCTTCTTTTGCCTCTGAACGGATCTTACC
>CAZNHN010000021.1:29953-34396 GCA_964572415.1 uncultured Phaeodactylibacter sp.
CGGCATTCCCCACCCCGGTAAAGGCTTCCACCACCCCGTTATCGTCATTCAGGTTGAAATCAAAACTGTCCGCTCCCATGAGATCGATATTGAGCACAAGGGAGTCCCCCGGACAAATACTGCCCGGTGCACTTAATTCTGCAGTGACCGCCGGCTGAAAGACCAGATTAATCACCACCAGGCTGTCGCAACCGTTTTCGGCCGCACCAGGTAGCAGCTCTGTACCGTTGGGATTGGTTTCGTCATAGACGGTTCCATTCACCTCCACACTTGCGCCTTCGCAGAGGCTTAGAGCTAAAGTGCCTTCTGCGGCTTCTTCAAAACTCAGGTCTATTTGCAACAGGCTGTCGCAACCATTGATAGTAGCATTGGGCAGGATTTCCAGGCCGGTTGGATTGGAAACATCATAAACCGTACCGTTGACCATAAGGCTTTCGCCCGCACAAAGCGTTTGAATGAATTGCGTAGTATCCGGGGGGAAAAAGCTCAGCATAATATTGACCGTAGAGTCACACCCATTCTCAGCTGCGCCGGGCAACACTTCGGTACCTGACGGATTTACGGCGTCATAGACCGTTCCAGCAACGGTTACAGAGCCCCCCGGGCATAGGGTTGGTGACAGCGTGCCCGTGACAGGGGCCTCAAAAGTAAGATCAATGCTGATTAGGCTGTCGCAACCGTTTTCGCTACCGCCCGGTAGGATTTCAAATCCGCTTGGGTTGGTATCATCATAAAGAGTACCGTTAATAATAAGGCTCTCGCCCGGGCATAAAACCGGGGCTACCTGATTCGTATCCGTTTGCAAATAAGTAAGTGCGATGATGATGACGCTATCGCAACCATTCGAAGACGCTCCGGGCAGCAATTCCGATCCATTCGGGTTGCCTTCATCGTATACGGTGCCATTGACCATTAAGGTTTCGCCCGGGCAAAGGGTTTGCATCAGCATATTTGTGCCAAGGGTATCGAAGTTCAGGCTAACCTGCAAAATAGAGTCACAACCGTTGAGTGCTGCCCCCGGTAAAGTATCTTGCCCGGTAGGATTCGTTGCATCGTAGACGGTACCATTGATGGTCAGGCTCTCACCCGGGCAAAGCGTAGGTTCAAAGACAGCTACCGCAGGGTCAAGGACTTCCACACTGACACTGATGAGACTGTCGCACCCATTGGCCGCACCACCGGAAACTACCTCTACCCCACTTATATTTCCTGCTCCGTATACCGTACCATTGACTATCAGGCTGTCGCCGAAACAGAGAGTTTCCGACACAAAGTTCGTATCTGCCATCAAATAACTGATCGATACATTGATAATGGAGTCACAACCATTCGCCGAGCCATTCACAATCGTATCAGATCCGCTCAGGTTGGTTGCATCGTAGAGCGTGCCGTTGACCATCAGGCTCTCGCCCGGGCAGAGGGCTTCCGTAATATCGTTCACCACAGCGTCCTCGAAGGACAGATCAATGCTGATCAGGCTATCGCAGCCATTTATCGTGCCGTCCGGGACCACCTCGAAACCGCTTGGGTTCCCCTCATCGTAGACAGTGCCATTGACCGTCAGGCTGCTGCCCGTACAAAGGGTTTGGACGATGAAGTTGGTATCTGCCGGGAAGAAGTCCAGCGTTACCGTAATAATGGAGTCGCACCCGTTCGCTGCGCCATTAATCAGCGTATCTGCACCGGATGGGTTATCAGCATCGTACAACGTACCGTTAACCGTAAGGCTTTCGCCCGGGCATAGGGTGTCAACGATGTCGTTCACCACTACATCTTCAAAGGTCAGATTGACGCTGATCAGGCTGTCACAGCCATTCACGGTACCATTAGGAACCACCTCGAAACCACTTGGGTTCCCTTCGTCGTAAACCGTGCCGTTGACCGAAAGGGCTTCCCCGGCGCATAAGGTCTGCACAATGAAATTGGTATCCGCAGGGAAGAAAGCCAGGTCTACCACAATAACGGAATCGCAGCCATTGCCGGCCCCACCGGGCAGGACTTCCGTGCCGGTTGGGTTAGCAGAATCATAGGTATTCCCATTCAAGACAAGCGTGTCTCCAGAGCAAAGGGTTGCCGCCACGAAGTTTGTATCAATTACCAGATAGCTGATGGACACATTAATAATGGAGTCGCAGCCGTTCACCGAGCCATTCATAATAGTATCCGAACCGCTAAGGTTGGTTTCATTATACAGCGTGCCGTTGACCATCAGGCTATCACCCGGGCAGAGGTTTTCCATGATATCGTTCACCACAGCGTCCTCGAAGGACAGATCAATGCTGATCAGGCTGTCGCAGCCATTGACAGTGCCATTAGGGATCACTTCAAAACCAGCCGGGTTCCCCTCATCGTAGACCGTGCCATTGACCATCAGGCTGCTGCCCGTACAAAGGGTTTGAACGATAAAGTTGGTGTCTGCCGGGAAGAAGTCGAGCGTTACAGTAATAATGGAGTCGCAGCCACTCGCCGCACCATTAATCAGCGTATCTGCACCGGAAGGATTCATGGCATCGTAGAGCGTGCCATTGACCGTCAGGCTCTCGCCCGGGCAGAGGGTTTCCATGATGTCGTTCACCACGGCATCTTCAAAAGACAGGTCGATGCTGATCAGGCTGTCGCAGCCGTTCACGGTGCCATTGGGAACCACCTCGAAACCACTTGGGTTCCCTTCGTCGTAAACCGTGCCGTTGACCGAAAGGGCTTCCCCGGCGCATAAGGTCTGCACAATGAAATTGGTATCCGCAGGGAAGAAAGCCAGGTCTACCACAATAACGGAATCGCAGCCATTGCCGGCCCCACCGGGCAGGACTTCCGTGCCGGTTGGGTTAGCAGAATCATAGGTATTCCCATTCAAGACAAGCGTGTCTCCAGAGCAAAGGGTTGCCGCCACGAAGTTTGTATCAATTACCAGATAGCTGATGGACACATTAATAATGGAGTCGCAGCCGTTCACCGAGCCATTCATAATAGTATCCGAACCGCTAAGGTTGGTTTCATTATACAGCGTGCCGTTGACCATCAGGCTATCACCCGGGCAGAGGTTTTCCATGATATCGTTCACCACAGCGTCCTCGAAGGACAGATCAATGCTGATCAGGCTGTCGCAGCCATTGACAGTGCCATTAGGGATCACTTCAAAACCAGCCGGGTTCCCCTCATCGTAGACCGTGCCATTGACCATCAGGCTGCTGCCCGTACAAAGGGTTTGAACGATAAAGTTGGTGTCTGCCGGGAAGAAGTCGAGCGTTACAGTAATAATGGAGTCGCAGCCACTCGCCGCACCATTAATCAGCGTATCTGCACCGGAAGGATTCATGGCATCGTAGAGCGTGCCATTGACCGTCAGGCTCTCGCCCGGGCAGAGGGTTTCCATGATGTCGTTCACCACGGCATCTTCAAAAGACAGGTCGATGCTGATCAGGCTGTCGCAGCCGTTCACGGTACCATTAGAGACCACCTCAAAACCGCTGGGGTTCCCCTCGTCATAGACGGTGCCATTGACCGTTAGGCTACTGCCAGTGCAAAGGGTTTGGACGACGAAGTTGGTATCCACAGGAAAGAAGTCAATCATCACCACCACAATAGAATCGCAACCCGTTACGGCAGCAGCAGTGAGGGTATCCGCGCCCATTGGATTACCGGCATCATATACCGTCCCATTTACAGTCAGGTTTTCACCGGGGCACAAAGTCTCGGTGAGCGTATCTCTAACCGCAGGCTGCACCACAATGGTATCCTGCAGTGCCAACGTATCAGCGCAAATCGCATCAGAAATGGCGCCAAACTGCCAGATGAGATCCTGAATATCGCCAAGCGAGTCGGACGGGCAAAAATTCACTGTGGTATCAGCAGTCGTACTGAAAACACCGAAGGTCAATGTATCTGTTCCGTAGCGCACCTCATAGGACAGATTAAATGGTGGCGTACCCGTAAAGCTAAAGTCCATATCCACACAGCTGCTTTCGCAAATGGTGTCCATTGCTGCCGTTACGATCAGTCCGGGGGCGGGATTTAAGGTGTCAACGGTCACCTCACCTTCTGACTGACAGCCCGTTCCATCCGTTACCGTCACAGTGTAGGCTCCGGGCAGTACGCCCACGATAGAGTTTCCCATAGCCATATTACTCCAGCTGTAAGTGTAGTTGCCATCGCCGCCGGTCACCGTAAGGGCTGCAGCTCCGTCAGATGCATCTGGGCAGGTCGCGCCCTGCACATCAAAATCAAAATTCAGCACTTATGATGGCAAACACATTCCCTATGATGATGAGTATTTTAATATCATAATGATCGCCAATATGCTTCACCATGTAGCAGACGTCGGAAATCAAATATTAATTCTATCTCAATGTTATCGAATACTGAAAAAAACCGGAACATTGTTTGTTTTCGAACATAATCCTTTAAATCCCATAACCCGCCATATCGTTAACAATTGTGTCTTTG
>CAZNHN010000021.1:34406-36462 GCA_964572415.1 uncultured Phaeodactylibacter sp.
GCCAGCCCATTCCACCAAAAAAGGCGCCGACCCGCCCGTGACGGTTACGCGCCCGATACCGTCAGCATTACCCAAACTGGAAGCGGGGGTATCTTCAGCACAACTCAGTACCGGCTCATCCGTAATGGTTAGCTCAAAAGCTTCTTCATCGCTACAAGCGAGATTGTCATCAAAAATGTAGAAAGTTCCACCTGTAGTCACCTCATCACCGGGGGCAAACTCCTGTCCGGTGCCGTTCGGGCCATCGAAGTAGGCAACGGAATTCGTCAGGCCATCTCCCTCAATGGGTGGAAAAGTGAAAGAATTGCAGGCTGTCTGATCGGGCAAAGGTGAAATTTCAATACTATTTAGAATTATTACCGTAAAAGAAACTTCATCAGAACAACCGGGTGTACCCGCATAAATGTACAGCGGCTGGCTGATAGTAACCATATCTCCTGGCATTAGAATATTACCGGTGGCATTCGGCCCGGTGTAGTAGAAAGCATTACCGCCTAAATTATCACCCTGAATAGGGGGCAAAATGGCGGCATCGCAAGCTGGAATATTCGACACCGGGAACAGGACCGGGGGGTCTTGGATAATGATTTCAAGGATTTCCTGATCGTCGCAGCCCGGTGTACCATCGTAGAGGAACAAAACAACGGAGGTGGTGATCAGTGAACCTGGCGCAAACTGTTGCCCGGTACCATTAAAACCGGTGTAATAAGCCTGATTACCCGTCAGCCCCGTCCCGGTAATAGCAGGCAGGGTATAGGGCCCACAGCTCGTTACCGTTGGCTCTGGCGGTGGAAGGATATCCGGTAAAGGCGTAATGACGACTTGAAATGGAACCTCGTCAGTACAACCCGGGGCAGCACTGTCATAAGCATAGTAAGTGCCGGAAGTGGTGATTATCTGCCCGGGGTTTAATGGGCTACCTGTACCGTTAGGCGCATTATAATATGCCGCTCCCCCAGACAGGTTAGCACCTGTAATAAAGGGTAAAATATATGCCCCGCAGGATGTTACGGGATCAATCGGATCAATCTCTGGTTGTGGCGTCAGATTGAACGTGACCTGTACGGGATCGCTTTCGCAAAGCCCGCCTGAAGCCGTTGCCCAAACACTAGTGCCACTAACGGCCGGATAAGCCGATGGATTCCCAACCGGGGTAGTCGCCCCGGCATCCTGATACCAAAAGATAGTACTGCCGGGACTAACTTGGTTATTGTATGCTGTCAGGTCAACCGTTCCGCCGGGCTGAGCACACTCGGAAATGGTAACCGGGGAGGCTTCAGGTACAACCTCTAATGTCAGCGTGACTGGCACAGTGGCAGATTCGCAACCAATGGCATTCGTAACGGTAGCAAAGATGGTCTGCGTGCCCCCGGAGGCAATGATCGTAGAGATATAGGCTACCGGATCAATTTCGTTGGTCCCGGCCGCATCGAGGTACCAGGTAATGGTTTGGCCCGTACCCCCATTGATTTGATTACCAATATCGGTAAAGTTGTCTTCCCATAATGGCGGGGCAATGCTTTCCACACACACCTGAATGGGGTCGGCGGGTGTATTGGCCACCGGGCTGGCATTGATCTCCACTGAAGTAGTGGCAGTTGCTGCACAAAAGCCCGGATCAGGATTGAAAGACAGGGTATTGGAGCCTGTACTGGCCTGAGCCGGATCAAAGTTATTACCTACCACGCCATCACCGGACCAGGTACCAGAAATGCCACTTTGAGGATTGGGCAACAAGAAAGGATCATCATTGGAACAATAGGGGCCGCCGAGGTTATCCAATACCGGCGTGACGCTTGCATCGACCTGGACAACCAAACTCCCGGCCATGGCGCATTGCCCGGGGTCAGGGGTGAAGGTCAGTGTATTAGAGCCCGTAGAAGCCGTAGCCGGGTTAAAGATATTCCCATTTACACCATTACCCGACCATTGGCCAGCTAAGCCGTCAGGATTAGTGAGCATCTGCGGAGGGGCAGACTGACAAAAGGGCCCAATGGGGGCTGGATTGACATTGGCGCCGGGCTGTACCTGTACCTCAATTGTGGCCGGAGCGCTG
>CAZNHN010000022.1:0-6515 GCA_964572415.1 uncultured Phaeodactylibacter sp.
TGGCGAGGTGCACGATGGTGCAGCTACCATGGACTGGATGGAGCAGGAGCAGGAGCGTGGTATCACCATTACTTCGGCTGCAACGAAAACGTCCTGGAAATGGAAAGAGCAGGATTATGTCGTAAACATCATTGATACCCCGGGTCACGTTGACTTTACCGTTGAGGTAGAGCGCTCCCTGCGCGTATTGGATGGTGTGGTAGCCCTGTTCTGTGCCGTATCTGGTGTGGAGCCTCAGTCTGAAACCGTTTGGCGTCAGGCTAACCGCTATAAAGTACCACGTATTGGTTTCGTTAACAAAATGGACCGTTCTGGTGCAGACTTCTTCAATGTTGTGAACGACGTGAAGGAGAAGCTGGGTGCCAATGCCGTACCACTTCAGGTGCCAATCGGTGCTGAAGAGACCTTCAAAGGGGTTGTTGACCTGATCACCAATGAAGCGCGTATCTGGAACGACGATGACATGGGTATGACCTATGATGTAGTTCCTATTCCTGAAGAATTAAAGGATACCGTGAGTGAATATCGTGGCAATCTGCTCGAGGCCGTAGCGGAATATGACGAGGAGCTCCTGGAGAAATTCTTCGAGGATGAAAGCAGCATTTCCGCTGAAGAAATTCGCGCGGCTATCCGTGCAGCAGTGATCGATATGAGCATCATTCCGATGATGTGTGGTTCTGCCTTTAAGAACAAAGGTGTACAGGCTGTATTGGATGCCGTTTGTGCGTTCATGCCATCTCCGGTTGATGTGGAAGCCATCACAGGTACTAACCCGGATACAGAAGAAGAAGAGTCACGCAAGCCGGACGTTAATGAGCCATTCTCTGCTCTGGCGTTTAAGATTGCAACCGACCCATTCGTAGGCCGCCTGGCATTCTTCCGTGCTTACTCCGGCCGCCTCGATGCTGGCTCCTATGTACTGAATACCCGCTCTGGTAAGAAAGAACGGATTTCCCGTCTGTACCAGATGCACTCTAATAAGCAAAATCCGATTGACTTCGTTGAAGCAGGTGATATCGCAGCGGCGGTAGGTTTCAAAGACCTCCGTACCGGTGATACTATCTGTGACGAAAACGCACCGATTGTTCTGGAAAGTATGACTTTCCCTGAGCCGGTAATTGGTCTCGCTATTGAGCCTAAGTCTCAGAAAGACCTGGACAAGCTGGGTATGGCGCTGGCAAAACTGTCAGAAGAAGATCCGACTTTCCGTGTCAACTACAATGAAGAAACAAACCAAACGGTCATCAGCGGTATGGGTGAGCTTCACCTGGAGATCATCGTAGACCGCCTGCGCCGTGAGTTTAAAGTAGAAGTGAGCCAGGGTGCACCACAAGTGAACTACAAGGAGGCACTGACCAATACTGTGGATCACCGCGAGCGCCTCAAGAAGCAGTCCGGTGGTTCCGGTCTCTTCGCGGATATGCAGTTCGAAATTGGACCAGCCGACCAGGAATTCCTGGACAGCGATGAGTTCAAGGACGGTAAGGAAAAACTGCAGTTCGTTTGGGATATCGTTGGTGGCTCAATCGATAAGAACTACCAAAAGCCAATCAAAGACGGCTTCCTGCAGATGATGGACAACGGTATCCTTGCCGGATACAACATCGACAGCATGAAAGTCCGTGTTTATGATGGCGGAATGCACGCAGTAGACTCTAAGCCAATTGCCTTCGAACTTTGTGCGAAGGAAGGCTTCCGCGAAGCAGCACCAAAGACTAATCCGGTTATTCTCGAGCCAATCATGAAGCTTGAGATCGTAACTCCGGAGGAGTTTGTAGGTTCTGTAATCGGTGACCTTAACCGCCGTCGCGGCCTGCCAAAGGGACAAGAGCCACGTGCAGGTGGAGCAGTAAGCATCAAGGCTGATGCCCCACTGTCTGAAATGTTTGGATATGTGACTTCTCTACGTACGATCACTTCTGGTCGTGCCAATTCCACGATGGAGTTCTCGCACTATGCAGAAGCCCCATCCGGAATCGCAAAGGAAATTATCGCCGGCGCGAAGGGAGAAGTTAACGCATAAATTTGTAAGCAGAGTTAAAACTAAAGTGCAGCCCAACGGGGCTGCACTAATATCATCACTTATTTAGCTGAATTGAAGGCATGAATCAGAAGATCAGAATCAAACTCCGCTCCTACGATCACAACCTGGTAGACAAGTCTACAGAAAAGATCGTAAAGACGGTGAGGAACAGTGGCGCTGTAGTTACTGGACCGATTCCGCTGCCCACGAAGAAGAAAATCTTTACCGTGCTCCGTTCGCCGCACGTCAACAAGAAAGCTCGTGAGCAGTTTCAATTGCGTACCCACAAACGCCTCATCGAAATTTACACGCCCACCCAGAAGACAGTAGATGCCCTGTCCAAGCTGGAGCTGCCGAGTGGGGTTGACATTCAGGTTAAACTAACGTAAGAAAGTATCATCGACCCGTCTGCACAGGCGATTATTGATACTTACTTAAAAGACCGTTGGTAAGCAGAAGTCCATTGTGATTTTCTATAGCCGGGTCTTGAGTTAGCAGATCGGTTAAATAGCTCTGGCTATTTGCCAGTCTGTCTGTATTAGCCTGTTATAGACGAGTTTTAAAAACCATGTACTGATGAACGGTATTATCGGTAAAAAAATAGGAATGACCAGCATCTTCGACGAGCTGGGCCGCAATATTGCTTGCACCGTCATTGAAGCGGGACCCTGTGTAATCACACAGGTGAAGACCCCGGAGACTGACGGATACAACGCTGTGCAGCTCGGTTTCGGTGAAGCAAAGGTCAAGAACACATCTCAAGCACTTCAAGGGCACTACGAAAAAGCCAAGACTGGTCCTAAGCGGGACCTCGTAGAATTTCGCGATTTTGATGTCGTTGAGAAAGCCATTGGTGACCTGCTGAAAGTTGACGAAGTCTTCAAGGAAGGCGATCTGGTCAGTGCAGTGGGAACGTCCAAGGGCAAAGGATTCCAAGGTGTTGTTAAGCGGCACGGATTTGCTGGTGTAAATGATGCGACCCACGGTCAGCATAACCGTCAGCGGGCTCCGGGTTCTATCGGCGCTGCTTCTTATCCTGCGAAGGTTTTCAAAGGAATGCGTATGGCCGGCCGTACTGGCGGTGACCGTATTAAGGTGAAAAACTTGCGGGTAGTAAAGCTGTTCCCTGAGCAAAACCTTATCCTCGTGAAAGGCGCCGTGCCTGGTCATAAGGGATCAACGGTAATCATTGAAAAGTAATTCATTCGTGCGTCGTAACGCCAACCCTTATTCGGGTCGGAGCGTGCTTAAACACACAAAGCAATGAAACTCGAAGTTTTAAATATTCAAGGTCAGAAGACCGGTCGTGAGATTGAGCTTCCGGAAGATGTCTTCGGTGTAGAGCCGAATGAGCATGTCGTTTATCTGGCCGTAAAGCAATACCTGGCTGCTCAACGCCAGGGTACGCACAAAGCAAAAGAGCGTAACGAAATTGCTGGTTCTACTAAGAAGCTGAAGCGTCAAAAGGGTACAGGTACTGCTCGTTTTGGTGATATTAAGAACCCGATTTTTCGCGGTGGTGGACGTATTTTCGGCCCACGCCCACGTAAGTACAATATCAGCCTGAACAAGAAAGTAAAGCAACTGGCTCGTAAGTCAGCACTTTCTTCAAAGGTAAGTACTGGCAAGGTATTCATCATTGAGGACTTCTCTTTTGAAGCACCCAAGACGAAAGCCTTTGCTGATATTCTTACTGCTTTGAACGTAGCAGATCAGAAGCCGGTTGTTGTGACTTCTGACTACGAGAAAGAAGTTTACCTCTCCAGCCGCAACCTGCCTAAGACTAAGGTGGTGCGTGCCAGCGATCTCAACACTTATGAAGTGATGAACGCCGGTGCACTCGTCTTGTCTGAAGGTGCAGTGGAGAAGATCAAAGAAGCATTTGCTAACTAAGAGAAAGCGCTGTCCGAAAGGATACTCTTTCCATAACTATAAGTAACCATGGCAAAGACTATTTTGGTAAAGCCACTGATTACAGAAAAGTCGGAGATGCTCTCTGAGGATCGCGGCAAGTACACCTTCGTCGTCAATAAAGATTGCAACAAGATTGAAATCAAAAAGGCGGTGGAAGACATGTACCAGGTAACAGTGGAAAGTGTCAATACAATGATTATGCCAGCGAAAGCGAAGAGCCGCTCTACGCGTTCCGGCATTCTTTCAGGCCATAAGCCTGCATACAAAAAAGCAGTCGTTACCCTTTCTGAGGGCGAGGAGATTGATTTCTTCGGCGACATTTAATTTTATCATAGTCCAGGGGCAAAGCCTCGGGCGGTATCAGCTGCTACTCAACGTGCGGTAGGACGGTTCATCTGTTCATCCGTGGAATCGCACCAGCAGCCTACGCTATCGTCAGGCATGTATCTCTGGAGTTGAAAAACAGAAATAATGGGTATTAAGAAACACAAGCCGGCAAGTCCTGGTACCCGCTTCCTGATGACGAATACGTTCGCGGAAGTGACAACGGATAAACCAGAGAAAAGCCTGCTTGCTCCGATGAAGAGCAAAGGTGGCCGTAACAATCAGGGGCGTATGACTTCCCGCTACCGTGGTGGTGGGCACAAGCGCCGTTACCGTATTATCGACTTTAAGCGCGATAAGGATGGTATGAAGGCTACTGTTAAAACGATCGAGTACGATCCTAACCGCAGTGCTTACATCGCATTGCTGGAGTACACCGATGGTGAGAAGCGTTATATTATTGCCCCTAACGGCCTGCAGGTCGGTACTGAAGTCGTATCCGGCGAATCTGCTGCTCCGGTAGTTGGCAATACCCTCTATCTGAAGGATATTCCACTGGGTTCTACCATCCACGCTATTGAACTTCGCCCAAGCCACGGTGCAGCAATGGCAAGATCTGCCGGTACTTATTGTACGCTGATGGGACGTGAAGGCAAGTACGCTGTTGTAAAGCTTCCTTCCGGTGAAGTTCGCCGCATACTGTCTTCCTGTAAGGCAACGATCGGTACGACTTCCAACCCTGACCACAACCTTACTATAGACGGTAAGGCAGGTCGTAGCCGCTGGAGAGGTCGCCGCCCACGTACCCGTGGTGTAGCGATGAACCCGGTCGATCACCCAATGGGTGGTGGTGAAGGTCGTGCTTCAGGTGGTCACCCACGTTCCCGCAACGGTCAGCCTGCAAAAGGTAAGAAGACGCGGAAGCCTAAGAAGCACTCCAATAAGCTCATTATCACTAAACGTAAATCAGGCAAGCGCCGCTAAACAGGCATGGATCAGGCGGTGCAGTGACTGCGCCGCCTGATCTTCGCCTGAAGCGTCTGCTCATAAATAAATCAGACAATGGCAAGATCGATCAAAAAAGGACCTTACATTTTCCATAAGCTGATGGATAAAGTAGAGAAGTCCAAAGAATCAAAGAAGAAAAAGGTAATCAAGACTTGGTCCCGCTCTTCTATGATCTACCCTGAAATGGTAGGGGAGACGATCGCAGTACATAACGGTAAGACTTTCGTGCCCGTGTTTGTTACTGAGAACATGGTAGGCCACAAGCTAGGTGAGTTCTCGCCTACGCGGACCTTCAAGGGCTACACAGGAAACCGTAAGAAGTAAACCTTAAAGTTGCCCGTTTGCAGGCAGCGCAAAATTAAGAATAATGGAAGCAGTAGCTAAACTCAAAAGTGTCCCAATGTCAGCCCGCAAAATGCGGCTGGTTGTGGACCTGATTCGCGGTAAAAACGTGGAGGACGCACTGGACATCCTTCGCTTTACCAAGAAGGAGGCCGCTGTATGGCTTGATAAACTCGTACTATCCGCTATCGCCAACTGGGAAGATAAGCAGGGGGGCATGGAAAATGCGGATGACTACGATCTTTACATTAAAACCATTTATGCCGACGACGGCACGATGCTGAAGCGATTCCAGCCAGCACCACACGGTCGTGCACACCGTATCCGCAAGCGTACCTGCCACGTGACTTTGGTGGTGGAAAACGCGGTAGCCCTTCAGGGCAATGCAGAAGCCGGTGATGCCGTAGAGGTTGAAGAGGTTGAAGACGCAGCAGTAGAAGAATAAGCTTTAATAAAATTGTAATACCATAGATATGGGTCAGAAGACAAATCCAATTGGTAATCGCCTGGGCATCATTCGCGGTTGGGACTCCAACTGGTTTGGCGGACGTGACTACGCTGATAAAGTTGTAGAGGATGAAAAAATCCGTACGTACCTCCAGGCTCGTGTTGCCAAAGGCGGAATCGCCCGAATCATCATTGAACGCACGCTGAAGCGTATCACGGTTACCATTCATACCTCTCGCCCGGGTATCATCATTGGTAAAGGAGGCTCTGAGGTGGACCGCATCCGCGAAGAGCTCAAGAAGCTGACCGGCAAGGACGTTCAGATCAATATTATTGAAATCCGCAAGCCTGAGCTTGATGCTGCCATCGTTGCAGAGCTCCAGCCAGCGGTAGCCCGGCGGCCGGTCATCGGCTTTGAAGCGTTCACTGCCGGGGGCAAACTGCACGCAGGTGGAAG
>CAZNHN010000022.1:6525-30945 GCA_964572415.1 uncultured Phaeodactylibacter sp.
ATCGTTGCAGAATCTATTGCCAAGCAGCTTGAGGCACGTATCAATTACCGCCGCGCCACTAAGATGGCAATTCAGTCCAGCATGCGTGCCGGTGCTGAAGGCATTAAGGTGCGTATCGCGGGTCGGCTTAACGGCTCTGATATGGCTCGTCGTGAGGAATTCAAAGAAGGTCGTACCCCATTGCACACCTACCGTGCCAATATCGACTATGCTTTGAAGGAAGCGCTGACTGTCTATGGTAAAATCGGTGTGAAAGTATGGATTTGCAAGGGTGAAATTCTTGGCAAGCCTGATCTTTCTCCGCACGCTGGTGTACAGGAGCGTGGTGGCAAGACCGGCGGCAGCGACCGTCGTGGTGGTGGTCGCCGTGGAGGCGGAAGAAATCAGCGCCGCCGTTAGAATAATTCAGAAAAACGCTGTACCTTTGCCGAGCTTTTTGGGAGCGCGGTCAGGTATGACCATTTTTAAGAGGTTTAGACGCTTAAATTTAGTGTAAGATGTTACAGCCAAAAAGAACGAAATATCGCAAGCAGCAGAAAGGCCGCAATAACGGGCTCGCTTACAAGGGTAGCCGCATCGATTTTGGCTCCTTCGGCCTGAAGACAATGGATGCCTCGCGCATCACCAACCGTCAGATTGAGGCTGCACGTATCGCGATGACTCGTTACATGAAGCGTGAAGGTAAAGTCTGGATACGTATTTTCCCGGATAAGCCAATCACAGCAAAGCCGCAGGAAGTACGTATGGGTAAGGGTAAAGGTGCCCTCGACCACTGGGTGGCAGAAGTTAAGCCTGGCCGTGTGTTGTTCGAACTGGACGGTGTCTCAATGGACATTGCTCAGGAAGCACTTCGCCTGGCTGCTCAGAAGCTGCCTGTTCGTACCAAGTTTGTGGTTCGCCACGACTACGCGGGATAATCCATTTTAAAAGGACTATTTAATTCGATTATATCATGGCAACAAAGAAATTCCTGGAGCTCCAGGATTATTCGGACGCAGACCTGCAAAGTGAACTGGACACTACTGTTGCTCAGTACCAGAAGCTAAAGTTTGACCACGCTATCCGCGGTCTGGACAATCCGCTCGTACTGCGCGAGGTGCGCCGGGACATATCTCGGCTCAAGACGGAGGTTCGCCGCCGCGAGCTGGCTTCAGCAACTCCTGAGGCAATTGCCGAGCGTTCAAAAATCCGTGCCAGAAGACGGCGCAAGAAATAACTGATTTAGCAAAGGTTTCAAAGTACCGCATAAAATGGAAGAAAGAAATCTGAGAAAAACCCGTATTGGCGTGGTAGCCAGCAATAAGATGGACAAAACCATCAGCGTTTCTGTTCAGCGCCGGCTGCAGCACCCTATCTACGGTAAGTTCGTGAAGAAAAGCCGCAAATTTGTGGCCCACGACGAAAACAACGATTGCAATGTTGGAGACAAGGTCCGTATCATGGAGACTCGTCCACTCAGCAAGCGTAAGCGTTGGCGGCTCGTAGAGATTATCGAGCGTGCGAAGTAAATTTTAATTGCCCTGGACAGGCCGCTAGTCATATAGATTATGCCTGCCAGTTGAAATTCTTTAAATTATACAACGATGATCCAGCAAGAGTCCAGGATGAGAGTTGCGGATAACAGCGGTGCCAAAGAGGTGCTCTGTATCCGTGTGCTAGGCGGTTCTAAGCGTCGTTACGCCTCAATTGGTGACCAAATCGTAGTTTCCGTTAAGGAAGCAACACCAAGTGGCAATATCAAAAAAGGTACGGTTTCTAAGGCTGTGGTTGTACGCACCAAAAAGGAAATCCGCCGCCGTGATGGCTCCTACATCCGTTTCGATGATAATGCTGTTGTGCTTCTTAACGCAGCAGATGAGCCCCGGGGCACTCGTATCTTTGGCCCTGTAGCCCGTGAGTTGCGCGAACGCGATTACATGCGTATCGTATCACTGGCACCTGAGGTCCTTTAATCCAATTATTGAAAGCGATCATAAGTCGATATACCATGCAAAAGAAATCACATCAAGGCAAAAGGTTCGCACCTAAGCTGAAGATTAAAAAAGGCGACCGCGTCGTAGTGATTGCTGGTGCTCATAAGGACCGCGACACGGTTCGGGAAGTCCTCGAACCGTGCTATCGTAGAAGATACGAATATGGTCAAGAAGCACACTCGCCCAACTCAGGACAACCCTGGTGGGATTAACGAGGTACCTGCGCCTATCCATATTTCCAACCTGATGCTGGTAGACCCTAAGTCAGGTGAGCCTACTCGTGTGGGCAGAAAGGAAGAAGACGGGAAGCTGGTACGTTATTCTAAAAAATCCGGAGAAATTATTAAGTAATGAGCTACACTCCAAGACTGAAGAAAAAGTATCGGGAAGAAGTAGTACCTGCACTTATGGAGCAATTTCAGTACAGCTCTATTATGGAGGTGCCTCGCATCGTCAAAGTTAGCCTGAACCAAGGTGTTGGGGATGCTACTCAGGATAAAAAGCTGGTGGACAACGCAGTGGAAGAGATGACTATCATCGCTGGTCAGCGTGCGGTACCAACAAAGGCCCGCAAGTCCGTATCCAACTTTAAGCTGCGGGACGGAATGCCAATTGGTGCCCGTGTTACCCTTCGCAACATCAAGATGTACGAATTCATGGATCGTCTGATCACCGTTGCGCTGCCTCGTGTACGTGACTTCCGTGGTGTCAATGACAAGAGCTTTGACGGCCGTGGCAACTACTCCATGGGCATTACTGAGCAGATTATCTTTCCGGAAATCGTAATGGACAAGGTGAACAAGATCACCGGTATGGATATCACCATCGTTACTACAGCCAAAACCGACGCAGAAGCGCTGGCATTACTGAAGCTGATGGGGATGCCTTTCAAGAACCAACGCAACTAAGTAATTCAATCATAGCAATTTATTCATAATGGCTAAGAAATCAATCATTGCTCGCGAACGGAAAAGAGAAAAAATGGTGGCTAAGTATGCTGCCCTGCGTAAGCAGCTCAAGGAGGAAGGTCGCTGGGAAGAGCTCGATAAGCTCCCTCGTAATTCCAACCCGATCCGCCTGCACAACCGTTGTAAGCTGACCGGCCGTCCTAAGGGCTATATGCGTCAGTTTGGCCTGTGCCGGGTGAAATTCCGTGAGATGGCGCTTGAGGGTAAAATCCCTGGCGTGACAAAAGCGAGCTGGTAACTTTATCGAAGTCAATCATAGTCGTCTGCAAATCCGGAAAGTTTCAAGGATTTTGACGGCTTCTATAATCAGGATAAAATGGCAGTATCAGATCCAATAGCAGATTACCTTACACGTATCCGCAATGCACAGCAGGCGGGACACCGTATTGTTGATATCCCTGCGTCCAAGCTGAAAAAGAGCATGACGGAGATTCTCTACAATCAGGGGTTCATCCACAAATACAAGTTCCAGGAAGAAGGCTTCAACGGACAAGGTTCCATCCGGATTGCGTTGAAGTACGATCCGCGTACCAAGCAGCCTGTAATCCGTAAGCTGGGACGTATCAGTACCTGTGGTCTCCGTAAATACTCCAAAGCCACTGATCTTCCGCGGATCATCAATGGACTGGGGGTTGCGATTGTCTCTACTTCTAAAGGAGTAATGACCGACAAGCAGGCACGTGCCGAGAATGTTGGCGGAGAAGTACTCTGCTACGTTTACTAAGCCACTTTCATCGTTGTTTGAAAGTTCCAAAATACAGTAAAAATGTCAAGGATAGGAAAAGCACCGATCAGTTTGCCAGGTGGCGTTGAGATAAACGTTAGCAAAGGCAATCTGGTAACGGTAAAAGGACCTAAAGGTGAGCTGACTCAGCAAATTGATCCGGAAATGGAGATTGCTGTTGAGGATGGCGAAATCAGTGTAAAGCGCCCAACGGAGCAAAAGCGCCACCGTGCAATGCACGGTCTGAGCCGGTCCCTGGTAGCTAATATGATAACCGGTGTTACCAATGGCTTCGTGAAAGAGCTGGAGTTGGTGGGTGTGGGTTACCGTGCTGCCAACACAGGACAACTGCTGGAGCTTACTATTGGTTACTCCCACCCTATTATGTTTGCACTTCCTGACGAAGTCAAAGTGTCAACTGCTATGGAAAAGGGTAAGGCGCCCGTGGTAAGGCTGGAGTCTCATGACAAGCAGCTGCTAGGGGAAGTCGCTAATAAAATCCGGTCTTACCGTAAGCCTGAGCCTTACAAAGGTAAAGGTATCCGCTTCGCTGGTGAAGAGATCCGCCGCAAAGCAGGTAAGTCTGCCAGCAAGTAATCGAACATTATTCGTTCACTGTTCATCCTATATCGGATCTTGGGTTTGGAGCTCGCTCCTCACACTAAGGTCAAAAATTAAGTGAATCATGCAATTTTCAAAGCGTAATCGACGCAAGCGCATTCACTGGCGCATCCGGAATAAAATTACCGGAACGCCTGAGCGCCCACGTCTCAACATCTACCGGAGCAACAAATATATCTACGCTCAGCTTATTGATGACATTCAGGGGCACACTCTGGCTTCTGCAAGTTCACGTGAAGAAAGCGTGAGCATGGATGTTAACAAGTCTGAGCAGTCTAAAGAAGTAGGTAAGTTGCTGGCAGAGCGAGCCAAAGCTGCTAATATTGATAAGGCTGTTTTTGACCGCGGCGGTTACCTGTACCATGGTCGTGTAAAGGCTCTCGCAGAGGGTGCACGCGAAGGTGGTCTGCAATTATAATCATCTACAACAACATAAGTAATGGCAAAGAGAAGTTCCAACAGGGTAAAGCCCGCTGAAACCGAACTGAAAGAAAAGCTGGTCAACCTCAACCGCGTTGCAAAAGTAACCAAAGGTGGTCGTACCTTCAGTTTTGCCGCTATCGTTGTCGTAGGCGATGGTAACGGTACAGTAGGTCACGGTTTGGGAAAGGCCCGCGACGTTTCTGAGGCAATTTCCAAAGCAGTCGATGACGCTAAGAAAAACCTCGTAAAAGTACCACTGCATAATGGTACTATTCCTCATGAGCAGAAAGGTAAGTACGGCGCTGGCCGTGTTCTGATTAAGCCTGCTGCTGATGGTACCGGTGTAATCGCCGGTGGTGCAATGCGTGCTGTATTGGAAATCGCAGGTGTACACAACGTACTGTCGAAGTCCATGGGCTCACCTAACCCACACAACGTGGTTAAGGCTACAATTGACGCACTAAAGAAACTGCGCAGCCCAATGGTGATTGCCAAGCAGCGCAACATTTCAATGGAAAAACTTTTCAACGGATAATCATCCGCATCTGCAGCAGGGCTGAATCATACAGGTACTGTCCAAGGCAGAATAAAAAGCTGAAGCAATGAGTAAGATCAAGATCACTCAGGTAAAAAGTGTTATTGACCGCTCCAAGAAGCAAAAAGCAACGATGCAGGCGCTGGGGTTAAAAAAGATCCGTCAAAGTGTTGTTGTTGAAGAAACTGCCCAGATTAAGGGTATGGTGAGCAAGGTTAGCCACTTAGTTACAGTCGAGCCCGCGGGCTAAACTTTTTTTTAAGCTTAAGGAAAAAGTTTGTAAAGCCGTGAATAGCGGATATCTTTGCAGACCATTCTTTAAAAGAGAATAAACGATAATCGCAATGGAACTACATAGCTTAAAGCCTGCCGAGGGTGCAGTCAAAAAGCGCAAAAGAATTGCCAGAGGCATCGGCTCCGGGCATGGTCGTACCGCTACCCGCGGTCACAAAGGTGCTAAGTCTCGTTCCGGCTTCAAGAATAAGCGCAATTTCGAAGGTGGTCAGATGCCTATTCAAATGCGTTTGCCGAAAATTGGCTTTAACAACCATAATCGCAAGGCTTATGCGGTAGTCAATCTGGACAGCCTCCAGGCAATGTCAGAAAGACACGGGGTCGAAAAATTTGACTTAGATACCCTTGTCAAATTGGGGGCAGTCAGAAAAAATGACCTTGTTAAGGTACTTGGAAGCGGTGAGCTCAAGGGAAAATTTGAGGTTACAGCTCATGCCTTTTCAAAGACAGCTAAGTCTGCTATCGAAGCAGCTGGTGGCTCTGCTACTGTAGCTGAGTAATTATAATGCGCTGCTTCCTTGCGGCGCTTTATTTTTAGGGCAATAATCAGGCAACGCCGCCCTATGAGGTTTTGGGAAGAGCTGAGAAAGCGCTCTTCAATGTGGTAGACAGGCTATAAAATTACGCAGATGAAAAAGCTAATCACTACTTTACAGAATATCTGGAAAATCAAAGAGTTGCGTAACCGCATTCTCTTTACCTTGGGTATGCTCTTTGTTTTCCGCTTTGGCTCCTACATCGTATTACCAGGTGTTATTCCGGAAGTACTCGACAGTGCTACTCAAAATAACAACTCGCCAAACGACCTGCTTGGGCTGATTAATGTATTTACCGGTGGCGCCTTCAATAATGCCGCTATTTTTGCGCTGGGTATCATGCCTTACATTACGGCATCGATCATTATTCAGTTATTGGGCTTTGCAGTGCCTTATTTCCAGCGCCTTCAGCAGAAAGAAGGAGAATCCGGCCGGAAGAAACTTAATCAGATAACCCGTTTGCTTACTGTTGCCATTACATTGGTACAGGGTGGTGGTTATCTGACTTACATTAACAGCCTGGGGGCAGTGGATCCTCAAATCCCACTTAGCGTATTCTGGATTTCCAATATTATCATCCTTTCCACAGGTACCGTGTTTTCTATGTGGCTGGGTGAGCGGATTACAGATCGCGGTATCGGAAACGGTATCTCCCTTTTGATCACTATTGGCATCATTGCAACCTTGCCACAAGCATTGGTCTTTGAATTCCAGTCTCAACTGGAGAATAACGGTCTGATCATCTTCGTACTGGAGATGGCAGCACTCTTCGGAATAGTCATGGCTACCGTCCTGATTGTACAGGGGGTTCGCCGTATTCCGATCCAGTTTGCCAAGCGTATGGTGGGGCGTGGTGCAAATCAAATGCCTGCTCAGGGTGCCCGGGACTATATACCTTTAAAGGTGAATGCTTCCGGTGTAATGCCTATCATCTTTGCGCAGGCGCTGATGTTCCTGCCTGCCACGGTGGCTCAGTTCTTTGCAGGTGAAGGTAGTGATTTGGCGACAAGTCCTGTTCTGCGGGCATTAAATGACTTCACCTCTGCACCTTACAATATTATCTATTTTATTCTGGTGGTGCTTTTCACCTACGTATATACCGCTTTGTTGGTGAATCCGCAACAATACGCAGAATACCTGAAGCGCCAGAACGCCTTTATCCCGGGGATCAAGCCGGGTAAGCCAACGGCTGACTTTATTGATGCGGTGACTACCCGTATCACATTGCCGGGGTCAATTTTCCTGGGTATCATCTCCATCCTGCCCGCTTTTGCTGCTGGTTTCGGAGTTAACATTGCTTTTGCCATGTTCTTCGGTGGTACTTCACTGCTGATTCTTGTGGCAGTAGTACTTGATACCCTGCAACAAATTGAAAGCCACCTGCTTATGCGCCGTTACGACGGTCTGGTGAAGTCTGGCAAGATTCAGGGCCGGAGCCGGATGCAAGGTATCGGTGCCAATATGTAAGCACTAATTGAACAACCTTCGCCCGACCTTGTAATAAGGTAAGGATTGAAGAAAATTTACTTCCGTACCGCTACAGAGCCTATTGTGCCCTGTGGCGGTATGGTGCTAAAAGGAATAGGGGTTTGTAGAGCGGAAACAGTGCACAGCAACCCAGAATTATTCCTAATAATATAAGATCTCGAGAATGGTTTTTTACAAAACAGAGGAAGAGATAGAACTGCTAAAGGAGAGTAACCGTGTTGTATGCATGGCGCTGGCTCACGTTGGTAGCATGCTCCGGCCTGGTATGACCGGAGCGGAAATTGATAAAGCAGCGGAAGAGCTGATCCGGGATCATGGCGGTGTGCCCTCCTTCAAGGGGTATCAGGGCTTTCCTGGTAGTTTGTGTGTATCTGTTAATGAGCAGGTCGTGCACGGTATACCTACAAAAGAGCAGGTATTTCAGGATGGCGATATTGTCTCTGTAGACTGTGGGGTACACCTGAATGGTTTCCATGGTGATTCTGCCTACACGTTTCCAATTGGAGAAGTGGACGAAGCAGTCATGGAGCTTTGCCGGGTGACTAACACTTCACTTTACAAAGCTATTGATGCAGCAACCGTGGGCAACCGTATCGGAGATATAGGTTTCGCGGTGCAGCAATATGCCGAAAAAGAGTATGGTTTTGGTATTGTTCGGGAACTGGTCGGGCATGGCATTGGCCGTGAGCTGCACGAAGCACCGGAAGTGCCTAATTACGGCAAGCGAGGCCGTGGGCCGGTATTAAAGCATGGCCTGGTCATCGCTATTGAGCCTATGGTCAACCTTGGGCGAAAGGAAGTCCGTACAGAGCGGGACGGCTGGACGATTTATGCGAAAGACCGCAAGCCTTCTGCACATTATGAGCATTCCGTTGTAGTGCTTAAGTCTGGCCCCCAACAGCTATCAGACCACAGTATCATTGAAGATGCGCTACAGAAAAACCCTGACGTACAGTATGTCGGGGTCATTTCAGAAGCAGTCTAGCAGTGATTTAGCAATCATTGAGAATCGGAGGTGAGGGATGATTTTGATTTTTTGTGCCTATTACCATGAAAGTCAGATAAAAATGATTATCTTTGCACACCGAAATTTCGAGTATGTCTAAGAAAAACTTAATCAAGCAGGACGGTATTATTGAAGAAGCTTTGTCGAACGCAATGTTTCGGGTAAGGCTGGAAAACGACCATGAGATTGTTGCTACAATCTCTGGAAAGATGCGCATGAATTATATCCGTATCCTTCCTGGTGATAAGGTGGCTGTAGAGATGTCCCCTTATGATTTGTCCCGTGGGCGGATCACTTATCGTTACAAGTAAGACCGTTTTGTATATTACTTTCTAAACAGAAAAACGACCATCATGAAAGTTAGAGCATCTGTTAAGAAACGCTCCGCCGATTGTAAGATCGTTCGCCGTAAAGGTAAGATCTACATCATTAACAAGAAGAATCCTAAGTTCAAGCAGCGTCAAGGCTAAACACAGCCCGCTGATCTGCATTAACTGAATCAATTAAATAGCGTAAAATGGCTCGTATTGTAGGTGTCGATTTGCCTCGTAACAAGCGCGGTGTCATTAGCCTGACTTACATTTTCGGAATCGGTCGCTCGAAAGCAGCGATGATCCTTGAGCAGGCAGGTATCGATGAGAGTGTAAAAGTAGAGGATTGGACGGACGAGAATGTTCGTTCGATTACCAGCATTATCACTGATGAACATACCGTAGAGGGTGAACTGCGTTCTGAGGTACAATCCAACATCAAGCGTTTGATGGATATTGGTTGCTACCGTGGCTTGCGCCACCGTAAAGGTCTGCCCCTTCGTGGACAGCGCACACAGACCAATGCCCGTACCCGCAAGGGTAAGCGTAAGACTGTTGCGAACAAGAAGAAGGTAACTAAGTAATCATTTTCGTCAAGGCACATGATGGCTGCTCATTGCAGCAGTGCATCCGCTGTAGATACGAAACCTTGTTAAATTAATTTCCAATGGCAAAGGGAAAAGGAAAAACAGCCGCAAAGAAGACTAAGAAGCGGAACATGAAAGTGGAGGCGGAAGGAATGGCTTACATTCAGGCGTCCTTCAACAACATCATCATCTCATTGACCAACAAGCGTGGTCAGGTGATCTCCTGGGCTTC
The DNA here is from genome assembly GCA_964572415.1 of uncultured Phaeodactylibacter sp. GTDB lineage: Bacteria > Bacteroidota > Bacteroidia > Chitinophagales > Saprospiraceae > Phaeodactylibacter. The sequence continues at coordinate 16,224 of CAZNHN010000022.1, forward strand.
TGCAGGTAAAGCTGGCTTCCGTGGCTCTAAGAAAAATACGCCTTATGCTGCGCAGGTAGCTGCTGCAGATGCGTCCCGCACTGCTTACGATGCAGGGCTCCGTTCCGTTGAGGTATTCGTTAAAGGACCTGGTTCTGGCCGTGAGGCTGCTATCCGGGCTATCGACGTGGCAGGTATCAAAGTGACCCGCATCAAAGACGTTACACCTGTACCACACAACGGCTGCCGTCCTCCCAAGCGCAGAAGGGTTTAATCAATTGAAAATAGTTTATTCTGATGGCGAGATATACTGGTCCAAAGACAAAAAAAGCAAGAGCGCTCGGTGAGGCAATCTATGGTGCCGATAAATCATTCGAACGCAAGAAATATCCTCCGGGGCAGCACGGTAACGGTCGTCGGCGCAAGCAAAAGTCCGACTACGCCCTGCAGCTTATGGAGAAGCAGAAAGCTAAGTACACTTATGGCGTACTGGAGCGCCAATTCCGTAACCTTTTCGAAAGAGCCAACAGTGGTTCAGGTGTAACCGGTGAAGAATTACTTCGCCTTTTGGAATCTCGCCTGGACAATACGGTGTTCCGTCTTGGTCTTGCTCCAACCCGCCGCGCTGCCCGTCAGCTGGTTACGCATCGCCACATTACTGTGAATGGTGTGATTACTAACATTCCTTCCTGTTCACTGCGTCCTGGTGACATCGTTGCCGTACGTGGTAAGTCTCAGGGCATGGAGATCGTTAGAGATGCCGTTGCTGCTAAGTCTGATATCCGCAAATTCGCCTGGTTGGAATTCAACCCTGATACGATGCAGGGCAAATTCCTCGAATACCCGGAGCGTGAACAGATTCCAGAAAAGATCAACGAGCAGTTGATTGTAGAACTGTACTCTAAGTAATACACTGTTGCAATTGGTCCGTCTGCAGGCAGGCTGAATGCAGCAACATGTACGAAAATACTAAAAAGTGCCTTCCGCAAGGAGGGTGCTTTTTAGGCGTACATAGGCAACCGTTTCTGCACCCGTTTTATTCTTCCATTTAAAGAACGAAGGTCAAATATATGAGTATCCTAAATTTCCAGAAGCCGGACAAGATTGTAATGCAGAAAGCCAACGATTTCGAGGGGCTTTTTGAATTCAAACCTCTTGAACCGGGCTTTGGCCAGACCGTAGGCAACTCCCTGCGGCGTGTGCTGCTGTCTTCCCTGGAAGGCTTTGCGATTTCTGCTGTCCGTATCGCGGGCGTCGAGCACGAGTTTGCTACGATCCGTGGTGTGGTTGAGGACGTAGTGGAGATCATTCTTAACCTCAAGCAGGTTCGCCTCAAGCAGCTGCTGAGCGAAGAAGAAATCACTACTGAGAAAGTATACCTGACCATCAGTGGTAAGGAAGAGTTCCGGGCCGGAGATATCGAAGAGCATACTAATGTCTTCAAAATCATGAACCCCGACCTTCTGATCTGTCAGATGGAGCCGTTCGTGAACCTGGAAGTGGAACTAACGGTGACTAAGGGGCGTGGCTATGTTCCTGCAGATGAAAACTTACCAAAGGATGCACCAATTGGTGTAATTCCGGTAGATGCCATCTACACGCCAATCAAAAATGTAGCCTACCGCGTGGAGAATACACGTGTAGGTCAGCGGACTGACTACGAGAAACTTTCCATCGATGTGAAGACGGATGGCACTATCCACCCTGAAGACGCGATCAAGGAGGCTTCCCGTATCCTGATTCAGCACCTGATGTTGATCACTGACGAAAATATCACCTTCGATGATGCTTCCACCCGCGAGGAGAACATCGTTGACGAGCATATCTTGCATATGCGTAAGCTGCTGAAGACATCTCTCGAAGACCTCGATCTGTCTGTACGTGCGTACAACTGCCTGAAAGCAGCTAAGATCAACACACTGGCAGAGCTGGTGAAGTACGATACGCACGAGCTGCTTAAGTTCCGGAACTTCGGTAAGAAGTCACTGGTAGAGATCGAAGAACTGCTGCAGGACAAAGGACTAACCTTCGGCATGGATCTTTCCAAGTACAAGCTCGACGAAGAATAATAAGGATTCAACAGGTGGAGTAGTGCCCTTTTACCGGCACTAACTCCTCATTTTTATAACGCTGTGATTACTGCTTCTCCAAGCAGACCGACCTGTGGTCTACGCCCTAGCGGCTCCCGGGAAGTAGGTGTCACGATGTAAATCAATCTCTAATGAGACACGGTAAAAAATTTAACCATCTCAGCCGCAAAGAAGGGCATCGCAAAGCTCTCATGCGCAATCTCGCTGCTGCCATCATTGAGCATAAGCGTATCAACACTACACTGGCGAAAGCTAAGGCACTTCGTGTATACCTTGAGCCATTGGTGACCAAGGCTCGCAAGGGAAGTACGCACGATCGTCGCGTTGTATTCAGTTACCTTCAGAACAAAACAGCGGTTACTGAGCTTTTCGGGCCAATCGCTGAGAAAATTGGAGAACGCCCGGGCGGTTACCTTCGTATTATCAAGACGGGCTTCCGCCGCAGCGATGCCGCTGAAATGGCTATGATTGAGTTTGTTGACTACAACGATGTATACACTGCCGGCAAGAGCGAAGGTGGTGGTCGCCGTCGCCGTCGCCGTGGTGGTTCCGGTAAAGGCAAGGGTGCTGAAACTGCAGCCGCAGCGGCTACTACAGCAGCTGCAACCGCTGCTGCCGCCTCCGAAGAGGAAGAGTAGCATTTACTACAAGCTAAGAAAAACTTCGAAAAGGGTAGCTTTTACAGAAAGGCTGCCCTTTTCTGATTTTATCCTGGCAGGATCGTAGCTCAATCTTTTAGACAAACCGGAACAGATGAAATGACGAAGAAGGGCCACTACCCCGCAATTGGGTGGTGACCCTTCTGAAATTGAATTTGGAAAAAGAACTTAATTAGAGCTAATCGCATAGCTCAGGCCAAGAATCCAGTACGACTGCAGAGGATTATCGTCCCGGCCTGCAGCAAGTGCTTCCTGCTTGTTGTTGCGTAAACCGATATCAAGCCCAATGCCAATACCTTTATAAGCAGTACTGAAGGTATTCACCCAGGTGTAATTGGAAAGATCCTGGCCCTCATAGCTTAAGAAGGCAGACAAGTTGGATTTCCAGTTGAAGCCTTTGACAATAGTCTTGGTGTAATCGGCTACGAGCTTGGCGCCCAGAGAAGACTCAAAATCGAATTCATCATCTGCAAAAACAAAGTTATAGTTGAGCGGGTGAACAACGACCACCAGGTCTGTAACCGGCGTCCATGTGGCACCCACACCAAGGTCAAGATAGCCCGGGTTGTTCAGTTTCCCATCCAGTACAGAAGTCCGGTATTCCCCCAGGGTGGAGATAGCCAGTTTAGGTGACAATTTGTAGCCATAAAGAGAGACTACGTTGAAGGCATCCGCAGAGACCTGGAACTCATCGGTATCATCAGGATTGTCCTGGTCATCGAACTTGAGCCAACCCAGCGTAAGGTTGGCACTGTTGCGCCAGAAGGCATTTTCCCATTCTCCATTGATGAAGGCAGTAGAGGTGATGCCAATATTCACAGCTGAAGTGCTGGGCTGGTCTTTAGGCAGCCAGTCGCTGAATGTAGTGAAGTTGAGGCCTACGTTTCCAAGCACCCCTTTTTTCCAACGTGGGTAAGGCGTAAGCTGATCAGTGAGGCTGGTAACGTCAGCTTGCAGCTTATTGACCTGTTTCTCCAGCGCCTTAAATTCTTTTGTCAGAGAGTCCAGTGTGGCGCTCTTTGCTGCTTTTTCTGCTTCCAGTTCTTCGGTTGTTTGAGCGTGAAGCCCATTGTACAGGAAGAACGAGCAGGCAATCAGGATAGTGAACAGTCTTTTCATTTAGCGTTTGTTTAAGTGTTGACTGAAAATTGCAAAACTAAAAAAGTGCTGGTAGGTAAACCAGTCCTTGCTCAATAATAGACGATGAACATAGGAATAGTCACGGTTTGTGCACTAAAGATCCGGATCAATCCGTGAAAAAAGAAGAAGGGGGGCGTCCAAAGCGCTTTGTGAATACTCTGGAGAAGTAATTAGGATAGGCATAGCCAAGGTGATAGGCAACCTCCGAAACAGTGGAGAAGCTGCCATTAACGATAAGCTGCCGGGCTTTTTGTAAGCGTACTTCGTTGATATATTCGGATGGAGTCAGGCCAGTGAGTAGTTTTATTTGACGTTGTAGCTGCCGTTCACTGGTGTACAATTCCAGCGCCAAATCTTTCACCTTTATCTCGGTGCCTTTATCAATCATATTCCAAAGTGTACTTTCCACCTGATTCAACCATTCCTGCTCGTGCTGTTTCATTTCTTCTTGTTGAGAGGGCTCGGAAGAGGCCAAAGAGGAAGGCTCGGCGGTAGCATGTATCTGCGCGTTGAGGCGGGCACTTGCATTTTTGAGTAGGGCTTGGACTATAGCCTGGAGCTCATCGATATTAAAGGGCTTTTGTATGTAATCGTCCACGCCGATATTCAAGACTTTGATTTTCGTAACAGAGTCGCTCTTGGCACTTAGTACCAGTATTGGTGTAAGTCTAAATCGTTCATCGGCTTTCAGCCGCTGAATCAGAGTGACACCGTCCAGCTCCGGCATCATAAGGTCGGTAATGATAAGGTCTGGTATTCCGGGCGATTGCTCCAGCAAGAGTAGAGCTTCCTCGCCATCAGCTGCTGTTTGTAGCTCATACTCTGCTTCAAAAATGGTCTTTAGCAGAAGCTGAACTTCCGGGTTGTCTTCGACTATGAAAATCAGCGGCTGTTGATTTTTAGTATGGGATACAACGGTCTCTACTGTTTGCATTCTTCCTTCAGAAGGGGGCATATGAATCTGAGATGAACCTGTGTCAGGTAAGGATTGCAGCGGTAACAAAATGGTGACTTTCGTACCCTGCTCCCGCCTACTTTCCAGCCGAATAGCTCCATTCATAGCCTCTGTATAATCTTTCACTATTGCTAGTCCAATACCCATCCCGCCGGAAGTGGCGTCCACCTGAAAGAAGCGGTCAAAGATGCGGGGCTGATCGGCTTCCGATATACCTATTCCGGTATCTTCCACTGAGAGCGTGATACCCTGTTCGTTTTCGCCAGTTGCAACAGACAGACAAACCCGGCCACCTTTAGAAGTGAATTTGAAGGCATTGGACAAGAGGTTGTGGAGCATATACTCTAATTTGAGCGGGTCTGCCAGATAACGGGAAGCAAGGCGCTCATCGAAGTTCATGGAAAATCCGATTTCCAGGATAGCTGCATTGTCCTCATAGATTTGACCAATTTCCCGGACTAGTTTCTTCAGGTCAACCGGCTGACTTTGAACCTGTAGCAGAGCTTCGTCTTGTTTATTGACCTCCACCAACTGATCAATGAGCTGAGTAAGTCTGGTACTATTGCTTTCAATGGTTTTAAGCCCACGCTCCGGGTTGGGGTGCCGGCTTTGGTGCAATAGCTGCAGCGCCCCGGATATCATAGTGAGCGGGGTTTTAAATTCATGCGCAATATTGGTAATCAGAGTGGTTTTGACCTGGTTGAGCTTTTGCAGCTCCATTGCTTGTTGCTGGATTTTATGGGTACGTTTCCTGACTTCCTGCCGAAGCCGTATCCCGTCTTTGCGTAAACGCCGGGTACGCCAGCGGAAAAAGAATACTAAAGTGGCGATCACAGACAGTACCGACCAGAAAATAAAAGCAGTGCTCTGGTAAAAGGGCGGAGGGACGCTTATGTCAAGCCGGTAGATATCAGTAGAGTAGGCATCCTTCCCTTTTCTGCCTCTTACTTCCAGCGTAAACTGCCCTTTTGAAAAGCCGGAAAGGTCAAGGTCACTTCCCCGCATAGGTGTCCATTGGTTGTTTTGCCCGATAAGCCGGTAATCGAATTGTTCTAAATCTACAGCCGCATAGTCCAGGATGGCAAATTCAAGGCTTAACTTATCATTGGATGAGCTAAGTGTGATGGCTGACTGAATGGCAGGGAATGTCTTTTTTATTCCATCGGCATCAAAAAGCTCAATTTTTAGGGGCCAAACGGGGTACGCGTGGTCAATCGACTCGGGTATGTTGAGCGGATCGAATTTTACAATGCCTCTAAGTGTGCCTAAAAGCAGGTGCCCATTCGCAAGTTGATGATGAGAAGAAAGGTTGAACTCATTATAGGGAAGTCCGTCTTTTGTGGTAAAAGTGAATAATTGTTCTGATTCCGGATGAAAGCGGATTAACCCATGGTAGGTAGGCATCCATAAGAAGCCTCGTTTATCCGGGTAAATGGCAAGGATTCGATCGTCAGAAAAGCCCACCTGATAATTATACCTTTTGACATCCGGGGCCCCGGGTTGCCATCTGTAAAGCCCCTTACCGAATGTGCCCAGCCAAAAAGTGCCATCAGGTGCCTCATAAAGATGATTGACGGTAGTCCCGTCGGTAATATGCCGGTAATCCTGAAAAGTATCTATTGATTCCTGATATAGCAGCAGACCTTCGTTTGTACAAAGCCATAGCCCTTCGCTATTTTCATGAATAGACCGGATTTCGGTACGGTCTATCAGGGAGCCAATGTGTTTTTTAATTAGCGTATCTTTCTGATGCGGCTTATACAGAAGGCCTGCCGAAGAACCAACATAAAGGATACCGGTTTGCCCGGATCTGTGCACCCAGTTCGTAGAGACCCGGTTACCTCCTGCATCTGCTTTCAGTAACTGAGTGGTTCCGGTTACTGTATTGCCCTTAAGAATGTCCGGGCGGTATGTACCGGACCACAGGATGCCATCTTCATACAACAAATGAATCCCTCCTCTGGTATCAAATAAGATTTTGGATGTATCTGAATCGTACAGATAAGTGTAAAAGTCGTTGTAATAAATCTTCCCCTTTTCGTCAGATGTTATTCCCCTAAGGTTAGCAATCTCACGCTGAAAGCTGTGAATGCGCTCGAATAGTACCGGCTTGAGTTTAAATAAATAAACACCATTAGCGGAGGCAATCCAGGCTTCCTGCTTTGCCTGACCGAGGCGTACCCCAAAATAGGTACTTGATGACAACTGGACTGCTGCGGAAGCAATTTTTTGACCGTATCTTTTTGAGTGATCAGAGCTTGAGGTATAAACAGCGACTTCCTCAGTCGTAACGATCCAAATATATCCTCCGGGAGAGTAGGAGGCACCCAGTAGATCGCCTGAGGGTTTTGGGATAGTTATGCTTCGGTGCTCCGCACCATCGGTTAATTGAATCTCCGTAAAGTGACCTTCCGTTTTATATTTACAAGAGCAAGGGGTCGGTTTAAACCTGCTTCTCGGAAAGGTTTTGAGGGGCTTTTGCTTCTGGAATGGGGGAGACATGACATGGCAGCTGTCCATGGATTCAAAAATGAAATCTTTGCCGGCAGTATAAAAGGTGTATAATTGATGGTTGGGGGCAGTCTGAAAAATCGCATCATACGCTTTACCGTCAAAGCTAAAAACCCTGCCATCATGTAATAGGAATACAATGTTTTTTTCGGGAGTCCCCGAGATTGATACAATCTCTTTTTTATTAAACGGCGCTTCTGTTGCTACAAGAAGGCTGTCAGCGGGGATTACCCGTTCTCTGGCACTATTCCATATCGCAAAACTGCCTTTAGCGTCTGACTGATTAGAGAATATAGCATGCCCATATCTGTTCACCCAAATCAACCGCTCAGGACCTTCATAAATCCGGCCCGCTTTAAAGGAGTTACCTTCGATATCTGTGATAACAGCCCGTGCACGTTTGCCGTCAAATACAAATAGTCCACCATTAGTGGAAATCCAAATAAGCCCCCTGCTGTCCTCCAGCGTATGGTGTACCAGCAGGTTGGTCAGGCCATTCTCTTGGTTGATATGCCGGGATATAAGTTTGTACCTCTCCTGCGATTGGGCAGACAGTCCAATGGAGGCAAACAGGATCAGGCTGAATATTTTCAGGAGCTTATACAATAGGAAAACGCTTGTTTGGTAAATAGGTCTGTCGGTATTTGTAAAAGTAATAATATCGCGACTCAATTTTCATCTCTTTCGGAATAAGAGACACGGTATAGCGCCTTTTGTCGGGTTAGTATAGATGCTTGTCCGATTTGTATCTGCCGCTTGATTTACCTTTGCATCAGTTAAATGCACAAATTACAATACTCATGAAAAATCTTAGCCTGTCACTGCCTAATCACCGAAGGCACACTCATGCGCTCATCGCGTTCTTATATTTTAATGGTTGTTGGTTTTCCCCTTAGAAAGAAGGATTGCTCAGGGGGGCGCTGTCGTACAGGACATCATCTGCTTGTGATGGTAAGGTTGAATTATCCATGTTGGAATTTGCTCTTTTTGAGGTGAATTTTTCTCGCGTTGATAAGGTTTTTTTAAAATTGGCATTACTTTTGATTAGCCTATCATGGAATAATTATTCGATCAGTAGACACTTTCTTTGAACACAGAGATATCTACGAGGATTCTCGATCGAAACAGAGTAGGTAACACTACTCTCCTGTACCTTAAGTTTTTGAAATTCCCTTTGAATAACAAATCATAGTCTAATCTGCACCACTGCAGACCTGGCATACCTATGTCAAGTCTGGAAAAAATTAACGCTTAGCGACTAAATCCCGCTACAGTCAAAAGTACAATCATGCACAAACAATAGCAACATGAAATCTAAGCTTACTCTATTGGCAGTTATTGCCGGACTTACAACCACCCTGTTAGCATTTAATGCCAACTATTCCTCATTGACCTCCAGAGAAAATACTGAAACGCAGTCCAAAACCTCTGAAGAGGAGATCGGAGTGCAGAGCAGGTCTAATTCCCTTATCCTGGGTATCGGAATTATGGTGGATGATGATAATCCTGAAACGGGCATTCCTATTACTTATACCATTAATTATTCGACTCAAAGCCTGACAGAAGATGCTGACAACCCAGTCATCGAAGTGCCTCTGCCCAACGGTATTGAGTTATTGAGCTTTCAGGGAAATGCCCAGGTGGTAAGTACCGAAATTGTGGACGTTATGGGAACGCCCACCTTTCGAATAAATATGGAAAACCCTTTGGCTGCAGGTTCTGCGGGAATATTGACCTTGCAGGTAGTCATTCCTCCCGGGCAGCTATGTGATGGTACGGTGATCCCCGCTTCTGTAACTTTTTCGGCAGATGATGCTGATAACAGCCCGGTAAGCGATCAGGTGGACCTCACCGTGAGCGCTCCTAATGTGGATTGGAGTGTCAACGTTAGCGCAGTAACTGTTGGAGTGCCTGGTGCCACCTCTCTTTTCCAGGTTGGAATAAGCCCTTCGGCTGCTACAGGCTTTGTTGCTTTGGGAAGCGCTACCCTGACGGCCGAGGTACCTGCCAATACAAACGTGGTAAATTGTAGCGGCTGTATGCAGTCCGGAACCACCCTGACCTGGGATGTTAGCAATGCCTCCGGCTCTATTTCCTTTCCCTTGGTGTTGGAATTCCCGGCTCCTCCCTTTGGCTTCAGCGATGACTTTTCCATTAGCGCTGAACTGGACGGTACAACGATCCCCGAGTGCCCGGTTGATGTGAATGATACTTATACCTACAACGGGACCTTGCCTTCGCCCAATCCGCTCATTCAGTGCGGGATAGATCTTAGTACCTATGAAATCGGAGAGGAAGGGTTCTTTACAGCAAATGCTGATGTCACAGGTAATGTCACAGTAGATGATTTTACAGCTACCATAACCATCCCTGAGCAAATTGATGTGACGAGCATTTTGCCTTCTGCCTATCTGTACGATGGTATTCCGGTAACGGTAAACTATGAAACCAACCTGGGCGGGCCTGTCAACCTGGGAAATTTCAATACCACACTGGATGGCTCCGCCGGCGGTTTCGCACCACCTGTGCTTTCAGCGGGCGAATACCTCACTACCCTGATTTTTGAGTTTGGGACAGTACCACCGGGTTTCGGCCCTGTCGATGGCATAGAAATTCAATACGACGTGCTATCTGTTGATCAGAACGGGAATACTGTGGTGGGAGCCAACCCACGAATTGACGACCCGACCTTTGTCTCCTGTCCAAATATGGTGTATACCTGCATCTCACCAGAGGTAGAAGTAACGGCTAATTACGAAAACAGCCCGGTACCAAGTGATTTGTGCACCGATGCAACTCGCGTAGCCCGTATTCCACCGGTAGGGCCCGGTGACCCGAATAAATCTTCCTCGGGAAATATTTTCTTTGTTGATGATGAAGTGACTTACACACTTTCATTCAACGTATGTGGCCCCGACCCTCTTGTCGATGGACTGGTGACTGATCAGCTGCCCGTAGGGCTTAGCCTGGTAATGGGATCCGTGACCTACAGCTCAAATATCACAGATGTAGGAACACCCGCATTCAACCAAATGGGCAACACCCTGACCTGGGATTTTGCAGGTATCGACCTGCCCGGCTCAACAATAGTCGATGAAGATTGCGGAGAGACTTATACAATACAGTACACAGTAGAGGTCACAGAGGTGGCTTCCGGACCCGGCAGCTCTACCCTCAACAATTCATTTACCATTGACGGCGCTGGCGTGGATATATCTCCTGAAGCACCGCTGCCCGGCGATGATGACAATATCACTATTCCTCCTATCGGTCCAACCAACTTATCAAAGACTTCCCTTGATGGAGGTGACGGCAATCCGGAAGATACTATTACCTTCCGCTTACGCTTCCGCAATCAGGGGCCCTTCGCGGTGAATAATGTGGTGATCGTTGATGAATTGCCTGTGGGGCTTGACTTTGTACCGGGCACAATTCAGTACGGTAGCAGCCTGCCTGCACCGGACAACAACGGGATGGTTTACAATTCCGGTACCCGTACCCTCACCTTCGAATGGGCTACTCTTCCCGGCTCTGATCCTGGTGCGCGTTTTTCCGACTTTTATGATATCACCTACGATGTAGCTATACCCCGGGGCTTTCCTCCGGGAGACCTGCAGAACTGTTTTACGGTCACTGGTACAGGCGATGGGATCCGTCAGGATCTACCCTTGCAATCCTGTGAAAACTTTACTGTTAATGCACTGGTTCAGACCGCCTCCAGAAAGGGCGTACGGGGGGACTGCGATGCGGATTTCATATTTTTTGATCCCGATGGCCCTGCTCCGGACCTGAACAACCTCAACGGTATCGGCCGTACCTTTCAGGGGGGAGCTGCAGACTGGAAACTTATCATTGAGAATACCGGCAACGTAGAGGTTAAGGATATTACGGTTATTGATATCCTGCCATTTATTGGCGATGAAGCCATCTCTTTTCCAATAGCCCGCGAGAGCGAGTGGCGGACCAACTTTGTGGAGGTACTCTCTATGCCTGCCAATGCCACCGTGGAGTACTCCATAGAGCCCAACCCCTGCCGGGCAGCCTTTAGCCCACCCTACGAGCCTGCAGCTTGTACGGGCCCGTTTTGGGACACCAACCTTCCGGTAGATGTTACAGAAACCCAGGCGCTGAAGTTTTTCCTGCCAGACCCACTTGGGCCCGGGGAAGAAGTTGAAATTGTTTTCAGTACACAGGCACCGGTAGATGCTCCGGTGGATGCGATTGCCTGGAACTCTCTGGCTTATCAGGGCCGGCGCACCGACACACCGGAAGAGGATTTCTTCCTCGTGGCAGAACCCAATAAAGTGGGTATTGCTGTTAAGGCAGACACCGTATCTGTGGGTAATTACGTCTGGTCGGATGACAATAACGATGGCATCCAAAACGAGCCCGCTGAGCTGGGTATCAATGGCGTGAGCGTAGACCTTTACCGTCTGGTCGGCACTAAAGATGCTACCCCAGGCGCCGGTGATGACGTATTTGTAGGTAGCAGACTGACTGGAGACAACCACTTCGGCAATCCCGGCTACTACCTCTTTGCCAACCTGCCTGAAGGCCAGTACTATGCTGTTTTTGATGAAAACTCCTTCCCGCCCGGCCAAGTCCCTCCTGCGGATATGCCCACCCTGCTCAATGTCGGTGTAAACGACGTTGTAGACAGCGACGCGGATCAGACCACCATGTTTATGACTGACCTGACACCAGCTTTGACTGAAGCCGGGCAGGCAAAAGATACCACTTTAGACCTCGGGCTGATCGCCACGAATTGTGATCTTTTCCCCACTGTAATGGTCATGTGTGATGACCGCGGCACGGCTCAGGTGAACGACGACCGCTATACCTGGACGCTACAGGTTAACCGGGAAATTAATGGCGCCCTAGACAATAACGGGACCTTCACGCTGCAGGTTATGAATGCAGATGGCCTGGAAATTGATGTGGTGACGGGTCTGGACTATGGAGTAGAGCACCCCGTTGGTGACGAGTTTGGACCGTTTGATATTTCTGACGGTGACCTCATGTTTGAAGTCAAAGATGACATTGACCTCAGCTGCGAAGCCTTCTCGACCGTAGAAGCACCGGCTACCCTCAATATTACCGGCCTTGATGCTACAGAATGCATGGATGATGGCATGGGGAATCTGACTTACGATCTGACCGGAACGGTAGAAATCGGGGGTGCCCCAACCGGTACAGGAACCCGCCTGGAAGTCTTCTTCATGGACAGCGGCAATACAGAAAGCCAGATTTTTGATCCAATTGCTGAAGATGGATCTTATGATTTCTCCTTCAATGGGCTAATCTGCGATGGAGAGTCCTTTGGTATCGAAGCCCGCTTCATTGATGGTATGGGCAATATGATTGATGGCACTTGTACCGGGGAGCGCCGCTTCCACGAGCCCTGCTATCTCGAAATTACAGACATTGAAATTGAAGACAACTGCCGTGTGGATGGTACCTATACGGTTAACGTTATCGGGACTTACTTTAATGGTACCGGAGACATGGAAATCAGTATCGCTGGTAACTCTGCCTTTGATCCGGCTACTCAGACCCTTGACCTGGGCAATCGCGCAGATGGAGTGGAAGAGACCCTGGCATCCTTCACCAAAACCTGTGATGGTCAACTGCACGAAGTCACTGCCAGCTTCAATGGCAGCTGCATGGATATGGACAACTTCGAAGGACCACGCGACCGTGACTTCGGAGATGTCCCGGATACTTACGGTACTACGCTTGGTGAGAATGGCGCTTTCCACATCATCCACGATGACCTGTTCCTGGGCGACTGCGTAGACTCAGAGCTGGATGGTTCGCCCGAGGCGCAAGCGGGTGTGGATGGCACGCCATCCGCTGGTGCTGGTACGGGCGGTGATGATGGCAGTGGAGTGGAAACAGAAATGGGCGAAGCTTCCTTCAGTGAGTGTCCAGGCGATGACGAAGATGGCGTCCGTTTCATCACCCCAATGGTGCCTGGCAACGAAGCCTGCGTGGAAGTAACCACAACCAACAATACCGGCAGCCTTGCCGCACTACAGATGTGGGTCGACTTTGATGGCAACGGCAGCTTTGGCAGCGGTGAAGAAGTAGCCTTTACCGAGCCAATTGTTGGAACTGGAACGAATACCACAAACTACTGTTTTGAGGTGCCCGCTTCCGCTACCTTTCCCAATCTGGAAACCTTCGTCCGCGTACGCCTTAGCTCCGCTGGCGGATTGGAGGCTACCGGCCCTGCCAATGACGGGGAGGTGGAAGATTACTACCTGGCATTCGCCAAAATCGGCGACTTCGTCTGGGAAGACCTTGACTACGATGGCATTCAGGATGCCGGAGAGCCGGGTATCCCTAATGCCGAAGTGAGCATTTCAGGTACAGACCTGAATGGAAATGCGTTTACGGCAAGCACAACTACCGATGGAACAGGCATGTATATGTTCTCCGGCCTGTTCCCCGGCGATTACATGCTGACTTTCACCACACCCGATGACCTGGTACCTTCCCCACAGGGCGAGGGCAATGATGATACCGTAGATAGCGATGCTGATCCGGGCACTGGCGAAACGATTATCTACACCCTCAATGCCGGGGACAACAATCCGGATGTCGATGCAGGCTTCTTTGTACCGGCTATCGAAGTACAGGCCACAGAGGTTTGTGTCGATAATGCTACGTACGTTGATTACGATATTATGGCCATTGGGTTCATCCCTGCGGCTAACAGCGTAACCATAAACTGGCTCGACCCGGATGATGGTACAATTGTAGAGACCCTAACCAACCAGCCGCTTACTGGCTCCGTCCTTTGGCCCGGTACGGTCATTGATAATGGTGTGACGGTAGATTGGCCAGGCTGGGAGTTAGTAAATGGAGTATGGGAACTGGACGACGACGGATTGCGCCCAGAGCTGGATATTAGCTTTGAAACCGGTCCGGCAGATACTGTTCTTGTTCAATATACAGCATCAAGCCCAATGTGCAATACCAACCCACTGCTGGGCGAGCTGGGCGACTATGTGTGGGAAGACCTCAATGCTAACGGTATTCAGGACCCCGGCGAGCCGCCCGTAGAAAACGTAACGGTCAACTTGTTGACTGGGGACGGCGACTTTATCACGTCCACCACGACCGATGCCAATGGCTTTTACCTATTCGGCAGCCTCGGCCCAGCCAACTTTATCGTAGAGTTCATTACGCCAGGCGGTTTTGAGATCACCCCTGCCGATAATGCGGGCATGGACGACACGGTGGACAGTGATGCCGGCGATGACGGCCAGACCGAGGTCATTACCCTCGGCAGCGGAGAAACGAATTACACCATTGATGCGGGCATTTATCAGCCAGCCAGCCTGGGCAGCCTCATACCTCGCCTCAGACACAAGCTGCGCGAC
>CAZNHN010000022.1:30955-35321 GCA_964572415.1 uncultured Phaeodactylibacter sp.
GGCAATGGGCAGCAGGACAACGATGAAGATGGCGTACCGGGCGTTACGGTTACCCTCTTCACTTGCATGGACGGCATGCCAGACGCCCCGGTGCCCGGTGCAGAGGTGATGACGGACGCCAATGGCGATTATGAGTTTACCGGCCTGGTACCGGGCAGCTATACGGTCGTCTTTGACTACAGCGGCATATTTGCTGCACAGGATTATATCTATACTCTGCCGAATATTGAAAATAACAGCTTTGAAGCCACGGACTCAGATGTCTTCGACGAAGATGGGAACGTTGAATGTGTCACCTTGGAGTCTGGTGAAGACAACCCTGACCTTGATGCGGGCATTTACCCGGATGAGGACGGCGACCTTGTCCCTGACGATATTGACCCGTCACCGGAAGAAGCAGATCCTACGGGATACATCTACTGCGAGTCCACGGGCGAAATTATCCCTGGTGGCAGCATCAGCGTAGACGGCCCCGGCCCGGTTGATATTGTACAGGACGGCTCCAGCGGTTTCTACGGTTTCTTTGCGGTGTCTGTGAGCGGTACTTACACCATTCAGTTCACGCCCCCGGCAGGCTACGCCGTTTCTCCGGACTGCATGGAAGAAGGAGGCGTATTTGACGCGCCAGTTGGCGTAACCACGCTGGGCAGTGGCGAAGATGCCGGCAATCCGGGCTTCATGGAAGATGCAGCCTGCGGGAGCAACCCGTTCTACTATTCCATCGACCTGGAGCCAGGGGTGTTTGTCTTCAACAACAACATCCCGCTGTCTTGCGCGAGCATTGGCGATTTGGTATGGGAAGACGACAACCTGGACGGGGTGCAGGATAATGATGAGGCTGGCGTACCGGATATCGAGGTAGCCCTGTTTGAATGCAACAATGGCGTGAAGGGCGACCAGGTAGATGAAACACAAACGGACAACAACGGTAATTATATTTTCACCGGCCTGCCCGCTGGTGTGGAATACTGCGTGCTGTTTGATCTTGAAAACTCCTCCAATCCGGACGCGGAAAGCTATCAGTTCACCGAGCAGGACCAAACGGATAATGGCGGCAACGATACCAACGACAGCGACGCTAATCCCGCTGATGGCTGCACGCCGGGCATCACCCTGTCAGAGGGCGAAGATTATGAGGACTTTGATGCCGGCCTTTTCCGCCTGGACTACGGCGACCTGGAAGAAGCAGGCTACGTAACAATCGCCGCCAACAACGGCCCTGCCCACTCTGTGCCTACAGACGTGGTGCTTAAGCTGGGCAGTACCGTTGATGCCGAACCGGATGGCCAGCCGAGTGCAGATGCGCTTGGTGATGGCATTGATGAGGATGGCGTGATGCTCCCGCTATTCATTACCGGGACCCCGGTTGATGTGCCGGTATCGCTTATGAATATGACAGGAGAGGAAGCCAAGCTGGTGTTCTTTATCGACTGGAACGGGGATGGTGACTTTGAAGACACAGATGAGATGTACGACCTTATGGTGCCTAATGGGGCTACTGAGGTCACCTTCGAGGATGTCACCCCGCCCCTGACTTCTGTTACCGGTGAGCAGCAGGTTGGTGTGCGCTTCCGAATTAGCACGGACGTGGACGCTGTCATGGCACCTACCGGTATCGCACCAGATGGAGAGATAGAAGACTACCTTACCCCAATCCTTGGTTTGGACTATGGCGACCTGAACGACACCGCCCTGGGCACGAGTGGTGACCCTAACGACCCGCTGACGCCAGCGAACTATGCGACGCTGCGGGAAGATAATGGGCCGCGCCACCGCCTGTCCATCGATGTTGACAATAATACCTTACTTAAGATTGGCGCTGCCGTCGACGACGAAGCCAATGGTCAGCCCAGCGTTGATGCAGGCGCTACTGTGGGGGGCGATGACAATACCGCCACTCCGGACACAGACCCGGACGACGAGGACGGGCTTGATCTGGCCAACCTCCCGCTGTTCATCTTAACCCAAACAACGACGCTGGAAATACCAGTGATGAACATGACTGGCTCTGGAGCTACGCTGGCCTTGTTCCTGGACTTCAACAAGGACGGAGCCTTTGACCCAATGTCAGAGCGCTTCAGCGTTGCAGTGCCTGTCAACGCCACCACGGTAAGCATCGATGTGCCAGTGCCGGTAAGCAGCGTAGTGGGCCAGGACGTTGGCCTGCGCCTGCGCCTGGCGAACGACCCTGATGAGGTAGCTACCGCCGTTGGGGAAGCCCAGAGTGGCGAGGTTGAGGACTACATGGTACAGATCGTCGGCTTTGACTACGGCGACCTGCCGGTTTCCTACGGTACAGAGGACCCCGATGCGCCCAAGCATATTGTCAATGAGGACTTGCTCCTCGGGCAGTGCGTGGATGTAGAGTTGGACGGGCAGCCGGATAACCTTGCAGAAGGGGACGACAATGGCTCCGGGCTGGTTACTTTCGGCACCTGCAACGAGGCCAGTGACGACGAGAACGGCATTGATTTCATCACGCCCCTGGTGCCAGGCACCGAAGCCTGTGTTTCTGTTACGGCAGTAAACAACACTGGCCAGGATGCCGTGCTGCAGTTCTGGATAGACTGGGACGGCGACGGCTCTTTTGGTACAGGAGAAGAGGTATCCTTCACAACGGGCAACACCATACCTGACGGCGGGCTGTCCGATGAAATACTATGCTTTGATGTACCAGAAGGTGCGGTCTTCGAGGGTGGCAGCGCTTACTCCCGCGCCCGCCTAAGCCTGGAAGGTGGGCTTGAGCCAGACAGCCAGATCGGCGAGATACCATTCGGCGAGATCGAAGACTACGAGGAAACCCTCTACCTGGTGGGCAGCTACGTCTGGGAAGACCTGGACGGCGACGGCCTTCAGGGTGATTTCTCTAACCCCTGCTTCAATGACTTGCCTATGGAGCTGGAATGGGCAGGCGTGGACGGCGACCTTGCTACGGAAGGGGACAACCGTATTTATACCATCGGCACCGACATCTTTAATAATATCGATGGGAAGTACGTCTTTGAAGGGCTCATACCGGGCACTTATGCCTTGCGCATCCCGGATCTGCCAACGGGCTACGGGCCGACCCTCATCGGGGCAGGCAGCGATGAAGACCTGGACAGCAACGACCCGGAGAATACAATTTTCACAATAGCAGAAGCCGGCAGCCTGCGCACCGGTGAAGACGGCACGGGCGATGCCCCGGGCAATATCAACGGCTACCCTGATGGCCAGGACAACCTGTCCTTTGACTTCGGCTTCCGCACGGAGGGCTACGAGGTAATCTGCAACTGCGACGGCTCTATCACGCTGGATTGGGAGCCCTTCTCCACCGGCGATACCTGGACGGTCGATGTTGAAGATGAAAACGGCAACCCGGTAGTCGACTTTGTCAACATGTCTTCGACAGAGGTGACCTTTGTCCCGGGCACCCTGATGAATGGGGAATGCTACAACTTTGCCATTACAGAGAACCTGGGCAACGCAGAGGTGGAAGCCATTTCGGGCTTATTGCACGCCAACTGCTTCCCAGTGCCGGTACTCACCCTGGGCGGCGAGGGCCCAAGCTGTCCAAGTGCAACGGATGGCAGCCTCACGATCAGCTTTGCAGAACAAGGCTGCAGTGCTACTTACGATGTGTTTCTGATTGAAGCCGGAGTGGGGGAGCAGCAGGTTGGTACAGGCGTAACCCTGGATATGCCATTCGTGATCAATGATTTAGGCGAAGGGACTTTCCGTGTCCGCCTTGAACTGGTAGACCGTGGCAACTGTGCCTACGGCGATGGCTGCCTGCCTGAATTCTATGAAGAGGTATTGATCCTCGAAAACACAGACGAGGAAGCACCAATAAAGACGGTCACCGACCAGTCCGGTAACGAGCCTGAGATGACGATCTTGTACGAGAATATCCCGGAAGGCGAGTGCGGCGTGCAGTTCCAATGGACCGTTGAGCTGGACGATGACTGCCTGAGCGACGGGGTCAGCCTGGAAGCGCATTTTACCGGGCAAACAGATAACCCTAATGCCCCCTCCCCGGGCAGCAGCGCAGCAGTGCTTGGCAGCGGGCCTGGTTATGTAGTCTCTGCCCATGCAGGCATAGGCACCGACACGCTGCTATTGATAACCGCTGACGCAGCGGGCAACAGGGATACGATGCCCTACGAAATTACAGTAGTGGACAACCGCGCGCCGGAGGTTTACGGCCCCGGCGACATGCAGGTACAGATCCCGGCCTGCGAGGACAGCGTGCCGGTGAACTGGCAGATGTCGGTGATCGACGATTGTGACCTGGATGTAATGCTGGAGCAGGTCAGCGGCCCAGAGCCGGGCGATGTGCTGGCGCCAGGTGTATACACCGTAGTCTACGAGGCTACAGATGGCTACG
>CAZNHN010000023.1:0-35307 GCA_964572415.1 uncultured Phaeodactylibacter sp.
CCCGAGCTAAAGGAGCGGTTCTTCAACGAAGAGTAGGCGGAAAAGAATGAAACTTGGGGTGTCAAGGATTTATGGCTTGAGGCACTAGAATACCATCAAGTATTCTGCTCATATAAAACAGGAAAATCATGAAAAAACGTCAACACAAAATCGACAAATTCGAATCTGCCCGCATATCTGAAAAAGCATGCCTGCAGGCTAAGGGGGGGCACAATTACAGTCCTACCGGGGCTAATTTTCAGGGTACTTTCATCTGGGAAACGGTGGATGTACGCGGCCTGATAGGACAAAAGCACGAATCAGAGAAAGGGCTGAATACGACATTAAGCGAAATCGGCGGATGAGCAATGCCTAAGCATTCAGTCCTTTAGCGTAGTAAGGAGCACAGCTGTTAATGGCTGCGTTCCTTAAATTTCCTTTTAATCGTCTCACCATAAGACTTCCCCTCCAGTTTCCCCTCCAGCCAGGCCATCATATCAAAAGCACGCACAAAGAAGCTTTTGGCCCTTTCTGCTTGCGGCAATCGCTCAAATGTTCCTTTGAGGCTCTCAAAAGCCATCTTCAGCTTATGTTGTGAGGGCGAACCAGCCGCTTTCCGTATGAAATTGATAATTTCCCGTTCTACGTCGTGCAGTTTTTCCCGCTTCATTAGATAACGGTAGGTGCTTCGGATCAGGGAGTCGAGCAGTACATAATTTCCAAGTTCGAAATGTACAATTAGATTGAGAATACGTGCTATACCCTGCAACTCCTGCCGCTCAACGGTGGTGCTCAGGTTGAGCCAGTCGTTAAGGTAAGAAAGCGCGTCATCATAGGCTTCCGCCCCAAAAGAAATGTGGAAGTAATAATAGTAAAAGGTATTGGTTTCGAATAAGTCATTATCGAAATGGCTACGCTCTCTGAAGTGGGTCTTCAGGGCCGACAGACCTTCTTCAAAATCGCCTTTTGCAATACACAGCGAGAATTTATTTTGGTAATACTGTCGGTGGATCTTTAGCTCATCGTCCTGACTTAGTGGTTTGACCTGCCGGAGCTTTTCGAGGTAAACCTCAAGGGCGTCGTAATCACCCACCCGGCCACAGCCCATAATGAGGTTACTGAGCGCTGAGATATACTCTGAGACATCCTCATTCAGGAAGTGCGGTTTGGATTCCATTAGCTCAATGAGCTGCTCACTGCTCGATTTAAATGCTTGCAGGTCGCCTGTTGCCAGCTGATATATACTGAGTGTCCGGTAGTAATAGACCAGAGCCTGATGGGCATCAGCTTCCGGCGGCCGTTGCAGAAGTGGCGTATCCACAATATTGGCCAGCCGCTCGCGGAACTCCGGGCCAGCCAGAGAGGCGTCTTTCCGAAGACTGACTAACAGGCGGAAAAACAAGTTTCGGTAGGCCGAGATACTGCTTAGCTGCTGCTGCAAATGCTGCTCTTCGGTTTCAATGCGGTCCAGGGCTTCATCCAGATAGTCTATATCGGATTTGGCGTAAGCCAGCTGCTTTTCCCAGCCCAGCATGTCAATGAGCATCGTGAAGCGTTCATACTTGTAAGCGAGTTTCCGGGCTTTATTGAGCAGGTCCTGGCAATCTGAAAACAGGGACCGGCGGAAAAGAACCTGCATGCTCTGCAGATAGTGGCGCAGCTTATAGTCCACGGAGGTTTTCTCATCATAGCCCTGCAGGCTTTTCAGACACAGGTCATACAGGTACGCTTTTAGCTCAGAGTACTTCCGGCTCTGTACCGGTTCGCCCCGATAGACTTCGTTTTTCAGCACCTCGTCATCAAATTCCGCCTGTGCTTCAATAGCATCGAAAAGGCGCAGGTATTTACTGTCCTTATTCGCATGGCTGCCAACGAAGACTTTGAAGTACCGCTTCTCTGAGCCCGACATGGACTTGATCAGGTTGAAGAGCTTATTGGATGGGGTCTTGGGCATAGTTCTGGTCCTTTTGCAACATACCGGGGCTATATAACTCCTGCAAAGCCATTTTGGCTGTCTCCTGCCCAAAGGTATTTTAAATTCTGAAACCTGACAATAAACCGAATGTGTATTGCGCCGCAGCCCGCCTTCGCCTAATATTGAGTTTATACATTTCCACACTCTGGAGCTTCGTGCAGTACGTCAGGTTCCATAATCCAACGGTCTATGAAAATGGTAAGCTTAACACCCAAGTCAAATACCTTGCGCCCAATAGCGCCCACTACAGCCCTCAATATGCGCCGGGCAAAAATCGCCCTGCCTACACTCGAGGGCTACCTCTTCCGGCCGGTAGCCAGCATTCTTTATCTCCGTGCAGAAGGCAATTATACAATGATCCGGTTTGCTAACGGATCGCAGGAATTGATTTGCAAAACCCTGAGCCATGTTCAGGGGATGCTGTCACAGTATCCGCAGTTTGTCAGGGTCCACCGTTCTTTCACCGTCAATATTGAACGCATAGACCGTTACGTGCGCGGCAAGGGAGGGTTTGTTGTCATGGAGTGCGGTACGGAGATCAGTGTGGCCAACAGTAAAAAAACGCACCTGTCCACTGCGGTGGAACAATACTTTGGTGCCCGGCTATAGCAAGAGGTTTCCTATCTTTGGCTGCTGAATATGAGAGTAGCCATTAATACCCGTTTCCTGCTGCCGGGCCGCATTGAGGGCATTGGGCGGTACACCTATGAGGTGGTGCGCCGGCTGTTGCGCGACCACCCGGAGCATGATTACCTCTTTTTCTTCGACCGCCCCTTCGATCCTGCCTTCACTTTTGGCGGTCAAGCCCGGGGGATTGTACTGCCGCCTCCTGCCCGCCACCCCTTGCTTTGGTACCTTTGGTTTGAATGGGCCGTGCCTTATGCTTTGCGCAAGCACCGGGCTGACGTTTTTTTTTCTCCTGATGGCTACTTGTCGCTTCGGTCTGAGGTGCCTGCCCTGCTCACGGTCCATGATCTTGCCTTTGAGCATTTCACGGAGCACACGCCGGGGCTTGTGGGCCGGTACTACCGGCATTTTACCCCAAAGTTCTGTGCGCATGCTCAGCGCTTACTGTCTGTATCCGGCTACACGGCACAAGATATGCAGCAACGGTACAGTATTCCGGAATCCAAAATCGCGATCTGCGGGAATGCCTGCCGGGAAGGTTTCCGCCCGCTCACCGCAGCAGCGCGGGAAGCGGCCCGGAACAAATGGAGCGCCGGAAAGCCCTACTATCTTTACGTAGGCGCCATCCACCCCCGCAAAAATGTGCACCGGTTAATCACTGCATTTTCTGATTTTAAAGCCCAAACGCAAAGCCCGGCCCGATTGCTGATTGCCGGCCGTTTTGCCTGGCAGTCAGGCCCGGTGAAGTCGGCCTATGAAGCCTCTGCATTTCAGGAAGATATTGACTTATTGGGCTTTGTACCCGATAAAGATTTGCCGGCATTGATGGGCGCCGCGAAAGGCTTTGTCTATCCCTCCCTGTTTGAGGGCTTCGGGTTGCCGCTGCTGGAAGCGATGGAAGCAGACGTACCTGTCATCACGTCCAATGTCTCCTCTATGCCGGAGGTCGCCGGTCAGGCGGCATTGCTAATTGACCCCGGGAATACCACGGCGCTCGCCCGGGCTTTAATAGCGTTAGATGGGAATGCATCGCTACGGGCATCCCTGGTGGAGAAAGGCAGGCTGCAACGCCGGCAGTACAGCTGGGACCGCACCGCAGCAATAGTCTATGAAAACCTGGCTCAGCTCTTTTGATGCTTTCGCCAAATCCATACTGTGCCCCCCAGCCCGATCAGGAATAAAGTCACTGCAATAAACTGAGCCTGCGTCAGCCCCGTGCCCAAAAAGGAATACACCTCATTGATCCGCACTTTTTCAATGAAAAAGCGCTCCATACCATTGAACAACAGGTATACGAAAAAGAGCATGCCCGGATAGCCCCGGGTGATACCCCGCAGCCCGAATAGTATAGCGCCTATGGTGAATGCCATCAGGGATTCATACACAGGGGTAGGATAGACCGGTGGGTCGAGTCGGGTACAGTAGATCATGTCGCAGCCTTCAATAGGTATGCCCCGCCTCAGTACATTGTGCGGATAGTCGTAGGCCCACAGCCAGTCGGGCAGGAACCACCATTCTGGCTGCGCCGCGGCATTTACAATGCCCCAGTCGCCATCGCCGGAGAAGTGGCAGCCCAGCCGGCCTACACCGTAGGCAATGATCAGGGCCGGTGCCACTGCATCTAAAACATGCACTATTGGAATATTCTTTCGCCTCAGGTACAAGGCGACAAAGAGGAAGCCAAAAATCAACCCCCCGTAGATTGCAAGCCCGCCACCGGACAGCAAGGTGCCCACCGGGTCAGCCAGCAGGGCCGGAATATCTTCAATTACCGCAAACACTTTAGCGCCCACAACTCCGGAGACCGCCGCAATAATGGTGATTTCGCTGATCCGGTCGTGGGGGTAAATATGCCGGATAGCCTGCTTAGGCTTTGGCAGGGCTTTGCGGTTGCCATTCCAGTAGCGGTAGGCGGCAAAAGCAATGCCAAGCACCAGTCCGCCGCTCCAGCTTCCTGCTGTTGAGAGCAGCACCTCTGCCGCGTCCGCCTTGAGGGCAGCAAAATTCTGATAGGCATAGATACCCTTAAAGCCCAGGATGAAGCCCCAAACGCCGTTGGAGGCAATTTCCGCATTGGTGGGGGGCTTGCCAAGCTCAATTTTTTCCTTTTGGGGCTCAAACAGACCTTCCTTTGCCTTGCGCTTCAGCTCGTGATAAAGGATGAAGGCGGCAGAGATGATCGCGAGGACCAGCAGCAATCCAAAGGTTTTAAAAATGGATAGCCAGTTATCAGCCGGGGTGCCGAAGAGATCGTGGAACAGATAAGACAAGTCGGGGTACATCCGCTACGGAGTTGGTGCAGCCCAAAGGTAGGGCTTTGCCGCTTAATTTGCTACCGTTGCTGCTGACAGTGTGGCTTCCACCGCGCCTTCCTCATTGATATGGTGCAGATGTACAGGTGCCATGGTATTCAGCAGTTCCTCCTGTAGAGGCAGGCTGACGCGCACATAGTTGTCGGTAAAGCCGGACATCAGCCCGGTTTCCCTGCTTTGCTCAAAGAGCACCGTACGGTCGGTGCCGGTAAACTGCTCATAGAAGTACCGGCGCTTTTTCTCACTCAGGATGGTGAGCATTTTGTTGCGGCGGCGGCGCTCCTCCATATCCACATGATCGGTGCGCTCATAGGCGGGCGTGTTGGACCGCTCGCTGTAGGTGAACACATGCAGGTAGGAAATATCAAGCTCATTCAGGAAACGGTAGGTCTCCAGGAAGTCCTCCTCCGTCTCGCCGGGGAAACCTACGATCACGTCCACCCCGATGCAGCAGTGCGGCATAAGTGCTTTGATCTTAGCTACGCGGTCGGCGTACAACTCGCGCTTATATCGGCGGCGCATCTCGCGGAGCTGCTTGTTGTTGCCCGATTGCAGGGGCATATGGAAGTGGGGCACAAAGCGACCGGACTGAGCTACAAATTCAATGACTTCATCCGTGCACAAATTGGGCTCGATGGAGGAAATGCGGAAGCGGTCAATGCCTTCCACTTTATCGAGCTCGCGGATCAGGTCGATAAACATCGCCTCTTTCTTAGGCCGCACCCCTTCAATCACCTCGGTGCCATTGCCGAAGTCGCCGATGTTGACACCGGTGAGCACAATCTCTTTCACACCCATCTCTGCGATGCGATGTGCGTTGGCGACAACGCTTTCGACTGTATCGCTGCGGCTGCGCCCCCGTGCCAGCGGGATGGTGCAGAAGGTACATTTGTAATCGCAGCCATCCTGTACCTTGAGGAAAGACCGGGTGCGGTCGCCAAAGGAAAAAGCATTGACGAACTCATTGGCTTCCTTGACTTCACCGGCACGTACCATGCCCTTCCCGGGTGCTTTGCTCAGCTCCTCCACATAGTCCAGGATACGGAACTTCTCAGCCGCCCCAAGGACCAGGTCCACCCCTTCGATTTCGGAAATCTCTTCCGGCTTGAGCTGTGCATAACAGCCTACCACCACCACTTTAGCCTCCGGGGAGTACTTCAGCGCCCGGCGTACAATCTGCCGGCATTTTTTATCCGCAAAGTCGGTCACCGAGCAGGTGTTAATCACGTAGATGTCAGCGCCGTCTTTAAAGCCCACTTCCGAATAGCCCGCCTCTTCGAACAATCGCCCGATAGAGGAAGTCTCCGAGTAGTTGAGCTTACAGCCCAGGGTGTAAAAAGCGACGCTGCGTGGTGTGGCCATGTTAACTACTTGATAGTGTGTTTGCTAAAGCGCCGCAAAGTTACGCATACTTATCCGATTCGTCAAGCTGGTTTAAATCTTGGGATTGAACCGCAGCGCATTTATGGCGTTACCTGATTTTTACTTTCAAACTAAGGCTTGGGCAAAGCGGCAATTTTAGCCTATTTTTGCCCCGCAAAACGAACGATAGAGATATGAGCAAGCAATTTTATGAGCTGCCGGTACGGGAAGTGCGCCCCGAAACAGAGGATGCCGTGACCCTTGTTTTTGAAGTGCCTGAAGACCTGCAGTCTGCTTTCAAGTATAAGCAGGGGCAGTACCTGACCCTGCGCTTCGACATCAACGGGCAGGAAGAGCGCCGCTCCTATTCTATGTGCAGCAGCCCCGTGGAGCAAGACCTTGCGGTGACGGTAAAGCGGGTGGAAAACGGTAAGGTGTCCACCCATATCAATCAGCAGATCAAGGCTGGAGACAAAATCTCTGTAATGCCTGCAGATGGGCGGTTCTACACCGAACTGGATGCCGATCAGCGCAAGGATTATTACCTCTTTGGCGCCGGTAGCGGCATTACCCCATTGATGTCCATTCTCAAAACGATATTGGAGGAGGAACCTCAGAGCACCGTCTACCTGTTGTATGGCAACCGCAGCGAAGAGACCATTATCTTCAGGGACGCCCTGGATGGATTGCAGCGCAAGTACGAGGGGCAGCTATTCGTAGAGCACATTCTGAGCCAGCCCAAACGGGAAAAGGCGGGAGGCGCACTGGGCTTTCTCAAAAAGAGCAAAGTGGCCTGGGAAGGCCGTACCGGCCGTATAGACCCTGCTCAGGTGCAGTGGTTCCTCGGTAAACATAAAAAGCGCAGTCAGAAGGCCGAATACTTTATCTGTGGCCCTGGCGATATGATCGACACCGTAGAAGGAGCACTCCTCGGGCAGGGCATCGAAAGCAAGTCCATTCATACGGAGCGCTTTACCACCGGACAGCCTGCTGCTGATGGCACCAAGGCTGCCGGCGTGGATGGTGCAAAAGTCAAGGTGCATCTCGATGGCTCGCAAATGGAAGTGACCGTAACATCTGGCAAGACCATCCTGGATACGCTCCTGGCTGAAAAGCTCGACCCACCTTACTCCTGTACTTCCGGTGCCTGCTCTACCTGCATGGCAAAAGTGTTGAAGGGGTCGGTTGAAATGGACGCTTGTTTCGCGCTGGATGATGATGAGGTT
Source organism: uncultured Phaeodactylibacter sp. (assembly GCA_964572415.1). Lineage (GTDB taxonomy): Bacteria > Bacteroidota > Bacteroidia > Chitinophagales > Saprospiraceae > Phaeodactylibacter. The sequence goes on from CAZNHN010000023.1 coordinate 7,482, forward strand.
GCGGATGGCTTTATACTGACCTGTCAGGCGCACCCTACTTCTGATGAAGTGGAAATCACCTATGATGTTTAACCTTTGGCAATCCGGGGTGATATTGGTAGCTTTGGACAATCGAATTTCTCCTGACCTTATTGCCAAAACGCCTGACCAATGAATCCCCAAGCTATTCTGGAGCAGATTGATCTGTTTAAAGACAGCGTTGCTACTGCAGCAGACAACCGGCAGCTAAGCCGGCTCTCTGAACGGCTCACTGCTTTGCTCAATGCCCATTTTCCTGACGCTGCCGAAACACAGATTGCGATTTTGCTGACTGGCGAAATGCACGAGCTTCGGCACAGGGAAATGAAGGGAGTGATTTCTAATGCAGACCGTAGCCTGGCCCGCAATCAATGGGTGGATAAGTTTCTCAACCTGCTTGGGGACGCAAAAACCATGGTCGCCAATAACCAATCCGGGAAGCAATCAGATGCGGCAACTGCTCCTGAGCCCACGCCCGCTCCACTCAGGCTTTTCCTTTCTTACGCCGAAGCGGACCAGGACCTCAAAAACAGGCTCGATAATCACCTGACGGCACTCAAGCGGGGAAACCTGATTGACCTTTGGAGCGATGAGCAGGTGCTGGCCGGGCAGGATTGGGGCGCAGCAACCAAGCGCAATATTCAGGATGCTGATATTGTGCTGCTGCTTGTAAGCGCAAGTTTCATAGCTTCAGAGCACATCTGGAAGTCGGAAGTGGAGAAAGCCATGGCGCGCAGGTCAGAGGGGGTAATTGTAGTGCCTGTAGCACTTAAGCCCGTGGATTGGGAAGGGCTGCCTTTTGCCGGTCTTCAGGGGCTGCCCCGCTCCGGTAAGCCCGTCACGACCTATGATGACCTGGATTTAGGCCTGCTGGAGGTCGCAAAGGGCGTGCGAGAGGTGGTTGAGTATGTGCACCAGCAAAAGGCATAGCTTTGTTGCCTGAGCTTAATCGCCCCACGATAAGCCAAACCGCAGCGCAATATTGACGAAAGGAGAGGAGAAGTCGCTGGAGCTGTAATCAGGTATATTATCGTAAGTAACGAAGCGGTAACCAGCCTCTAAACCAACGCGGAACCACTGAGTGGCGTTCAATTCCAAACCTGCAGTAGGTTTAATAACGTAGACCTGGTCATCATCAATACCTTCCACCGTTGCCTGTCCGGCACCAGCGAATAATCCTAAACGGGGGTGCAATAAGCGTGTTGAGTTGGGTGCATAGGCTAGCTGCAGCCCATCGTAGTAAAGGTCAAGACGGCGGTTATCTGGCCCTGTGACCGGTTCCTGACGGAAGCTGTTGCGGGCATAGCCGATGTAGATCGAACGGCTGACTTCAATGCCGATGCTGAAGCCCCGCCCGTAGGCGTATTCCTCTTCAAAAAAGCTGTAGTTGTGGTCGATGCTGGCCCAAATACCGGAAATTCGGATGTCCGAACTGTTGAACAGGGTTTCTTCCTTTTGAGCTGACAGGCTAAAGGCAGCGAATAAAAAAAGCGTGGTAAGTAAGTGGGTGATTTTCATAATTCGTCGGTGTTTGATTTCTTCTTCAAATAAAAAGGAAAATCAGCCACCGTGCCCGTTTTTAACCACCTTTAACCTGCCTTAGCATTTAGTTAAGAAAGTCGAATGGTTGAGTCTAAAACAGATAGCAGCCACGAATGGTAATATTGCGTCCGATCCAGGGCACAATGGTTTGTTCATTGGCTTCTGCCAGTTCCTCACTGTAAGGAGAGTTGAGCCAGCGGGACCAGCGGATATCCATCACCCAATTGTCAGTGAAGTAAAAGGAGCCGCCAAGGATCACGGAAAATACGTCCTGAGATATAGGGTGCCTTTCCGTACCATCCTCCCCCGTCACCTCTGTGACGGTGTAGTTGATGATATTGCCATAGGAGCCACCTGCGGTAAGCTGTAGTTTCCAGTCGCGAAAATGAACCAGCACGGGCGCTTCCACCATATTGAAATGAATGTTTTCCACATCCAGTTCTGAATCAGGGGCATCAAATCTGCTTTGCCGGGCTCCCTGCTGAGAAAAGAGCAATTCTATACCGACCTTCCAGCGTTCGGAAAGTATCGCATCTACTTTGATCCCACCCTGAAATCCATACTTATAAAAGCCCAGCAGGTCGTCCCCATCTACCTGAGAAAGATTAAGCCCTACCACCGCACCTGCCTCAAAGCGGCGCTCCGGTCCAAAATCCTGTGCCTGCAGGCTGCAGAACAAACTCACTGCCACGAGGGTCAACAACAATTTCATAGATCTCTTTTGCATAGCACCGATTGAGATTTAAGGCAAAGTTATCAATTGAACGCATTTTGCGCTACTATGGTCTAGTGAAGCCCGCTGTAACTTATGCCACTGCATTGCATTATTGTGTAAAACCCCTATGAAAACTATCCTGTTCGCTGCTGTTTCGATTTTGTGTCTGATCCGGGTGCAGGCGCAAAACCTGGTGCTTAATCCGGGTTTCGAAACCTTACGATCTGCCAAATACCATAATAAGTGCAGCTTCTCCCGCAAAACCTACCAATTTAACGAATCGGCTGCGTATTGGAATTCCTTCAACGGGCTTACCCCTGATCTGATTTCCTACCCGGACTCCGCAGCCTGCATCTTTCCTGAGCCCTATGCCGGGGACAGAATGCTGGGCTTTATCAATTTTTACCCGGCGGCACAAACAGGATGGCTCAATGATTACCACGAGTTTGTGCAGGGGCGGTTGAGCGAGCCTCTTGTGGAGGGCGCTATGTATGAGGTCAGCTTTTGGCTCAACCGGCAAGTCGAAGTCCCTCTGCAACACCTCAAAACCTTGCCCCTTACGGAGTTTACCGTGCCTCCGGTGCCGGTAGCGAGCAACAATATTGGCATTGCCTTCCTGCGCAGCCCCGCTGACCCTAAAGAGTTTTTTGATCAGTCCGTGCGGCAGTTCAACATCCGGCCTCACTTCAACGTGGATGCCATTGTGGGCGACAGTGCTATGATGTGGGTCCAGGTTAAGGGTACGTTCAAGGCGCCTTTTGCAACCCGGCACTTTGTAATTGGCAACTTTTTCAAAGATGCTCAAACGGAGGTCAACTTTGAACCTTCTCCCTACGTCGTCTTCCCGGTGCGCATCGCCTACTACTGCCTTGATGAAGTCTATATCGGTCCGGTACAGTCAGGCCTGGAGGAAACGCTTACGCAAACTGGCCGGTACACTTTTCGATCCGTTCATTTCCCAAGTGCGAGTGCAGTGCTGCAGCCCGAAGCCTTTCCCGAACTGGACCAGCTATCTGCCTACCTGCTGAGCCACCCGGAGGTACAGGCGGAAATGGCCGGCCATACGGATGATGTGGGCGAGGCCGTTGACAATCAACGGCTTTCGGAGCGCCGCGCTGGTGCCGTCCGGCGCTATCTCATTGAGCAGGGCGTGGATGCCAAACGTATTACTTATCAGGGCTATGGGGAAAGCCGGCCTGTAGCTGAAAATGATACCGCGGAAGGGCGGCAGCAAAACCGCCGGGTAGAGTGTGTGCTGAAATAGTTATTTTAGCGCCAAAGCCATCGTGTATGTTCAAGTATACCCGCCATAGCCTGAAAAAGCTGGAGACGCTGTTCGAGGAAATCGAGTACACAATCCGTTATGAGAAGGGAAACTTCAATTCCGGCTACGCCATTGTGGAAGACCGAAATATTATTGTGATCAACAAATTCTACGATGTGGAGGGGCGCATCAATGTGCTGCTCGATATCCTGGGGCAGACCGAAGTGCCATTGGGCGCATTGGGCGAGAAATCCCTGAAGCTGTACAAACAACTAGAGAAAAACGAGCTGATCGCTGATGAGGAGGAAGAATGATTGTTGGCTGCCCTGTGAGCAACCAACAATCGTCCGGGAAGGTTCGGCTATCCCTTTGGGCGGTCGTACTGACAGCAGGCGTGCAGGTTGGCATACACCTCATCCGGCGCACGGTGCGTGTCTGAGTCATATCCCGCTGCAGCTACCTTGGCTTTGATATCATCCTCTGATACCTTTTCCGCTTCGTAAGCTACAGACAGCATGCCCGACTTGACATCCCATTCCGCAGAGTGGATGCCTTCCAGGTCATTCAGAGCACCCTCAATCGTACGCTTGCACATGCCGCAGTTGCCGTAGATACGGATAGAAGCTGTAGTTACGTTGGCATCACTGCTCACTTTTTTTGCATTGCTGCTGGCTGATTTGGCACAGGATTTCCCCTGCGCACCTTTAGCACAGCAGGCTTTGGCTGCACTTGCTGTTTTGTCGCAGCTCGCTTTTTCAGCCTTGGTGCAGCTGGCCTTATCCTTGGTGCTGCAACATGCTTTAGCCGACTGTGCCTGCACGGACATGGAGCCCAAAAAGAGCAGAGCCAGCATCATCATTAATGGTTTCATGGTCATTTCTTGTTTCTTTCATGAATAAATCCGCCTAAAGATAAAGACTTTTGTCATATCTCTATCATTTAGGGTTTCAACAGGCTATCGAGCTTACCAAAAAGGTTTTTGTAGATGCCCGAGGAGTCACTGCTAAAGTAGGTTTCCGGGCGGTAGCTGGAATGCACCACAAAGGGGGCACTCATCATCGTATCCCGGTATACTACAACGCGAAAGGGAGCGGTCATGTTATTGCCTGATAACGTTAAGGTCTTTAAGGATGTCTTTCCTGCCGGGTTAAAATCATCGGCAAAGTTGGCAGCATTCAGATTGCGCAGGGTATTGAGGTAGTTTTCCACCTTCACGCTGTCGAGTGCTTCCCCATCCTGTTGCCAGCCATTTGGCGTTCGCTCCAGCTGAATGTTAAAATCTTCTGCCTGATAGGCAACGGCAGTGACTTCCATACCGGCCGACATTTTCAGTACGGTGTGGTCGCGCAGGCTATTCAGGTCTGCAGGCAGATTCATAGTCTGAAATCCATCAACGGCATACACATCCGGAGCATCTCCTGTCCTTACATAAGCGGTTGCAGATCTGGTTTGCTGGTTGAAATCGAGCTTGCCCAAATAGAGGTCAGCGACTTTTGAATCTCCGGCAAAAGCCTCAAAATGACGTGCTTCTTCTGCACTCAGCCCGTAGTCTTTCCATTGCGCTTCGGTTTTGGCTACGATCCGCCTGGCACGGATACTACTCAGGGCGCCCAGTGCCCGCCCAACGGCAGAAGGGTCTAAAGGGACTGCCTGCTCCCCGATTTGCCCCGACCATTTGCCGGCCCGGCGCTGCAGGGTGAATGCCGGTTCTTTCGCAGCAGGCTGAACAACGATACGGGTAACAGCGCTTGTGTCTACCTGTACCAGATTTGGATCAAAAGTTGCTTCCCGCTTGCCGGAAAACAGACGGGTAAGCCCGTAAACGCCCAACAGGGCTACTAAAACGATGAATAAAGTCCGGTTATTCATAGTTGCAGTTTTTTTGCTACACAAAACGCTGGCTTTGGCGTTGCAAGCGGACCCGCTTTTGCCGTTGGTAACGCATTAAGCCATAGCCCAGCACCAGCAGTATGGGTAGGCCGAAGTTGAGGTATTTGAGCCAGTTGCGGGTGCTCAGCGCTTCCTCGCCCAGGTATTCCTGGTCAATGGGGCGGGAAGCCACCGCTTTCGTCCGCAGCTCAATCAGCCCGGTATCATCAGAGAGCCAGTCGATGCTGTTGACAAACAGGCTGATGTTGTCTTCGTTTTGCCGGCCTTGCTGCCCGTTGACCGGGAAGTCGCCATCCCCAAAAACAATCATCCGGGCATAAGCCTCACCGGCGAGCGGGCCTTCCAGTACAGCGCCGAGGTGGAGGTTGCTCATGGTAAAGTCCGCTTCTGTCCACTGTTTGTTGATATCAAAGTAAGTTGGGGCATTCACAATGCCGGAGGAAACGGAAGTCAGGGCAATGGGTGTATATTTTACGGTGCTGTCCCCAACAAAGCTTAGGGGGCTGGCAAAGGGCATTACTACCTGCTCCAGTCCACTGCCCGCCGGGTGGTCGCTAAATTCAGTAATAATAGGCAGGAAGGGGAATTGTACAGAGGTGTTGAATCGAAAGAACCCCTGTTGCTGCTGTACCTGCACCGGCGCACACTGCGCGTCAATGGCAAAGCCGGGAGTGACCGAAATACCCTTTTGCATAAGCCAGTCCTCCAGTCCGGTTGGTGTGGCGGAGCCCCGGGCGTTCTGTAGGTCGCCCTCTACGCTGTTGAGCGCCAGGAGCAGCTGCCCACCCCGGGACAGATAGTTGTCAAGCTTCGCCAGGTTAGCCGGTGGAAGAGTATCCGTAGGGGCAACCAAAGCTGCCGCCCGGAAGCGGTCGGGTATGCTGGCTTCTGTGGAAAGGTCGAAGGTTTCCACCTGATACAGCACGCTGAGCGATTGTACAGCTTGTGCCAGTTGTTGTAAACCAGCTTCGCCGTGCCCCTGCAGGATAGCTATTGAAGGCTTATCCTGCACCGCCAGTTTTTTGATACTTGTGGAGAGTTCATATTCAATGGGGGCACCTGGCTGAATAAAAGGCAATACCTCCTGCTGATCGCCCAGGCTGATCACGGCGCCCAGGTAAGCCTGCTGCTGCTTGGCCTGGTCTTTTTCCCGCACATTGATCATGACGGGCTGTATGCCTGCCTGCATAGCTTCCTGTTGCTCGCTTTCCTCGTCTGGGTTGACAAATTGGTAGTCCAGATAGCCATTGGAGAGGCTGCTGTATTCCACCAGCATCTCCTGAAAGTCCTGCCGGGCTTTAGCGATATTCGGCGGCATATTTTCTGAGAAGTAAGCCGTTACAGTCACCGGTTGCTCCAGGTTACGAAGGATATCCTTTGTGGCTTGGCTCAGGGTATATTGGTTGTTTTCGGTCAGGTCAATCCGGAAAAACAGCTGCCGGGCGATCAGGTTGGCGACCACCACGATAGCGATAAGGAGCAGCGTAGAATACCATTGTTGTCGTTTCATATCGGCTACTGTCTTTTTGAGATGATGAGTTTAGAAAGGCTCAGCCCAAGCACAATGATAGAGGCGAAGTACACCAGGTCTTTGGTATCAATCACGCCCCGCTGAATGGAGTCAAAGTGATAGCGCAGGCTCAGGCTTTGGAAAAAAGTACTCAGCCCACCCTGCAGATTGCTGCCCATGATCTCAAAGAGGAGGTGGAAAAACAGCCCGATGATCATGGCGAGCAGAAAGGCAACGATCTGATTGCTGGTAATGCTGCTGGCAAAAAGGCCAATGCTGATGTATGCCGCACTCATTAGCAGCAAACCCAGATAGCCCGAAATGGTGGCACCGTGGTCCATATCGCCGAGCTGTGCCACCGTCACGTAGTAGGGCAGTGTAAACAATAACCCGATGCAAACCATCAGCAGGCAGGCCAGGAACTTACCAAGTATTAACTGCCGGTCAGAGATGTTCTTGGTGAGCAGCAGCTCGATGGTACCGGTCTTTTTCTCTTCAGCAATCTGCCGCATGGTCAGGGCGGGTACGAAGAAAAATAGCGTCCAGTAGGCAATGCTGAAAAAGACCTGCAGGTCGGCTTGCTTGCGGTAGAAGATGTCGCCCTGCCCGATAAGCTCCAGCGGGTCCCAGGTAAATAGCCCGCTCAGCCCCAGGAAGGCCACCAATATCACATAAGCGATCAGGGAGTCGAAAAACGAGTTCAGCTCCTTTTTAGCAATAATCCAAACGGGAGACATAGCGCTTGGTGTTTTTTGGTTTGAGGAATGTTTAGTTCAGGGTCAGGTCGCGGAAGATATCCTCCAGCCGGGTCTCAAAAGGCACCAGCTCAGTAAGTGCCCAGCCCTGCTGTACGCACAGCTCGAAGACGGCCCGGTTGGAGGATTGTTCCGGTTGGCTCTGCAGCTCAAAGCGGCCGGCTTCCGCATCCAGGATTTCGGAAGTGGCAATGGACGGCAATTGCTGCAAAGCTTTTTGCATCTCCATGACTTCGCCCCCTTCGATCCGCGCCCGAAGTACCTGCTGTCCCTGCGCCTGTTTGCGAAGCGTTTCGGCAGTGCCATCGGCTACGATCTGACCGCGGTTGATGATGAGGATGCGGTCGCAGGTAGCTTCCACCTCTGGCAGGATGTGGGTGCTGAGGATAACCGTTTTTTCCTTGCCCAGTTCCCGGATGAGCTCCCGGATTTCTACGATTTGATTGGGGTCGAGCCCGGTGGTGGGCTCGTCCAGGATGAGAATTTCCGGGTCGTGGATCATCGCCTGCGCCAGGCCTACCCGTTGACGGTAACCTTTGGAGAGCTCAGCTATATTTTTATGCTTTTCCACGTCCAGCCCGCAGACTCGTACCATTTCGCGGACACGCTCAGGAATCTGAGGCTTGGGCACCCCTTGCAGTGCTGCGCAAAACTCCAGGTAATCCATCACCGGCATATCGGTATAAAGCGGATTGTGCTCAGGAAGGTAGCCCACATACTGTTTGGTGGTTCCTGTTTTAACGGATTGCCCGCCGATGAGCACCTCCCCGTCCTGTATATCGATGTAGCCCGTGATCATTTTCATCGTGGTGGTTTTCCCGGCACCGTTAGGCCCCAGGAATCCCAGGATTTCTCCGGTTTTGACTTCAAAGGAGATACTATCGACCGCGCGTTGCGATCCGTAGCTTTTGGTGAGATTGCTGATTTTGATATCCATAGTTTCACTTGGTGGTTGTAAATCTTCAGATGATCAAAAAGAGACGACAAAAATAAAAATTGCAGAAAAAATAAAAAAGTGTTTGTGGGCGAAGCCTGATTTATTGGAAAAGGGTAGCACGCAAAGTTCGCAGAACGGGGCACGAAGTATGCCAGGATTGCAGCCCGACCACGCTTTGCAGTCTTTGCAAAATCTTGTTTCCCCTTTGCGTCAACCCCTCAAAGCAGGCAAAAGCTAAAGAGTCTCCCTTAAGCCACGAGCATCGCCGCACCAAACACGCCTGCACTATCGCCCAGCTCCGGCGCCAGGAATTGGGTGTCAAGCCGGTGGTTAAAGACGTGCTTTTTGACCGATTCCACACCTTTTGTATATAAGTCAGGGATATTGCCCAGGCCACCGCCCAGTACGATTACATCCGGGTCGAGGGTATTGATGACGGAAGCCATGCCTTTACCGAAGAAATGGATGAGGCGGTCGAGGGTCGCCTTTGCATGCTCATCGGTATCTACCCGTTCCAGGATGTTCTTGAGCTTATCCTTTTTGCCCGACTGGCTTTCGTAAAACCGCTGAAGTGCGGGCCCAGAGATAATAGTTTCCACGCAGCCTATCTGCCCGCAGTAGCACTCCCCCCCTGAGAAGTCAAGGAAGTTGTGGCCCCACTCCCCGGCTATGCCCTGCCGGCCGTTGCGTACCTTACCGTTGATGACCAGTCCGCCGCCCACGCCGGTGCCCATGATGACACCAAATACAACTTGTGCGTCTGGTGCTTCGCGGGGCACTTTACCCAGGCGGGCTTCCGCAACAGCGAAGCAATTGGCGTCATTGGCCATTTGTACTGGTAGTCCGAGGGCTTTTTCCAAATCTTGCTTGAGGGGCTGCCCGTTGAGGGCGGTGGTGTTGGCGTTCTTCATCAGCCCCGTGATGGGATCAAGCGTGCCGGGGGTGCCAATGCCGATGGTTTCCGGTTCTGCACCACTGTCTTCCCGCAAAAGGTCTACTACCTTACCAATCTGCCCGATAATGTGCTCGTAGCCTTTATCCTTTTCGGTGGGAATACGCAGCCGGGAGCTTACTTTCAGGGGTTGAATACTTTCGATGATCGCACCTTCAATTTTGGTGCCGCCGAGGTCGATGCCCCAAAGGAGTTGGTTTTTCATGGATTCGTTTTGTTGTGCTCGACAAAATTAGGTTTTCGCGGGGATTATTGGGTATTGTGAGGTGGAGATTTAGGAGATGGACGTGGACAATTACGGAGCAATATTGACGTTTTATGGATGCCCTTAAGTTTCCTAAACGAGCTATTGAAGGCTTGATTGACCTACATTAACATTTCTTTAAATAACTTCCTATAATGCCTGGGACTATGAAAGGAATACTTACTATTTTCATCCTCTTTTTGGTCTGCCCTTTCTACGGTCAATCCGAACCAAAAAATATCACTTCAATCGAAGAAACCTACCAATCTATAAAATCTTACTCCGATCAAATTGAATTCGAGCTGACCATTGCTGGGTATTCCGGGGTTACAACTGTGGTGAATGGGATGTCTGAAACCCATTTTGATCGCGCGAGTGGTTACTTTGCCTTCAACTTCCTTTCTGAGCAACAAATCAACCATTTTCCGGCAACAGCCTATCACTACAGGATCAAAAGAGCGGCTGCGGAGCAGTTGAGCATCTACGAAGCGTATCGAAATGGCGACTTGGTTATGGAAGATACCTGTACGCTCATGACTGCGGTCGCTAAAGCAATGGGTGTTTCCCATGGGGTAGCTTACTTAGTGCCTGAAATGCTGACGGAAGAAATACATGGCCTACCGTTTCACTTCGGCGACAGCTTACAATGGCTCCCAACCCAATTAATTAGCGGGGAGGACTGTTATGGGCTAAAGGTTTACCGAAATATGCAAAGGCCCAATATCATCGAGGTCAAAGGAACGTCCATCGGAGTATCAGGGACATTTGATTCTGAAGTCACCTATTGGTTTCGGGAAGAAGACAACCTACTGATTCAATACAGTATTGTGGGGCGTACCGACCGATACGAGTCCACTTTTACGGCAAGGATTGACCCTCAAGTGACTTGGTGAGATTCTACCAGGAATTAAGGGTTATCTCTTCGCAAACTGTTAACTGTCATCAGCAAAAAATCCAGCGCCTGCCCGTAGTCCAGGCTTTCGTAATCGAGCCCTAGTTTTCGAATATTGTGGTAATACACTTGTCGGTTGACATAGTAGTTCTTCTCTGATTCAATGGATAGTGCGCGGTTGCCCAGCTTCTCCAGCAGGAACCATTTCTCTAATAACCGGGCAGTCCTGCCGTTGCCATCTTGCCTGGGATGGATTTTCACAAATACCAGATGTAGCATGGCTGCGTAGTAAAAGACTTCCAGAGGTTCCAGGTCAGAGGACCGCAGTGCTTCAAGATCCTCAAAAAAAAGAGCCATCGCAGCAGGTACCTGCTCAGGCGCGCAAGCCACATACTCAATGCGGTCCGCTTCATTAAGTACAAACATAGGGTTGGTCCGGATCAGCCCACGCTGGCTTTTAGGCAAAAGGTGCCGGCTGAGTATCCGGTGGGCTTCCAGCAGATGTGGCTTTTTGAGGGGCTGCTGAAGCATATATTCATAAGCGCGGAATAAATCGTCCGCCCGCCTCGTATAGTCCGGCTGGTATTTGACCTGCATGAACTTGTATTTGAAATAGCTGTCGAAGTCTACCTCCTCTCCCTCAATCTTCGAGGAATAGACACTGGAAACGGCATGGTAGAACCTGAAGTAATCGACAGGCAGCTGCTCTGCAGACTTTTCAGAAAGCGCTGCCATGGGGGCAAAGTCCACCGCATTCCTGAAAGCACTCAGTAAGCTGTTATCTATGATTTTCATACCCGGGTTCCTGATTTCGCTTAAAACTACAACTTTTCTCATTCCCTTTTCCGCCTTCGCACGGGTCGCTTGCCTACAAAATCCGCTTATTTCTTACCTTTGCCTGACTGATTACGAACGAAAGATTTAGCAACGATATATGACAGAAGGCGCTTCTTCCAGCGGTAACGCCCCCTCGAATGGCACCCAACTGCGGCTACAGCTTCAAACCCCGGCTGAGGAACACGGCCGCCCGGTCTTCGTATCGGGCAACTTCAATAGCTGGCGTACCGGCAGCGGGGCGTATCAGATGGAGCAAACGGGCCCTGGCTACTATGAGCTGAACTTCCCGGCTGATGAAATGCTGCCCGAGCAGCTAGAGTACAAATACCACCGCGGTGACTGGGATCAGGTGGAGCTCGACCGTTTTGGCAACACCCGGCCCAACCGGAGCATCAACATCCGGGAGCACAATACACATTCTGACAGCGTAGACCGGTGGCTGGTGGACGGGCTGGCGTACAATCCGGCCTACCTGCCCAAAATTGAAATCCTGACCGAGGACTTCAAAATTCCGAAGCTTATCAAAACCCGCCGGATCGCAGCATTGCTGCCGCACGATTATCACGAAACCGATAAGCGGTATCCGGTGCTCTACCTGCAGGACGGGCAAAACCTCTTCGATGACTACGCTCCCTTCGGTAGCTGGGGTGTGGACAAGAAGCTGGCGCTGATGAAAGAACAGGGCTTCGGTGACCTTATCGTTGTGGCTATTGATCATGCCGAGAAAGACCGTATTACGGAGTTCACGCCTTCCTATCGCACTCAGCTGGGTGCCGGGAGTGGTAAGAAGTATCTCCGGGTACTGGCCGACCGCCTGAAGCCCTATGTAGACGAGCATTTCCGTACCCTGCCCGGCCGCGAAACCACTGGTATCGGGGGCAGTTCCATGGGCGGACTGATCAGCATTTATGCAGGGCTGATTTACCCGGAGGTGTACGGTAAGCTCATGATCTTTTCCCCTTCCCTTTGGGTGAGCCCCAATATCCCTTTCCGTGTGATGAACCTCAATGACCCGCACGATATGGACATCTACATCTATGCCGGCGAAGGCGAAAGCAAAAATATGGTGCCCAACATCCGCGGTTTTATGCGAGCCGCAGAGGAGCAGGGCGACGCCTCCTTTAACTTTGAGCTCTCACTGGATCCCGATGGAGCACACAATGAAGCCCGCTGGGGACAGGAATTCCCCCGCGCTGCAGAGTGGCTCTTTTTCAACCAACCTCCAAAAACATCCTGAAAACATGATTATCAACCTAAAACATGAGCCTTTATCTGTAGAGCGCGCCTTAACCGCAGCACCGGGAGAGGTACCTTTGAAAATAGTACTGCCCCTGGCCGCCGGGCCTCATCTGGAGCAGGCGTTGCAGGCTATTGCTGGATTTTGGAATACATCTGCCAAAGACCTTCAGGAGCGCTTCAAAGGCGAGGCCGGGGAACAAATCACCTATTTCGCCAATCAATACGACTGGTATCTGCTGGGGCTTGGCGAGCAGCCCTCCTACGCCGATACGCTGAAGACGGTCCGGTCATTTGCCCATAAGCATAAGCGAAAGCTGCCCGCGCATATCGGCCTTAGCTTTCTGCATCAACCGGTGGCTGACTTGCCGGTACTCGCAGAAGCAGCTGTGAGCGGATTGCTGTTGAGCACACTGCCCACCGGTGCTTACCGTCAGGAAACAGAGCCGCCTCACCCTTTCGCTACTGACGATGCTCAACTCACCCTTTTCCTGCCCGAAGCACAGGCCGAAGCGGGCCGGCAAGCCGCCGAAAGAGCCCTGCACCTTTCTGAAGCCCAACTGGCTATCATTGGACTGGTCAACGCGCCCAGCAACAAGAAAACGCCGGCTATGCTGGCCGATTGGGCGGTGCAGTCCGGGCGGAAGCATGGCTATAAGGTCACGGTATTCGATAAGCCAGCCATTGAAGAACTTGGGTTGCACGCTTTACTGGCAGTCAACCGGGGCAGTGAGGAGCCTCCCCGTTTTATCGTCATGGAATACCAGCCTAAGGATACCGCCGGGCCACTGCCTAAAGTCGGGCTGGTGGGTAAGGGCGTCACCTTTGATACCGGGGGCGTTTCCATCAAGCCTTCCACCAATATGCACTACATGAAGAGTGATATGGGTGGTGCAGCCGCTGTATTGGGCACTATGGAAGCCGCCGCCCGACTGCAACTCCCGGTGCACCTGATCGGTATCGTACCTACCACTGACAACTGCGTGGATGCCAATGCCATCAAGCCGGGCGATGTGATTGATTCCTACAGCGGTAAGACCATTGAGGTGATTGATACCGATGCCGAAGGGCGCCTGATTTTATCGGATGGCATTGCTTATATGCTCAAACATTTTGCCCCCGATACACTCATTGACCTGGCCACACTGACGGGCAGTGCCGTGCGCACCTTCGGGTACCACGCCGCCGCGCTGTTTACCAATAATCCGGAGCTGGAGCAGCACCTGAAAAGTGCCAGCGAGGCGACCGGAGAACACCTGTGGCCACTGCCCCTCTGGGAGGTCTATGAAGAAGACCTGAAATCGGACGTAGCCGATGTGCGGAACTTCAGTGGACGACCGCTGGCCGGCGCGATCAATGCTGCTAAGTTTCTGGAATTTTTTACGGAGGAGCACCCTAGCTGGGCGCACCTGGATATCGCCGGGGTCGCTTTCGGGGATTCAGAATTTACCGTGCAAAAGAGCGCCACCGGCTATGGCGTACGCCTGCTGATTAAGCTTTTGGAACAACTGAAAAACGCATAAACCCATCGCAGCCTTCGGGCTCCGAGCAACTTAAATACGATGATGCGACCACTGACTTTCCTTTGCGTCACCTGCTATCACAAAGGGCAGGACTTCCTGAGTGCCTGTAAGGCTGCCGTCGCAGAGCGTCAGGATCAGCGCGCCGGCGGCCGGCGAACAGGGCGCGGGCGGCACCGCACCCGCGAGACGCGCGATCGTGCCCGGGCGCGACAGCGAACAGGGTAGTAACCTGCTGACCCGTTTCGGCAACACGGTGTACCTGCTTACAGCCAAAAACCTGGAGCATGCCGAATGGCCCCGCCATGCCATCGACGAGTTTTTCTACATGGACTCCGATGAGAATACGCCGGAGAATTTCGCCAATCTGGAGCAGGGCCTGGCCTGGCTGATGCGCAGCAAGAAAATCGACCGCATTGTGGCCCTCGATGATTTTGATGTGGAAAAAGCGGCCTTCCTCCGCGAGACTTTCCGGGTGCCGGGCATGGGACAGACTACGGCCCGCTACTTCCGCGATAAGCTGGCGATGCGCATGAAAGCTGCGGAGGCAGGTATTCCGGTGCCGCCATTTTCCCCTCTCTTCAATGATGAGGAGATCACGCACTATGCGACTACTGTGCCTGGTCCCTGGGTCGTCAAGCCGCGGGCAGAAGCCTCCGCTACCGGCATCAAAAAGGTGCATACGCTGGAAGAGCTCTGGCAGGTGGTCCACAGCCTGGGCGATAAACGCCACGAATACCTGGTAGAGCAGTTCAAGCCCGGGGCAGTTTACCACGCTGATGCGATCACTGTAGATGGTAAAGTAGGCTTTTGCCGGGTGTCCAAATACCTGAACACCCCCTTTGAGGTGGCACACGGGGGCGGTATTTTCCGCTCAGCTACTTTACCTATGGGTAGTGAAGATGATAAGGCAGTGCAGGAGCTGCATGCTAAAGTTATGCACGCCTTCGGCATGCAGTTTAGCGCCTCGCATACGGAGTTCATCAAGTCTAATGACGATGGGCAGTTTTACTTCCTGGAAACGAGTTCCCGGGTAGGCGGTGCGCACCTTGCAGAAATGGTGGAGTACGCCTCGGGTATCAACCTGTGGGCAGAATGGGCACGGCTCGAAACCGCGATGGCCAAAAAGCAACCCTACGAGACCCCAAAGGCCAAAGAAGATCATGCCGGCATCGTGGTCTCCCTCTCCCGCTTTCAGCACCCCGACAGCTCTGGCTTTGATGATCCGGAAATCGTGTGGCGCCTGAGAAAGAACTACCATATCGGGATGATCGTCCGTTCAGCTGACCTTGATCGTATACATGCCCTGCTGGATGACTACGCCGGGCGCATCCACCGTGATTTCCACGCAAGTGCTCCGGTGCCGGACAAGCCCATGGATTAGTTTTGTCTGCTTTGTGCTAGCGGTTGCCTAAATCGAGTATCTGGTCAGCCAGCTCTTCGGAGTTGATGATCACCCGGTTGCCTTCCACCACGATAGCACCGTCCTTGAGGTGGCCGCTGTTGAAGTAGAGGTAGATTTTATCGGCGTTGATTTTGTGGTTGTAAAATTGGTTGAGGGTTTTTTTATCGAAGCGGAACTCCTTGTCCATCTCCACCTGATGGTCTTGCAGGTACTGTTGGGCGGGGTTTTCATCCCTGTAAAACTCCTGTTCAAATTCTTCGATGTTGATAACTTTCTGCGGGCTGCTGTTGGCGAACTGCAGGACCTTCTCGTGAAACTGTTGCTGCGGCATGGCTTCCCCGGTTTCTTCATCGACGGGCATAGGCAGCTCATTGACCATTTCCAGAAAGGTATTAGTCAGGTCGCGGCTGCTTTCCGGCCGTTCCAGCCCGATCCACTGAATGAAGTATTCGGAAATGGCTTTCTGGCTCTTGGCGTGCTTGATCAGCTCCACGCAGCGCCCCTCGCCGGCCTGGAATTTGCCAACAAGAATACGGCAGGCCATAGCCAGTTTTTCGGTATTGAGGTAGGTGACGGTATTGAGCGCGAAAGCTTCTGCCTCCTCTTTCTTGGAAAACACCACACCCTCCGTATCCCGCACCAGGAAGATGCCCATCACCCGCTGATTGGTCAGCTCTTCGGTGTAGTCGATGTAGACGAGGTAGCCACCTTTGGCACCCAGCACGCCCTGTAAGGTTAATTGCAGGGCATTCATGGTTTCTCTGGAGAAGGAAAGAAAAGCTTCCTCCGTCATGCCGCCATCTACAAAAACCTGAAAGTAGCCCGGGAACAGGGCGTCTTCCGGAGAGCTGAGGTAGCCCTGCAGGGTATCTTCCTTGCGTACGAAGGTATCATGCAGTTTGTCGGAAAGCGCCTGTGCGCGCTCTTCAACCGGCAGGCAGTACTGGCTGAGAAAAACCCTGGCGCCGCTTTCGTCGGCTTCCTTCTGCAATTCGTGAATGGCGATATGGTGGATAACGGTAGACATCCGGTATTTTTTGCCAAAGGTAGGAATATTTTGAGTGTGCCGTAAGTCTGAAATCAGTGGGGCACTGGGCCTGGGTAGCAAAGATTCTGATTTGTTGAATAATGCCCACCACTCTGCTAACTTTACAGCAAAAAGCACCTGTGAAAGCATTAAAAATCATTGGCATACTACTCGCCGGGCTCGTCGTACTCTACCTGCTGGGCCCCAAACCTGCCCCGCCTCAGCTACAGGCTCAGCTGCCTAATCTCACGACTGCCACCGCTGCACTTGGAGACAGCATAACCAACGCTGAGCAGGCCATTCCCAATCTGAAGCCCAACAACGAAGCCCGCATCATCTGGGCCGATAGCCTGCCCCGGCAGACCGAATACGCATTGGTTTACCTGCCGGGCTTTACTGCCACTTACGTGGAAGGCGAACCGATTCACCGGGAGTTCGCAGCACGCTACGGGTGCAATCTCTATGTGGCCCGATGGCGCGACCACGGGCTGGATGTGGAGGACAAATTATTGCATTATCATCCGGACTCGGTGCTGGAAACTGCTGCCCACGCCCTTGCTGTTGGGCACCGGATTGGGAAAAAAGTCATACTTATGAGTACCTCTACCGGAGGGACGCTGTCCTTGTTATTAGCTGCGCAGTACCCGGAGCTGGTGGATGGTATCATTGCCTACTCGCCCAACATCCGCATCAAATCGGAAAGCGCAAAGGTGCTGACGATGCCCTGGGGGCTTCAGATTGCCCGGCAGATGGTAGGCGGAACCCACCGGCATTTTGATGCGGAAGAGGAATTCATGAAGTATTGGTACAATCATTACCGGCTGGAGGGCCTGGTGCAGTTACAAAACCTGGTGGAGCACGGTATGGTACCCGAAACCTTTGCTGCGGTCGAAGCCCCTTTTTTCCTGGGCTATTACTTCAAAAATGACAGCATACAGGATCAGGTCGTTTCGGTTCCGGCTATGCTGGAGATGTACGATCAGTTGAGCACGCCGGAGCCGCTAAAAAGAAAAGTCGCCTTTCCCAACGTTGACAATCACGCATTAGCCTCCTACATAGGCTCGAAGGACCTGGACCACGTCCGGCAGGAGACCTTCCGGTTTGCGGAGGAGGTATTTGGGCTTAAGGCAGTACCACAACAAGTTGAAGACGCTGTGAAAACCGCTTCCGATTAAAACCAGAATGCGGGGTTGTTTGTCTTTTTTAGTATTCCAAAACCTAAAACCAACGACGATGCGCCTGACCAATATCTTACTGGCTTTATGCCTGCTTCCATTGCTAAACTGTAGCACGGCAACTGATACTACGGATACGGAGCCTGCGAACGACGACCTTGCCATCATGGCCTACTACGTAGCCAACGACCGGTTCCCACCGGGCGATCTGCCCCTCGACAAGCTCACCCACATTATTTATTCCTTTAGCAATATTGTGGATGGGAAGATGGCATTTACGAGTCCGGGGCACGATTCGCTCATGCGCGTCCTTGTTGCACAGCGCGAAAAACACCCCGACCTCAAAGTCATGATTGCCTGCGGGGGCTGGGGAGCTGATGGGTTTTCGGACGCCGCTTCCACGCCGGGCACCCGGGATACTTTCATCCGCAGCACCATTGAGTTCCTGAAGCGCTATGACCTGGACGGCCTGGATATGGACTGGGAGTACCCGGCGATTCCGGCTGCAGGTACAAGGGCGCGCCCCGAAGACAAACAAAACTTCACCTTGCTGATGAAAGGCCTGCGGGAAGCGATGGATACGCTGGACCGTTCCCAAACGCTGACTTTTGCCTCAGCAGGCTGGGAGCGCTACTACTACAATATTGAGACGGTAGAGGTAATGAAGTATGCCGATTACATGAATATCATGACCTATGATCAGGTGGGCGGGCGTTCACCGGTTACCGGGCACCACACGCCCCTCGGGTTGATTGAGGAGTCTGACCTAGAGGGGCTGCCTATTCTGGATACGGTAGCTAAGCGGCGGGAAGAAAGGCCGGAGGCGGAGTACGACTGGTCGCCACGCTCGGCTCAGCGTATTGTGAATTATGTGAAAGGCCTGGGGGTAGACCCTAAGCAGCTCGTTATTGGCGGTGCATTTTACGGCAGAGCCTGGAAAGGTGTCCCATCAGCCAACAACGGGCTTTACCAACCTAACAAAGGCGTGCATACCGGTTGGCTGGATTATGGGGCTATCCGGAAGGAATATGAAGATAAGAATGGATTTACCCGGCACTGGGATTCCGTAGCCCTGGCGCCTTACCTGTTCAATTCGGCGGACAGCATATTCATTTCCTACGACGACCCGGAGTCAGTAGCGCTCAAAACGGACTATGTGCAGGAAGAAGGGCTGGGCGGCATTATGTTTTGGCAGTTGAGCAATGACACCCGAGAGGCGGGGAGCCTTCTGGATGCCATTTGGGCTGCAGCTCAGGATTAACCCCAGCTGGCTATACCGAAGATAGCGAGTACGACAAGCGAACCCACGAATATCCAGAAAAATACGCCGAAGAGGGCGATGGCAGTCGTATCCTGTTTAGGGATATCGGGGTCTGTTTGCTGTTGCATAGTATTGCCTTTAGACAGCTGTCTTTGGTTGGCTTCTCCTACTGCGCCGAAAAGCAGGACGATGAGCAGGCCCACCACGAGCAGGTCAATCCACGCCACACCGTACCAGAGCGGCCCGATGGGCGTTACCCAGATGCTGGTCACCCAGATCGCAAGAGAAAGCACCGCAAACAATGCCCAAAAGCTATTCCATGGCCCGGGCGATTTGGTCAGCCGGGTGAACAAGAGTGAAAGCAGGAAAGCAATGGTCAATGCAAAGGCGAGTGAATAAAATCCCATTTTCATTTGGTTTTGATGGTAAAATGTACCTTTTGAACGAGACTGAAAACGGGATGTTCGAAGCGATCCTTTTGCTAAATTCTGATTATCAATGGGTTATTCTTTTACGAAAATGCCGCCGCTCATCCGGTACCGGTGACTGCCAATGGTGATCAGCTGCCCTTCATTGACGGTTTTGAGGGTTTCGATATCTTCGGTGAGGGTGTGGATGGAGCCGCCCGTAGCCCATGCAATTTGCAGGTAATCTTCGTTAATGCCGTGGTCGAGATTGCCGGCGAGCACAATTCTTACCGGTGTGCGGAGTTGGGGCAGCAATTCCATATCCCGTACATCGCTGTAGTTGTCGGCGATCAGGACAAGCTCGTCTCCCTCGCCCATCATGCGCATGGCTTCGAGCAGGGCTTCAATATCGTTTTCCTCAGACTCGCCCCCGCTGCCTCCGTTCGTAGTGGATTGCATGGTCTGCAACAGGGCGGGCATATCAGGTATTTCGGTAGTATAAAACCCTCCGGTTGCTCCGATTGGCTTTTCGGGCTTCCGGTCGCCATCGTTGAAAAAGAGGTAGCGGTTTTGGGCCCCGGGCACGACCGCGAGGGCATGCCAAAGCAGCACTTCGTCCATATACGGGTGCATGCTGCCTGTCAGGTCGGTAACGATGACGTTGCTCGACCACCCCGCCCGGTTGCGGTAAAAAGCCGACTTGACGGATTCTCCGGTCAGCTCATAGAGCTGCTCGTTTTCAGACAGTTGTTCCTGTTCTGCGGCGGCTTGTTCGCCCACTTTTTCCAGGATTTGCTTCATGTTCACCCCGGAGTTCATGAGGAACAGGTAGTCATAATCGCCGGACAGTAATCGCAGAGAATCCCGGGCAGCGGCAATGGAGTCGCGTGCACGGGCGAGTTCATACAGGGAGTCCCTCCTGGCAGCAAGGCGGGCGCGTTCGGCTTCACGTTTCAAAAAGGCTTCCTTACCGATCGTTTGCAGGGTCAGCCGGAGGGTGCCAAGACGGTCATCATCCGGCAATTCAAAACCGGATACATTCGGAACGAAAGCGGTACTGAGTTGTATGCTGTCGCCCCGGGGCAGCATCAGCAGCGCCTGCCCATCCGCTCCGGTGGTTACGGCGAAAACCTTTCCGCTGTTTTGATAATTGAAGTAAATATCTTCATCCGGCAGAGGCTGTTCTTCGAAATTCTTAACCAGCAGCCTTAGCAAAATACGGCTGCGGATGGGCTGTTGGGTGGGCGGCACTTCCTGAAAAACAGTGTCTCCCCGCTCGGTTTCAGAGTAGGTCTTCGGGGTATAAAAAAGCGTATAGCGGCTGCGCACATAGCCGTCATTCAGGGTCTTGACTTCACCGAATGCCGGCTGATCTTTTGCATTGACCTGGTAGGAAGCGCCTTTAGGCAATAGAAAATAGGCCTGCCCGCGGCTGTTGGTGACCGCCTGATAGACCACTCCCGGTTGCTCCGGGTTGATGAGCCAAAGAGGCATGTCTTTCCAGCTCTGCCCCTGCATGTCTGTCACTTTCAGGCTCACCTGACTGTGGGTGGCGGTCGCCTCAGGGGGTGTGGAAGGCTGAATGAGGGTGTCTGCGGGCTGAGTGTATGCTTTGCCCATTAGCAAGACGGGCAGGAAGATCAGGAAAAAGTGGCGCATGGTTTCAGGGTTTATTTTCCAAACGCCAATTCCTGGGTTTCAGTATTAGCGCCGGGCCTTTAACCCGTATTGCTTCAGGATTTTTCGGGCCAGAGAAGCCTTATGGACCTCATCGGGGCCATCATAAATACGGGCGCCCCGCTCTTCCCGGTAGAAGAAGGACAGGATGGTATCGTCAGTAATACCCAGTGCGCCATGCACCTGCAATGCCCGGTCGACCACTCGCTGCATGACATCCGCTACAAAGAATTTGATGGTGGAAATTTCAGTGCTTGCCGCCCGTTGCCCCTCTTCCTGCATTTTGAGTGCCGTGTGGAGCACCATATATCGCGAGGCATCGATTTGGGCGCGGCTTTCCGCAATCCAGGATTGTATCATTTGCTTTTCACCCAGCATGCGCCCTTCACTAAGTTCGCGGGTAGCAGCCCGCCGGCACATCATATCGAAGCTGCGTTCGCAGATACCGATCCAGCGCATACAGTGGTGGATGCGGCCAGGGCCCAGGCGTTCCTGCGCCAGCTTAAAGCCTTCGCCTTCCACGCCCAGCAGGTTGGAAGCCGGTACCCGGAGATTATTGAATTTGACCTCAGCGTGGCTGTGCCAGCCCTCGCCTGTATGGCCCATGATGGGGATATTGCGGACCAGTTCGAAACCTGGCAGATTCGTAGGAGCCAGGATCATACTCGCCCGGGCGTAGGGCGATTCCGCCTCCGGATTGGTAATGGCCATGATGATGGCAAAAGAGGCGCCATCAGCTGCTGTGGTAAACCATTTGTGGCCATTGATGATGTACTCGTTGCCTTCCCGGACGGCGGTGGTGCCCAAACGTACCGGGTTGGAGCCCGCGTAGGCCGGCTCGGTCATGGCAAAGCAGGAACGGAGGTCGCCGGCTAAGAGCGGTTCGAGGTAATGTTCGCGGATATCTGTACTGCCATACTGCAGCAGCAGCTCAATATTCCCGGCATCCGGGGCCTGACAATTGAAAGCCAAATGCCCAAAGGGCGAAGTACCAAGGAGTTCGCTCAGTTGGGCAAATTCTGTCAGTTTTAGTCCGGGGCCGCCTTCTGCTTCGCTTAGTGCAGCATTCCAGGCACCGGTGGCTTGTGCCTGGGGGCGAAGGGCGCGGATTTCCCGTTCCACTTCACGGAAGGGCGTCCGCAGCCATCGGAGCTCGTTGGGATAGATGTGGTCATGAAGGAACTGTTGCACCGGCTCGTAGAGCGCTTGCAGTTTGGGGCTTGCAAAAGTGGCAATCATAAGGCAGTTTGGTTAGGGTGGTTTGGCAATGGATTGCCAAGATAGGGAAAAGGGAAGTTTATTTTTTGATTCTTACCGGCCAGTCATCAGGATTGATGCCTGTGGAAATTTCTGCCGCAGTACCTTCTACCCGGATCAGGGGGATTTCCGGGCAGTTTTCCGGAGTAAGGGTGATGGGTTTGTTTAGCGCAGTGGAGACTGCCTTCATGTAATCCAATAGTTTTTGGTGGTCTTCCAGGCTTTTGAAGTCTCTGGGGTCTATATCATTTTCAATCGTGGTAGCTTCGAAGAAATGCGCATTGACCTGAATACGGTCATCCAGAAAGACCCTAGCGGTAGAGCAAAGGTTGGCGTTCCCCTTCCAGTACGCTTCGATTACGGTGAAGTCAATCCGGGATTCGTCTTTTTGAGTCTCACCATTATGCCATTCAATGCGGTACTGTTGATTGACCAGCCGCACCCACTTTTCCCAGTCGGTGGAAGTAGTCCCCTGTATGTAGAGGTCCAGCCAGCTGCCATCCCAGCTATATATACCGTTCTTCAAGGTTTTCCAGTCCATGATTGTCTTAAGGTCAATAGAGTTTATTAAGGTAAGTTTTGTATAGGGTATGGATGAGTGTTTTTTGCCAGATCAAAGAACGCCCGGAACCTCGTAGCCTAAGCTACGAAGGTGAGGACGAGATGCAGAGCTGGTGAAAAAGACCATTCAGAGACGTACAAAATTTGCGTTAATAAACTCTAATATAAAACAGCCCCGGATTTTTTACCCGGGACTGCCTTATCATTAATGATTATGCCCATCGTGATTATGGTCATGATTATGCCCGTCTGCCGGCATATCCTCATTTTTCACATAGTCCATACCGCACACGGGGCACTCTCCCGGCTCATCACTGCCGCTGCCCTCGCAGTGCATTGGGCAAATATAGGCAGAAGTGTACTCCGGGCCCTGCTTGTCCGCATCAGCTTCCATATGATCGCCCTCGTGCATGTGCCCGTCGTCGTGAGTGTGCTCGGTCTGATCGGTAGCCGCCTCGTCGCCGGCTGTATCGGCATTGCCGCCGCAGGAGACGATAAAAAAGGACAGTGCCAGAACAGGCAGGAGTCTGATAAGAAACTTGTTGTTAGTCATGATCATTGAATTGATTGTTAAGCGCCTCCCGAAAGAGGCGGTAAAAATTGGTTTACGAATTTACTCTTTAGTCAGGGTTTCTTCTACGGTGCCGCAAGCCAGCATTTCATCTCCAAAGTAAGGATTGCGGATTTCTTTCGCGTCACTGATCCAGTCTGCTCCTTCCCAGTCGAAAGCCATCGGGCAGTGCTGCACGTAGTAGGTTTGTTGTGCTGCTCCGAATGCCTTCACCGTACTGATAAGGGCCTGTGACAGGAAATCAAACTGAGTGCGTTGTTCTGCGACTGCTTCCGCTTCGGCGATCTGCTTGCTGTGCGCAATGAGTGCGCCGCGTTGCTGCCGCCAGTATTCCAGGGCCGCTCCGGTTATGCCATCGCTGTTAATGCGTTCTACTTTGTCCGTAAAAGCTTTTGCCTGTGCGGCTGCGGTCTCGGCATTGGTGGCCACCAGCGCATCTTTGAGGCGAAGGTAAGCTTCTATCGCTGCCCCTAATTGCTGTTTGAAAGCAGTGGATGCAGCAGCCCGGTAGTCGGGGGCCTCCTCCTTCGGCTCTGCTCCTTTGATTTGGATGTCGCGGTTCATCATGCTCGCCTGATTGTTGAGCTGAGCAGCGGCATCAATGGAGAAATTGCCGTAGGTAACCACTTCTTCGCCGGCTTCCAGCCCGTCAATGACCCGGTAGCGGTCGCCGAGTGCTTCGCCCAGCTCTACTTCCCGGTACTGAAAGGTAGGGATGTCCGTATCAGGCAGCTTGACGTACACCACCGAGCGCTCGCCGGTCCATAGCACGGCAGATTTAGGTACAGTAAGCGCCACTTGCTCCCCGGTAGCTGCGGCCCGCAACTCTCCGGTGACGAGCATTTCCGGCTTGAGCTTTCCGTTGGGGTTGCGGATTTCTGTGCGAATGGCCACAACCCGCCGGTCTTTGTCGAGGATCGGGTCAATGAAGGTGACCCTTCCGGAAAAGCGCTGTCCCGGCACAGCAGGGGTGGAAAAAGTGATCCGGTCGCCCACCCCAATTTGCGGCAGGTCTTCCTCGTAGGCATCGAAAACCACCCATACGGTGCTGAGGTTCATCAGGTCAAACAGCGGCTCTCCCTGCGCCACATAGTCACCAACTGCTACCCGCCGTTGAGTGACTACACCGCTTTCCGTGGCGGAGAGCGGGAAAGTTTCCTGTATTTCGCCGCTTGCTATGATTTCATCAATCTGCTCCGTGGAGATTTTCCAGTACCGGAGTTTATTGCGGGCGGCTTCCGCCAATTTGGGGTTGACCTCCTGCAGCCTGACTGCTTCCAGCAGTTCGCGTTGTGCCGTGATCAGGTTTGGTGCATACAGTTCCGCCAGCTTTTGGCCTTTGGAGACCTGCTCGCCGGTGAAGGAGACGTATAACTTTTCAATACGCCCCGGCACCTGAGCCACCTGACTTGAGGCCCGGCGCTCATCGGCCTGCACCTTGCCGCTGAGTTGCAGCGCAGTGCCCGACTCGGCAGCCGACTCCCTGACTATCGTAGTTTGGATATTGGCCAGACGGGCAGCCTCCCGGGTCATCTCAAAGTTGAGCGGGTCGCTGGAAGCCATCTCGCTCTGTTGGATCAAGTCCATACCGCATATCGGGCAGTCGCCCGGCTCTTCCCGGCGAACCTGCGGGTGCATAGAGCAGGTCCAGGTGGTGCCTGCTGAATCCGCTGATTCAGCTGCGTGTTGGTGTTCCGCGGTTTCAGTTGCTGTACCGCCGAAGAGGAGGTAACCGGCACCCAGACCTACCAAAAGGGCGATCAGGATGAGGAGGGGAACTTTTATTTGTTGCATGGTATTATTAGTTTAGACCTTAAATGTTGCAAAAGATGACGCTAAACATATCTGACCAAGTTCTACAAGCTTCCGGATTGACAGAAGATGAATTGACACTGGAAATAGCAGTAGCTCTATATCAGCGCGAAATATTGTCTTTAGGCAAAGCTGCTGATTTTGCTGGTCTGCACCGCATGGCCTTTCAAGCCGCGCTGTACGAGCGGAAGGTGCCGATAAATTACGATATTGAAGACTTGGAAGATGACTTGGAAACCTTGGAAAAACTAGGTTTATGAAGGTAGTAAGCGACACCTCTGTAATTGGAAACTTATTCCTAATCGATAAACTCCAACTGTTAAATACGCTCTTCGAAACAGTGATTATACCTGATAAAGTTGCTGAAGAATTGAAGGGGCTGGAAGCTTTCGGGCATGATGTACATAGTATCTTCCAAACAGACATTCTCAGCGTGAAGTCTGTCAAGAATAAAGAAGATGTTGAAAGCCTACTCGAAGAGCTTGACCCAGGTGAGTCGGAAGCCATAGTACTAGCTCTGGAGCTGAATATTCCTCTTCTGCTTATAGATGAGAAAAAAGGTAGGGCTAAAGCCGAAGCGCTAGGTATTGAGGTCACTGGTCTTCTGGGTATTCTGTTGCGTGCTAAAGCGAAAGGAGTTATTCCTTCGCTCAAACCTATAGTTGATTCGTTAATCAAAGACGCTAAATTCTTCATAAGCGAAAAGTTATATAAAGCTGTTTTACTCAAAGCAGGGGAAGATTAAGCAATAAAAAAACCTTACAACCAGCCCCCCAGCCAGCCACACATAACTCACCCAAGCCAAATACTTCAGCGTTTGCTCCAGCACTTTGCTCTTAGGCGCCATCTCCTTATGGTGCATGACGTCCTTACGGCGGAAAAAGCCGTGGTAGACCAGGCCCGCGGTAAGCAGCAGGAAGCCGAGGTTGAGGAAAAAGGTATAATCAATTTTAAAGTGTTCCGTTTCGGTGACACTAACGGCTTTCGGGTCGGGCAGGTAGCCCAGAAGGTCGAAGCCATAGTGCAGCGCCAGCGCGGTGCCAATCAGCGAGCTGAACAGCAAAAACAGGATGAACAGCGACATCCGCCAGCCGTAGTACTTGGCGTTGATGCGCAATACCGGAAAGACGACCAGATCGCTGAAAATAAAGGCCATCACCCCGGCAAAGCTTACGCCTTTGCTGAAAAGCAGCGCCGCCAGTGGGATATTGCCCATCGAGCCGATGAAGGTCATAAAGGCCGCCACCGGACCGATGACCACGTGCTCCAGCAGGCTCCAAAAGCTATACGTAGTCACTTCCGGCCCACTGTTGATAAACAGGCTGCGGAAAAAACTGTCCGGTACAAACGCGGCGACAATGCCTGCGATGGTAAAGCCGATGGTGACATCTTTCCAGACCATTTTCCATTCCATCACGTACTGTTTGGCGATCTTTGCCCAGCTTTTAGAAGAGCGGATTTTGGTTTTCCAGGATTTATCCGCATCATCGTCCTCCGCTTGTTGCTTCCCGAGGTGCGCCCGGGCTTTTTCAATCAGCTTTTTTGGTCTGATAAGCCGGATGATGAGCCAACTGATCGCAATCAGTAAAATACCGCCCACGTACTCGCCGACCACAAACTGCCAGCCGAGAAAGATAGAAATGATAATGCCCAACTCGATCACCAGATTGGTGGAAGCCAGCAGAAACGCAATTGCTGCCGAAAAGCTCGCGCCCTTTTGGAATAACGATTTGGTCGTCGCCAGCGCCGAAAAGCTGCACGAGCTGCTGATAAAGCCAAAGAAGGTACCCAGCAGCATACTTTTGGAACGGGCATCGCCCATCGTGCGCTGCATGCGCTCTTCCGTCACGAGTATCTGTATCAGGCTGCTGAGAAAGTAGCCGAGGATAAAGGCCCACAGCGCCATCCAGAAAAATCCGGCGCTGGTGTAGGCGGCATTGCCCCAGTTTTGTAGAAAATTTTGCATCATTTGGCGTTTTGATCGTGTGAAAAATGGGTTTGGCGGAAGTGCCAACGATTAGGAGTTTTGGGGTAAAGCTTGTATTTTATGTTGCATAGACCACTATGCCGATTGTTATGGAAGTTTATGCCCGGAATATTGATGTTGCTGCTTTCGCAAAAATGGATTTCCCGGAAGGGGATCGCCATATTTACGAGCTTGTAAAAGGCAACCTCTATCAGGATCAGGCACCTCCTGGCCGACATCAGTACGCCCAGTCTGAGCTGTTTTACAAAATGATGCACCATGTTTCTGAGAATAACCTGGGAACGGTTTTCGCAACAACCATCGCCGTCCTCCTCACCGAGTACAGTGCACCGCAACCCGACCTTGTCTTCCTTAGTCAAGAAAAAATGGACCTC
>CAZNHN010000024.1:0-5800 GCA_964572415.1 uncultured Phaeodactylibacter sp.
CCGACGCACGAGTATGCCGGTACGCACAGGTATGCCGACACGAAGTCATGGTTGGCCCCGATGGCTATTGGGGATAGCTATCGGGGAAACTACTTCGTCGTCGGTATAAAGACGCCAGCCCCAATAGTCACCAAGGTACCCATTGAGGCCGGAGCCGTCACACAACGTTAGGAAAAGTACAGAAAAGCTCCTCCGTTAGTCGTTTTTGAATCCAAACATCCCGTTGTCATTCGCCAAACCCTCGGTAGGGATAGGCTGAATGACATCCCAGTGCTCCACGACTTTATCGTTCTCAATTCGAAATAAGTCATAGAAGACATTGCTGGTGTTATTCCATTGTCCCTCACTTACCGTCAAAACAAAATTCCCTTCACCCAGTACTTTGTGTATTTTGGTGTACTGAAACATGTTATTCCGGGCAGTTAGATATTCGACTGCTTCTACAATACCCTGCAATCCGTCTTTGATGTCTGGGTTATGCTGATGGTAAGTTTCAGCACTGATGTAGTCCGTAATTTTATTTGGATTTTTGCCCATCAATACATCTTCAACGAGGGATACCGCCAGGGCTTTGTTTGCTTCGGTTTTATCCAAATCCTCAACCGTTGTGGGGCCGTCCGTTTGCGTCCTTCCGCTGGCCGTTTCTGTCACTAATGGGGTCATGGCATCCCAGTGTTCGGCTACCTTGCCATGTTCATCCAGCCGGATGATATCAAAGGAGACCATCTCGTCTGCCCCAAAGGGCTTGGCATTCCGCCAGATGTTGTGCATGAACACGTACTGGCCGTCCTGGAACATCCGGATGTTCTCGGCAGTTGTGCCGTTTTCCTGCAGGACCGGCAGCATTTGGATGAAAGGCTCGAGCCCGGTGGGGATGAACGGGTTGTGCTGAATATAATCGGCATTGGCCAGTTCCCGCATCGTCGCCGGGTCATTTTGTAAAACGGCGCCAAGGAAAGTGCCTACTGTTGCTTTGGTACTCATTGTTGAAGGTTTTGCATTAGCGTGATCAGATGAAGCAGCCGTTGGGGACTGCGCTGTTGAATGGCTGCAGCAGGCCAAAATGACCGACAGCAGTAGAAGAGGTATTGCTTTTTTCATTGCTTGAAGTTTATTACTTTTGTTATGCAAGCAAAATTACACTTTAACTTTCAAATTGCAAGTAAAAACAAAATAACTTTTAATTTGCAAGCAATATTTAACAGGAGCTTAACATATGCCACAGGATTTCAGATGCGACTGCCCGTTTACTTCCGCCCTCGACATCTTAGGGGATAAGTGGATGCTGGTGATCGTAAAGCAGATGCTGGTCGAAGGCAAGGAGACCTTCAAGGACTTTACGGAAAGTGATGAGGCCATTGCGACCAATATTCTTTCCACCAAACTCAAGCTATTGGAGGAGGTGGGGATCATCATCAAGACCAAACGGCCGGGCAACAAAAAGACCAATCACTATCTTCTAACGGATATGGGGCTCGCCCTGACGCCCATACTCGTGGAGCTGGCCACCTGGAGCGACAGCCACCTCAGGGGCCTGAACCCGTCTATCGTGGATGGGGAAGCTATGGAGTTGATGCGCAGGGATAAAGCTGCATTCGCGAGTGCGTTGGAACAGAACTACCGGGCAAAGCTGGCTGCAATGGTTTACGAATAACGATTGAAACAAAATAATTCAAATAATTTGAGTTTTATTCGATTTGTTCTTATCTTACCTGCATGATACGGCGCGATATACTCTGGAAAGGCATTATTGAGGAACTGGCAGAAGACTTCCTATACTTCTTTTTCCCAGGCCATATCCATTTAATCGATATCGGCAGGGGTTTCGAGTTTCTGGATAAGGATTTAGAAAAGATCATGCCGGAGGCTGACACCAGGCAGCGGCACGCAGATAAACTCTTCAAAGCGTGGCTGAAGGATGGGCAGGAGCAGTGGTTCCTGGTCCATGTGGAAGTTCAGGGGTACCCGGACGGGCAGTTCGCCTATCGCATGTTTCAATATTACTACCGCATATTAGACCGGTACAACAAGCCGGTCACGGCAGTGGCGATTTATACCGATACGCGGCGTGCTTACCACGCGGATACCTACCGAGTCGATTTTTTCAACACGGAACTAACTTACCGTTTCCAGTCGTTTGTCTTATTAGACCATACCCCGCAAGAGCTACGAAGCTCCAATAACCCATTCGGGTTTGCGCTGGAAGTTGCCCGGCGTGCATTGGATGAGCGTAAAAGTGACGATGACCGTCTAATGGTGAGTAAATTAGACATGCTGCGCCACTTGCTGACAAGAGGGTTAGATAAGGCAAGCATTAGGCGGCTGTATAACTTTATCACTTATTATACGGCCTTTCAAAACTTAGAAAATAAGCTTAAATTTGAAGATGAGGTTCAGAAAATTACGAAATCAAGAAAAGCTATGGGATTAGAAGAAGCTATTTTGCAAGAAGTACGTGAGCAGGCTATCGAACAAGAAAAGCGCCTGGTTGTCATCCGCACCTATGAGAAGGGGTTGCCACTAACCGATATTGCCCAAATCGCAGAGCTGTCCGTCGAGCAGGTTGAGCAGATCATACAAACCTACGAAGCGGAGAAGTGAGTATCAGGGAAACCTATGGGACTAGAAGAAGCTATTTTGCAAGAAGTACGTGAGCAGAGCCTGGAGCAAGGCATCGAGCAAGGCATCGAGCAAAAACAGCGCACCGTAACGATCCGTTCGTACAAAAAAGGTATGCCTGTAACCGATATTGCCGATATAACCGAATTAACCGTCGAAGAGGTGGAGCAAATAATAGCTGCCTACGAAGCGGAGCAACAGGCCTGATGGTCCCAGGAAGAATCCCCTCCGGGATAAACTATTTCAACGCAGAAGAAAATGAAGGATATCGACTTGTCCCCACTAACTGAAGAGATTCCAGCTTTCACCATCAGGTCTCTACGCTGAATCAATCATTATAACGTCTCAGAAGACTATACAAGTTTGGATAAGCCTATGGATGGATAGCTCAGAAAACCAAAATTGGCTATTTTGCAGTTCTGATCCACCAAAATTGTCAATCCAATCTTGTTCTAATGAAACATTGCTCCATACTCACTTTCCTGTTCCTGTTCGTTATTGCTGCCCCGCAGGGCTTTGCGCAAAAGAAGCCAACCGGCGGGCAGGGCATCGACTCCAAACTGTTTGACGAGCTAAAATTCCGCAGCATCGGCCCGGCCTTTATGTCCGGCCGCATTGCCGACCTGGCTATTGACCCGACCAACGAGAACGTATGGTACGTCGCGGTGGGCTCGGGAGGCGTTTGGAAAACCACCAATGCCGGTACCACCTTTACCCCCATTTTTGACGATCAGCCGGTCTACTCCATTGGCTGCGTAACCCTTGACCCCAACAATCCTTACACGGTGTGGGTGGGGACGGGTGAAAATGTAGGCGGGCGGCACGCCGGATTCGGAGACGGCATCTACCGAAGCCTTGACGGGGGCGCTTCCTGGGAAAATATGGGGCTGAAAAACTCCGAGCACATCTCCAAAATTATCGTCCACCCTGATGATTCGGATGTCATCATGGTCGCCTCGCAGGGCCCGCTGTGGAGTCCGGGCGGCGACCGGGGCTTTTTCAAATCCACGGATGGTGGAAAAACCTGGAAGAAAACCCTCGGCGATGATCAGTATACCGGCGTGACCGATATGGTCTACGACCCACGTGACCCCAACCGGGTGTACGCCGTGACCTGGGAGCACCACCGCACGGTAGCCGCATGGATGGGCGGTGGAGAAAAGTCCCGCCTGTACGTCTCTGATGATGCCGGCGATACCTGGCGGAAGCTGGAAACGGGTTTGCCGAAAGGCAAATGGGGAAAGACCGGGCTGGCTATCTCTCCCCAAAACCCCGATGTGCTGTACGCCGCTATAGAACTCAACCGCACCAAAGGCGGCGTTTGGCGGTCCGACAACCGCGGCGGCAGCTGGACGAAGATGTCGGATGCCGTAGCCGGTGCCACCGGGCCGCACTACTATCAGGAGATCTTTGCTTCTCCTCACAAATTTGATCGCCTTTACCTGATGAACAACCGCCTGATGAAGTCGGAAGATGGCGGCAAAACGTTCACCAATATGGACGAAACCGCCAAGCATGGGGACAACCACGCCGTAGCCTTCAAGGCGTCTGACCCCAACTACCTGCTGGTGGGAACGGACGGCGGCGTCTACGAAAGTTTTGATTTAGGCGCTTCCTGGCGCTACATGGAAAACCTACCGCTAACACAGTTCTACAAAGTCGCAGTCGATGATGCCGAGCCCTTCTACAATGTCTACGGAGGCACGCAGGACAACAGCACGGAAGGTGGGCCCTCCCGCACCGACAACCACCACGGCATCCGCAATGCTGACTGGAAGGTGGTCCTGAACTGGGATGGCCATCAGCCGGCAACGGAGCCCGGCAACCCGGATATCATGTACGGGCAGCGGCAGCAGGGCACCCTTTCCCGCATCGACCTGAAATCGGGTGAGGTCATTGACATCATGCCGCAGCCCGGGGCGGGCGAAGACTACGAGCGCTACAACTGGGATGCGCCCATTCTGGTGTCTCCGCATGTACCGACTACGATTTACCACGCTTCCCACCGGCTTTGGAAATCCACCGGCCGTGGCGACTCCTGGACCGCCCTTTCCGGCGACCTGACCAGAGATGAGGAGCGGCTGGCGCTGCCCATTATGGGAGCAGTGCAGAGCTGGGATTCTCCCTGGGATGTGGGTGCGATGTCTAATTTCAACACCATCACCTCTATCGCGGTCTCGCCGAAGAACGCATCGGTCATTTGCATCGGCACCGATGATGGCCTGATACAAATCACCTCCGATGAAGGTGCGAACTGGAAAAAGATCGAAGTCAGCGCCCTCGGCGTTCCGGAGCGCTGCTATGTCAATGACATCAAAGCAGACCTGTTTGACGAAAGTACCTTTTACGTAGCCCTGGACAACCACAAAGAGGGCGACTACAAGCCCTACCTGTTCAAAACGACGGACAAAGGCGCGACCTGGACGGCCATGTCCAACGGGCTGGGCGAGAAAAACCTGGTCTGGCGCATTGTGCAGGACCATGTGGATAAAGATCTAATGTTTCTGGGCACAGAGTTTGGCGTCTATTTCACCGTAGACGGAGGCGCTCACTGGACGGAAATGAACGGGGGCATTCCCACCATCTCCTTCCGCGACCTCGCCATACAGCGGAGGGAAAATGATTTGGTGGCGGCATCCTTCGGCAGAGGCTTCTACATCCTGGATGATTACACCGCCCTCAGAAGCGTAAACAAGGAGCAGCTGCAGGAAACGGCCAGCCTGTTTGAGCCCCGGAAAGCCTGGTGGTATATGGAGAAGTCTGTCCTTGACTTCGACGATGTAAGAGGCTCACAGGGCTCGCAGCTATTCGTGGCGCCCAATCCGGATTTCGGGGCAGTGCTGACCTACTACCTGAAGGAAGAAGTGAAGAGCCTGGAGCAGGTACGCAAAGACCTGGAAGATTCATTGGCCACCAAGCTTTCCTTCCCCGGCTGGGCAGCGCTCGAAGAAGAAACCCGGGAAATGAAGCCTTATGTGTACCTGGAGATTCAGGATACGGAGGGCCGGGTCGTCAACCGGGTAAAAGCCGACAATAAGCCCGGCTTCAACCGTGTAGCCTGGAACTTAAGAGTTGGAGGCTCCGGAACGCTGATGCTCGATGGCAAAGAACAGCTTCTGACGGCTATGCTGGCTGCGCCCGGTGATTATACGGCCACGCTTCACGCCTTTGAGAAAGGGAA
>CAZNHN010000024.1:5810-21297 GCA_964572415.1 uncultured Phaeodactylibacter sp.
CCTGGCGGGCCCGGTAGACGTGAAGGTGGAACGCCTGGGCGAACCCGCGCTGCAGGGCAAGCCGATGGAAGAGGTGGTCGCCTTCTGGCGAAAATACGAACAGCTGACCCGGGATGTGAATACCCTGTCTGTGCAGTTGGCCAACGCCCGTAAAGCGAGTTCCAGGTTATTCCAGGCGGCATCAAGTTCTGCGGTCGGTGGTGAAGTCCTGGAGCGCATTGCCGCCTTACAGGCAGGCCTCGATGCCCTCGACACACAGCTCAATGGCAATCCTGCTAAAAATGAGATTGGCGAAAAAGGCAAGCCGACGATCGGCAGCCGGCTTTTTGCGCTGAACCGGGGCATTTCCACCTCTACCTACGGCCCGACGCCCACGCACCTGGAAACGGTCGGGATTATCACTTCAGAATGGCAGTCCATGAACGATAAGCTGGCGCAGCTCAAAGGGGAGGCTAAGGAAATCGGAGCGCTTATTGTTAAGTCCGGAGGCCCCTGGGTGGAAGGGTTGGATTAAAATGCTGCTTTTCCCGGTTTAGGGTTCCGGAGGTGGCGTGCTGAGGGCCACCTCCGGAATTGGCGTTGCCATTATTATTGCCACCCTTATTGCAAAAAGGAATAAAATCTAATAAAGCTATAAAACTAAAACATCATCATGAGAAAAGGACTTACCTTTTGTCTTATGCTCTTCTGTTGCCTATGCATGGAAGCACAGCCTCAATGGTTTACCATGGGACAAACGATTAACAATGGGCGGATTGAGGATATCTGCTTTATAGACCGTGAAACAGGCTGGGCAGTAAGTGCTGGTGGACAAATCTTTTACACCAACGACGGAGCTGTCACCTGGGAGCTGCAATATGGGAATACCTATTACTTAAGAAGTGTAGGTTTTGCAGACAGCCAACTCGGGTTTGCAGGAACACTGGACAATGTTTTTCTGAAAACGGAAAACGGTGGAGCAGATTGGATAGATATTACGGCTCAGTTGCCCATCGTGCCAAGCGGTATTTGCGGTATGCAATGGCTGGATGATCAGCACTTCTTCGCAGTGGGGGCCTGGTTTGAACCAGCCTTTCTCATTCGTTCAGACGATAGGGGCGAAAGTTGGGAGGCACTTGACCTCAGTATGTATGCAAATGCCTTGGTTGATGTACATTTCATCTCGTCAGACACAGGTTTTGTTTGTGGGAAAGGTACAAATGGTGGTATCATTCTTTACACTACTAATGGAGGAGAGGACTGGGAAGAATTGTACAGCACGGGAAATCCCGGTGATTTTGTATGGAAACTCCAATTTATTGATGAACAACATGTCGTTGCTTCAGTCCAGACCTTTGGTTTCGAAAGTTCGTTACCGTATTCCAATGATGGTGGGCTCACCTGGATAGAAAAACCTGTACCTGATGGCAATGCTCAGGGCGTTGGCTTTGTCACCCCGGCAAAAGGATGGATCGGGGGATATAACCCGGGCTTTCTGGCAACAGAAAATGCTGGGGACGATTGGGAATATGTCCCTTTTGGAGGTAACTACAATCGGTTTCAGGTATTTGACTCTACATTCGCCTACGCCGCTGGTCATCAGGTGTATAAATACGTAGATACTGCTATGGTCGTTGCCCAAACGTCCCGGGAAACCGCTGAGCGCCGGTTTGATCCCTTATTAGCGGTAACGCCCAATCCGGCCTTTCAGCAAGCTTCCATTTCTTTTCAACTCCCGAAGGTTAATAATGTAGACCTAAACTTATATGACAGCAAAGGGGCACTGGTTCAGCGTGTCTTTAACGGAAGGTTACCTGCTGGTACACATTGTTTTCCCATTGAAACCACTCGCGGGAACGGATATTTCCTGGTTGGCCTTCAATTGAATGAAGGGCTGTTTTCTGTCCCGATAGTGGTGCGATAAGAAGTCTGTAATAAGAGAAGAAGCCCGACCCCATTCATCTGAGATACAACGGCTTTCATTTTGATTATATTTCCACTAAAAGAACAGGGCAAATCAATGATTATTTATCTGCCGTAGCGTGGCTCTGATACGTCCATATTCGCTAAATTAGTGCTTACCCTCAATCATAAATAATACCAATGCTAACCAACAAAACGATTTCCACGCCCCGCCTGAAGCAGTTTGTGCGTTTTTTCCGCGAAAGTGGCACCCCTGTATTTTTCATCCACGGCAATGGCAGCTCTTCCTTCTTTTGGGAAGAAACCATGCAGAATCTGCCCGAAGGTTTCAGGGGCATAGCGCCTGACCTGCGCGGCTACGGCGATACGGAAGACCAACTCATAGATGCGACCCGTGGCATGGCCGACTGGGTAGCGGACTTTCAGGCTTTGCGCGAGGCGCTTGGCATTGAACAGTACCATATTGCCGGGCATTCGCTGGGCGGGGCATTCCTGTTCCCGCTCATTGCTGAAGAAGGCGAACGCGTGCTGTCGGCTACCTTAGTGGCTCCGGGCTCCCCCTTTGGCTTTGGGGGCACGAAAGACGAGAAAGGGACACCCAACTATGCTGACTTTGCCGGCTCAGGCGGAGGCATTGTCAATCCTGAATTTGCCAAATTAATGGGCGAAAAAGACAGGAGCAGCGATAATCCGCAAGCCTCGCCCCGCGTAGTTATGAATACCTTCTACTGG
Organism: uncultured Phaeodactylibacter sp.; assembly: GCA_964572415.1. Lineage (GTDB taxonomy): Bacteria > Bacteroidota > Bacteroidia > Chitinophagales > Saprospiraceae > Phaeodactylibacter. The sequence goes on from CAZNHN010000024.1 coordinate 8,445, forward strand.
AAGCCGCCTTTCAAGCCGGAGCGGGAGGAAGAATACCTGAGCTCGCTGCTGAGCCAGAAGACAGGCGATACCAGGTACCCCGGCGACTTTGTGCCTTCCGAAAACTACCCCTTCGTGGCTCCCGGGAATTACGGGCCTATCAATTCCACTTCACCTAAGTATATCGGGGCGTCGGTGGGAAAATTCATTCATGCCGAAGCGAAGCCACCTGTTTTATGGATACGTGGCGCCGAGGATCAGATCGTTTCGGATAATTCTCTGTTCGACTTTGGCACACTTGGCAAACTGGGGCTGATCCCCAACTACCCTGGCGAGGAAGTCTATCCGCCACAACCTATGGTCAGCCAAACCCGCTACGTACTCGAACAGTATCAGCGCAATGGGGGCACCTATACCGAAGTGGTTTTTGATGATTGCGGGCATACGCCTTTTGTAGAAAAACCGGAGCAGTTTTTAACCCGGTTCCATCCCTTTTTGGAAAACCATAAATAATGGTTTATTTCAAGACTTCTTTACCATAACCAAAACAAAAGGAATAATGATGAAGGATTTAAAAAGAGCTTTGCTTTTAGCTGTTTGTACAATGATGGCTTTTTCCACCCTTTCCGCACAACGCGTGGAGAGTGATTCGGAACTGATTGGCAAATGGGACCTCACCATCACAATGGAAGAAGACCAACTGAAAAACCTCGGGATTTTCAGGCACGGGCTGATGTCGTCCAAGGGATTCCCGGGATGGCTGCAGGTGAAGCTGTCGGGCTTCTCTACGCTCGTGGGCTACTACGTGGGGTACGAAGGCAGCGCCCGCCCCATTGCTGAAATCCACTACGATGAAGCTAAAGACAAGTACCACTTTACCATTCCGCCACAGTGGATGGATATTGACGATATCTACTTTGAGTTCAGCCTGAAAGACGACAAGCTGTCGGGCTATAAAATGCTCGATGGGAATAAGCTCAAGTTTACCGGCGTGCGCGCGCCAAGCCTGACAAGGGAGGAGCCACCGGTATGGGGCACGCCCATCAATTTGCTCACCGAGAACATGGACCGCTGGATCATCCCGGAAAACAATCAGTTCAAAATGGTTGACGGGATCATGATGAATGCCAAAAAAGGCGGCAACCTGATCTCCACTCAGAAATTTGATGACTTCAAGCTCAGCATTGAGTTCCGCTACCCCGAAGGTAGCAATAGCGGCATTTACCTCCGCGGCCGTCATGAGATTCAGATCGAGGACTCCAAGGGAAGAGCGGATGATGTCAGCATCGGTGGCGTGTATGGTTTTATTGCGCCAACGGTTAACGCGGCGAAAGCGCCAGGAGAGTGGCAGACCTACGAAATCACCCTGGTGGGAAGGCATGTGACGGTAGTGCTAAATGGGGTGGAAGTGATTTCTAACCGGCCCATCCCCGGCATCACCGGTGGCTCACTGGACAGCAACGAAGGCGAGCCCGGCCCGATCATGATTCAGGGCGACCACGGGCCAATTGATTTCCGCAAGTTTGTAGTGACGCCTGCGGTGAACTGATAAGCTACTGCCATCTGGTAAGGCTATGTTTGGAGTAATTTGTTGTAACGATCAATGCATCCCGCCTGCCCTCAGCTTTGGGTAGGTATGTCTAAGCCGTAACAACAGGGGATCCCGGGCATAGCCTTAAAATGGTTTTTACCGATTCAGGAACGCACCTTCCTGATGCTATGGAAGTCCTGCGACCAGATGATGTTGTCCTCCTCCATGTGGTAACGCATGATAAGGCCGCTAACAAAATAGACCAAACCGAAAATTTCAAATGGAGATTGCAGAACTTTCAAAACGGAAAGACCTCACGGATAAAGCCGTTCAGTACTTCTGGAAATGCTGGGGGAGCGACAGCAATTTCGAGTTTTATCAAGACTGTATGCTAAACTCGGTAGATCCTCGCAATGCACTGCCGAAGTTTTACATTCTTGCCGACAATAACGAGATTATCGCATCTTACGCCCTTGTGACGAATGACCTTATAAGCCGGCAGGACCTGTACCCCTGGCTGGCCTGTCTTTTTGTAAATTCGGAACACCGGAATAAAGGTTTTGCTGAATTACTACTGAACCACGGCCTTGCTGAAACCAGGAAGAAAGGGTTTGACCGTTTATATCTATCGACAGACCTGGACAACTTTTATGAAAAGAAAGGTTGGGCTTTTTTTGCAACAGGTTTTAATATTGAGGGTTCTGCAATAAAAATATACAGTAAATCAACAGCTTGCGAAAAAACAACGCAAGCTCCGGGGAAAGAGATATGAAAAAACGGTGGCGCGGCAAAAGTGCGCTGCCAGTCTCAGGAAACCAGGCACTGCTTATCATTCTTTTGCAGGAGTATCTTATTTTTACCGGCAACAATAAAAAAAACCTGAGACCCATGGCTGCAAAATCCAACCTTCCCAACCGGGCACAGCGCCGCAAAGCCAAACAACGTAAGCAACGAAACCTTATCCTTTTGATGGCGGTCCTCGCACTCCCCATAGTCGGGGGGCTAATCTATATGTCGTTGCCAAAATCCACGCCCAAGGCTTCGGGGCCTCAGTTTACCAAACATGGTACGCTTACGTTTTATGCAGAGCAGGGCGATCAGGAGATCACTACCATTGATATCGAGATCAAAGCGGATGATATGAGCCGGGCGGAAGGCATGATGTGGCGGAAGTCCATGGAAGACAATCAGGGCATGCTTTTTATTATGGACAGGGCGGAGCCGCAATCCTTTTGGATGCGCAATACTTATGTCCCCCTCGACATTATGTTCATCAGTGAAGAGCAGCGCATTCTGAACATCCGCAAGAATGCACAGCCTCAAACGCTGAGCCCGCAGACGAGTCAGGGGGATGCCAAATACGTACTCGAGGTGATTGGCGGCCTGTCCGATAAGCTGGGCGTTGAGCCGGGCGACCGGATTGAATTTGAACGGCAATAAGACTATGCTGGGAATTCGCTCCAAAAGCGAATTCCCAGCATAGTCTAAAAAATCCCCCCGACGCGGTCTTGCCGTGCCGGGGGGATTATAACAATTGTACTAGAAAACCCGCTGAGCGGGGTCAATATTATCCATTTTCGAGGGCAGCAGCACCACCCACGATTTCGAGGATTTCGTTCGTAATGGCTTCCTGACGCGCTTTGTTGTAGGAAATCTTGAGGTCGCGCAGCAGTTCCTGAGCATTCTCTGTTGCCTTGTCCATAGCCGTCATACGGGCACCGTGCTCAGAGGCGTGGGTGTCGAGGACGTACTTTTGGAATTGCGTCTGAAGGATGGTCGGAATAAGGTATTCCAGCAACGCTTCCTTACCCGGCTCGAAGATATAGTCGGCCAGCATGCCTTCTGCTTCTTCTTCGCTGCCTTCCACCTCAATCTTAGGAACAGGGAGGAATTGCTCCACCTGTGTAATCTGAGTGGCGGCGTTTTTGAACTTGCCATAGGTTACGTCCACCGCATCGAAGTCCCCCTCCTCAAAATACTGAATGAGCATCTTGGGCACTTCCGACACTTTGTCGAAGCTCAGGTCATCAAAGAGATTGACATAGCCCGGGATGAAGTCCAGGTCCGGATAGCGCTTTTTAAAGTACTCCGCTCCTTTCTTACCGATGCACAGCACGCTCAGGTTGCCGCTTTCGCGCACTGCTGCATATTTGGTGTTTACCAAATGAGCAGCAGCTTTGGAGATGTTGGAGTTGAACGCACCGCAAAGGCCACGGTTGGAAGTCACCACAACGATGCAGGCCTTCTTCACCTCGCGCTCCACGCCAAGGCTGCTGCCGGCATCTCCTTCCAGGTTGGAAAGGATGTTGCGTAGTACCTGATTCAGTTTATCAGCATAGGGGCGCATCTGCAGGATTGCGTCCTGCGCACGGCGCAGCTTAGCTGCTGACACCATCTTCATCGCCTTAGTGATCTGCTGAGTATTCTGAACCGACTTAATACGGTCCCGTACCTCTTTTAAGTTAGCCATCTATGAGCAATTTTGCCGGCAGCCGCAAATGGGCTGCCGATCAAATAAACGATTGTCTTACTTCTTGTACTGTGCAGACAGTTCAGCTGCCAGTGCTTCTACTTTGTCTGTAGCGTCTTTGTCGAGTTTACCTGCCCGGAAAGTGTCAAGCACTTCAGGGTACTGCTTCTCCAGTGCGGTCAGGAAGAGCCCTTCGAACTCCTTCACCTTTTCTACCGGAACATTACGCAGTTTGCCTTTGGTGCCCAGGTAAATGATCGCCACCTGTTTCTCAACCGATACCGGAGAGTATTGTGGCTGCTTCAGAATTTCCACGTTGCGCTTTCCTTTATCCAAAACTGCTGTTGTTGCAGCATCGAGGTCAGAACCGAACTTGGAGAAGGCCTCCAGCTCGCGGTACTGTGCCTGATCGAGTTTCAGGGTACCAGCTACCTTCTTCATGGACTTGATCTGAGCCGAACCACCCACACGGGATACGGAGATACCTACGTTAATCGCAGGACGTACACCAGCGTTGAATAGGTTGGACTCGAGGAAGATCTGACCGTCGGTAATGGAAATCACGTTGGTTGGGATATAAGCAGAAACGTCACCCGCCTGCGTCTCAATGATCGGCAGGGCAGTCAGTGAGCCACCACCTTTTACCAATGGCTCGCCTTTTTCGTCTTTGGCGTTGGCCAGGGTTTCCGGCAGGTCGTTCATATTGCGGGCAATCTCGTCGTTGCTGATGATCTTCGCTGCACGCTCCAGAAGGCGGGAGTGCAGGTAGAATACATCACCAGGGTAGGCCTCACGGCCCGGAGGACGACGCAGCAGCAGGGATACCTCACGGTAAGCCACCGCCTGCTTGGAAAGATCATCATAAATAATCAGGGCAGGACGGCCTGTATCGCGGAAGTACTCGCCCACAGCAGCACCGGCAAAGGGTGCATAGAACTGAAGCGGTGCAGGGTCAGCAGCGGAAGCAGAAACGATAACGGTGTAGTCCATCGCTCCGTTATCTTCGAGGGTCTTCGCTACGTTGGCAACAGTAGAAGCCTTCTGACCAGAAGCTACATAGATACAGAAAACCGGCTCGCCGCGCTCGTAGAACTCACGCTGATTGATGATGGTGTCGATCGCAATCGCCGTCTTACCTGTCTGACGGTCACCGATGATCAGCTCCCGCTGTCCACGGCCGATTGGAATCATGGCATCGATAGACTTGATACCGGTCTGCAGCGGCTCATTTACCGGCTGACGGTAGATAACACCCGGTGCTTTACGCTCCAGTGGCATTTCGTAAGTCGTACCTTCAATCGCACCTTTACCGTCGATCGGCTCACCCAGCGCGTTCACTACGCGGCCAACGAAGCCTTCCCCTACCTTGATAGAAGCGATGCGGTTGGTACGCTGTACGCGGCTGCCCTCACGGATGCCATCACTTGGGCCCATGAGTACCACACCAACGTTGTCTTCTTCCAGGTTCAGGACGATCGCCTGTGTGCCGTTATCAAATTCCACCAGTTCACCAGCTTGTGCTTTGGTCAAACCGTACACACGCGCAATACCGTCACCTACCTGAAGTACGGTACCGTACTCTTCAAGTTCGGTTGCGGAGCTGAAACCGGAGAGTTGTTGTTTGAGTATTGCTGAAATCTCATCAGGTTTTACATCAACCATATCTGAAAAATTTTATCACTGCGCGGTGCAGCGGGTTTTCTAGTATTAAAGTCGTTAATTGGATACCAGCGAAACGTACAGGTTATCCTTAAACTGACGCTTAAGCCCGTCCAGTTTGCTGGATAAGCTGGCGTCATAAATTTTATCGTCGAATTCCAGTACGAACCCACCGATCAGGTCGGGGTCTACAACGGAAATCATTTCTACCTTCTCGTCTGTAACTTTGCTTTCCAGCAATTTGGTCTTGATGGCAGCCAGGGTTTTCTCATCCAGCTCGGTCGCCGTAGTGACCGTAACGGTGGAGATATGCATGAGGCGTTTATACTGCGCTATATATTCCGTAACGATTTCCGGCATATAGCTTTCACGCACTTTAACGGCCAGGATATCCAGGAAAGCGGAAGTCAGCTTATCAAACTTCCCTTCAAAGAGGGTTTTGAAAATCTGCCTTTTCTTATCAGTTCCCACCACCGGGCTTTTGAGCAACAGGTACAGGTCGCGGTTGCTCAAAAGCTCTTTGAAGGTTTCCATGTCCTTCGTGACGGCCTCGAGCTTATTTTGCTCCTGAGCCAGCTCAATGAGCGATTTTGCGTAGCGGGAAGCTATTCTTTGTACAGACATATCAATTTATAGTTTTCGATAAGAAATGCCGGGGCAGTGCTTACCGATGGCTTAGTTCATTTTGATGTCGTCGACCAGTGAGCTGACAAACTGCTCCTGACCTTTCTTGTCGTCCAGTTGGCGGCGCAGCAGCTTCTCAGCAATTTCGATAGACAGAATGCCCACCTGATTCTTCAGGTCAGTCATAGCTGCCATACGCTGATTCTCGATGTCCTGCTTGGCATTATTGACGATTTTGCGGGCTTCATCCTGTGCTTTTTCCTTAGCTTCCTTGACGATGGCCTCTTTGGTTTCCTTTGCCTCTTTCAGAATTTTAGCGCGCTCTTCCTGAGCCTGACGCAGCAACTCTTCATTCTTAGACTGCAGTGCGGTCATTTCTTCGCGGGCGTTGCGAGCCTCATCGAGGGCATCCTGAATATCGTTTTCCCGCTTTTTCAGGGCATTTTGAATAGGGCCGAAAGCCATGCGGCCGAGCAGGGCCCAAACCAGCAGGAAGATCAGAGTCGTCCAGAAGATCAGGCCCGGATCGGGCTTGATAACGGAGAAGTCAGCCAAAAACAATACGTTAGCCATTGTATCGAAAAAGTTTAGAAGGTAATTTTTGATAATTTAAGCTCACTCAAGCCAGGGGGAGCAGGCAGCCAACCGCTGCTGCAACCGCCCTGTGCTTCAATTTTTGTGGCTCGGGGGCAAATTAGCCCAGCAGGCCTACAACGATCGCAAACAGTGCTGCACCCTCAACGAGTGCTGCTACGAGGATCATGTTGCTTCGGATATCACCGGCAGCCTCTGGCTGACGAGCGATAGCTTCCATTGCTTTGCTACCGATCAAACCGATACCGATACCTGCGCCGAGTGCTGCTAATCCAGCTCCAATTGGTCCCATTGTTATGAGATTTTATATGAGTGAGTAAATAAAATGCTTAGTGTGCGTGTGCCTCATCGTGGTGGTGCTCCTCTACCGCTGCTCCGATATAGGAGGCAGACAGGATGGCAAACACAAAGGCTTGCAGCGCAGCCACCAACAGCTCAATAAGGTTCATGAAGGCGGTAAACAAACCGCCTACCACTGCACCAGCTGCTGCTCCTCCGGTATTGGCACCGTTGTCGCCAAAGAGGAAGATCAGACCGATAAGGCTCAGGATAATAATGTGCCCGGCCGAGATGTTCGCAAACAAACGAATCATCAGGGAGAAAGGGCGGATAAACAGACCCAGGATTTCCACAGGCGTCAGGATGATTTTCACCCAGCCCGGGATGCCCGGCATCCAGAATATGTGCTGCCAGTAGTCTTTCTTACCATTGAGGTTCACCACAATGAAGGTGAATACAGCCAGCACCAGCGTCACGGCGATGTTGCCGGTAACGTTCGCACTGCCCGGGAAGAAAGGAACCAAGCCCAGCAGGTTGCAGAACAGGATGAAGAAAAACAGCGTCATGACGAAAGGCTGGAAGCGCTCGTAGTGCTTCTCGCCGATCATGGGCTTTGTGACTTCATCACGCATGAATACAAAGAACACCTCAAAGAACGACTGAATGCCCGATGGTGCCTTTCCTTCGTTCTTCTTGTACCCGCGGGCTACCGCATTGAAGATGAAGATCAGCAGCAGAGCTGCCAGGAACATGGTAAAGACATTCTTGGTAATAGAGAAGTCGTAAAAGGAAGTGATGCCGCCACCCATCATGCCACCGTCGAGGGTGCTGGGTGCGTCAAGCTTGTAAGATTCATTTTCGTAGTTGACGTAGTACACGTCTTTTTCTTTTCCTTCTTCATCGGTCTCGACCTTGTGATCGATATGCCCAACGTGTACTTCGCCTTTAGGGAAGGAAGCGTCGGCGACGCGGTTGATACGCCCGTGGTTGAGTACGTAGCCATCAACGGCGGTATGGCCATGCTCAAACATAGCAGAAGTACCAGTGGTCCAGCCGTGGTCCGGTGCATAAAGAAAGACAGGAAGTGGAATATGCACGCCTTTCCAGATATGGAACTCATTGGCATCGGCGATGTGGTGCATGACCGTCGCTACCGGATCGTAGCCTTCACCGTGCTCTTCGTTCTGATTGTGCTCTTCGTGCCCTTCGGCGTGTTCGTGCTGGGCATGGTCGTCATGGCCGTGATCGTCGTGTTGCGCAAACGCAGGGCTCATAAAGCCGGTGAGGGCCAGGGCCAGCGTCAGTATGCAGAACTTCTTGATGTCCACTTTCACTATTCTTATGCTTTAGTAGGCTTTGCTTAATAGAGGTGCAAAAACCAGGACCTTTAGAAATCGGCACAAAAGTAAGGCACTTTAGCATATTAGTGAAACGTACACCCTTTTTTTTCAAATGGACTTTTGATTTACAGGGGTTGAGAAACAACGAGTTATAGCCGTTATTCTCCAATTAAATAAGGTGGGATTGCAAACAAGGTACTCCGGGGCGTTTTTTGTTTCCCGAAATACAGGACTCGCGGAATAATTATTTCTCCCGCTCCCCCTTGACCTTAGCGGTATTTTTTAGGAGAGCTAAACGGCCGCAGGGCTTTTGCATAGTGGTTTGATTCTAAAATCTTTAGAGATTCCGGTATTGAGTCTAATTATTTCGGTCGTAGTATTTGTAGCCGGTGGTCGGTTTTTGATCATTTCCGCCTTCTCCCTGATTTTCACCTTTGCCTTCTTCACCGAATAAAAGATTGCTCCAGAAAGCTTTCCGCTTCTCGCGCCTTTCCTCGCGCTCCTCCAGCCGCGCCTGATAGGCCCGTATGCGCTGCACATAAGCTTCATCTGACTCTCCTGCCTGCCGGGGCGGCACGTTGATGACCCGGCCCTGTTCATCTTTGTAGGGCTGATCGGTCAAACGGCCGAACAAACTTCGGTTGTCTTCAAAGTAGTAATAGCCGTCCTCATGCGCAGCAAGGATGGGCATCTCCTCCAGGTAGGGCGGGCACTGCATGAGCGCGGTGACCGTGTCCGCCGGCGCTTCAAATTTGGCGTAGCGCACAGATTTGAAGGCTTTATCCCGGTACACCTTTCTCATAAACGCACCGTAAATCGGCAGGGCTGTGGACGAAGCCTGCCCGCGGTAGAGGGTGCGGAAGTGCACCTGCGGCCAGGAGCCTCCTACCCAGGCGCCAGCCACCAGCCGGGGATTGAAACCCATAAACCAGCCATCGGACTGATTTTGGGTCGTCCCGGTCTTGCCGGCCAGGTCGTTGTAAAGCCCGTAGTGGTACCGGAGCTTTCGGGCGGTACCGCTATCTACTACCGACTCCAGCATTCTTATCATCATATCGGCCTGGGGTTTTTCCAGTACCCGGGGAAAGCGGCGTGGATTGGGCCGGTCAAATTCAGCCAGAACGGTGCCATCAGCGGTCTCAATGCGGTCCAGATAGTGCCACTCCGGCCGGCGGCCACGGTTGGCAAAAGTGCCGTAGACTCTGGTCATTTCGTAAAGGGAAGCCTCCACTGCGCCCAAAGCGATGGAAGGCACCGCCGGGATTCGGCTCTCAATGCCCATCGCCTGCCCCAGTTGCCGGACCGAATCCATACCCGTCCGCATCATGATTTCCACAGTGACGGTGTTGACGGAATTGCTCAGTGCGCCTTCCATGGAATAGACACCATCGTATTCCCCATCTGAATTGCGGGGCGACCAGTTGTCGTATTTAGCGTAGGCCACCTGCCGGTTGTAAGTGTACTCACAGGGCAGCATACCGCTTTGCAGGGCTGTGGCATACACCACCGGCTTGAAGGTGGAGCCGACCTGCCGCTTGGCAAAAACATGGTCATACTGAAAATACTTGTGGTCAATACCGCCTACCCAGGCTTTGATCAGGCCAGTGGACGGATCCGCCGCCAGAAAACCCGCATTCAGCAGGGTGAGGTAGTACTTCACAGAGTCGAGTGGGCTCATCTCCCGTTCTTCCTCTCCCTTTTTCCAGCTGAAGACCGTCATAGGGACGGGCTGCTGAAAGATGGCATCGATTGCTTCCTCTGAGAGGCCTTTGTCTTTTAGTTTCTGGTAGCGCTCTGACTTCCGCACGGCTCGTTCCAGCACTTCACTGCTGCCCCAGGGCGTCCCCTTTTTCCAGTCCTCGTAAAAGTTATCCTGAACTTTGGTCATTTCTTCCTGTACAGCCTCTTCGGCGTAGCGCTGCAGGCGGGCATCAATCGAGGTGTAAATGCGTAGGCCATCTGTGTAAAGATTATAAGGTGTGCCATCGGGCTTGGTGTATTCTTTCAGCATATCATCCAGCTCATGCCGCAGATGTTCCCGGAAGTAGGTGGCCAGTCCTTTGTTGTGGCCTTCGGGCCGGTAGTCCGTTTCCAGAGGCAACTGTATTAGTGAGTCTTTGACTTCCGCCTCCAGATAACCATAGCGCACCATCTGCCCCAAAACGATATTGCGGCGGCGTTCAGCATTTTCGGGATGGCGCACCGGGCTGTAGTAAGTCGTGGCTTTGAGCATGCCAACCAAAACGGCGGCTTCTTCCAGATTTAAGGCTTCCGGAGATTTATTGAAAAAGCGTTGCGCTGCGACTTTGATCCCGAAAATCCCCTCGCCAAAGGATACGGTGTTCAGATACAGCCGCAGGAGCTCCTCCTTGGCGTAGACCTTCTCCAGGCGGCGGGCAATCAGCATTTCCCGCATTTTATTCACGACCATCGACAGTATAAGGTAATCCTCCCTCGGATAAAGGTTCTTGGCCAGCTGCTGACTCAGGGTGCTGCCCCCTCCGGAAGATTCGTCCATCAGCAATATCGACTTCACCAGTACCCGGGCCGCAGCCCGCACGTCAATACCGCTGTGCTCAAAAAAACGGGCGTCCTCGGTAGCGACGAGGGCATTGATTAAATCAGGAGAGATCTCCTCAAAGTCGGCATTGATACGGTTTTCCACATAATACTTCCCCAGCAGCACGCCGTCTTCCGCGTATACCTCAGACGCATTGTGGTTGCTGATGGCCTCCAGCTCCGGATAACCCGGCACCGGCCCCAGTGCTTCAAAATACACCAGCGCTGCAATCAACAGGACCGACAAAAAGCCTAAAATACTGAGCCCGCCCGTTATCAGCCCGGCGATGGCCCAGCGAGGGTGCCGGCCGTAAAAGTCTAAAGACCACTGACGGAGTTGCTGCCACTGCGTGGCGAACCAGGACTTCGCTTGTTCAAAAAGATTGGAGTTGGACTGCTGCATCTAAATCACTGCATCTGTTTGTTTTCAAATGACCTTGTCTAACGCCAGGCGTTACACTTTTATTCCCCTTGTGCATAAAAAATAGCCTTTTCAGGCTGCAAACGGAGCGATCGGCAAGCTGCCCTGCAAAATAAACAATATTTGTTTTGTAATCAACAATTTAAAAACAAATCAGTTGTTGTAAAATAAACAGCCGCTCCCCACACTTAGGTGGAAAGCGGCAGCTTATTCGCGTATTCTAACCGGCGTTAGCGAATCAGGGAAAGGTCTCCCCGGTAGACCAGCCGGATGCCATCCAGGAATTCAACATCAATCACATAAACGTAGACGCCCATGTTCATGAATTCGCCTTTGAAGGAGCCGTCCCAAAGTGGCAGCCCCCCTGTGCAGAACAGGCCATTGCTGACATCAAAGCCGCCATTCTGATAGACCTGATTGCCCCAGCGGTCATAAACATTTATGCTGCGAATAGCCGTAACTCCGGTACAAGGGAAAACCCGGAACTCATCGTTGGTACCATCCCCGTTAGGAGAAAAAGCGCCCGGGATATAAATATTCCGGTTGGCATCGAGTTCTACGAAAACAGAACCTTCGGCATCACAACCGTTCACGTCAACGATACGCAGGGTGTAGTCCTGTGACTCCAGTGGGAAGACCGTTGGATTTTCCACCGTATCCGAAGACAGGTAAGTGGCAGGCGTCCAGATAAAGGAGTCAATCTGCGTACCCACCGGATTGATGATAGGCATCAGGCTGGTGGTGCTGTCGCCGAGCTCAATTTCTACCACAGGCTCCGGGAAGGTCACGGTGATTTCATCGGGTTGATCGATATCTACAAAGAAGGCCGCAGAACAGCCATTGGGGTCGAATATTTCAATGGTGTGCTCCCCGTCACCGAAAATATCTGCAGGGACATCAGGCGTAAGCAATACTCCGTTGCCGTCTACCATGTACCGGTAATCATCCGGTGTGGTGCCTGTGCCCCCAAACACGGTATCAATGAAAACGAGCGTAGTGGCATCAAAGCAGGGCGGGTCTTCCGGATCAGGGATGATAGCCATGATTTCAGAAGGCTCAATCAGGCTTATGGACACAGAATCCTGACAGCCCTGTGTATCTGTGATCGTGATACCATAGGTGCCAGCCGTCAGTCCGCTCGCGAATCCGGTAGCTGCGTTGCCTGCTCCTTGTGGCACATTGGCCGAGAAAGTAAATGGTGTATTGCCTACCGGGTTGATATTGTCATTGAAGTTGTAGGTCACTGCGATCAAATTCTTGAAGAAATTGTTTGAAGGTGATTTTATTCATAGTGGTATTTATGTTATTGGCACCAATTATGACGAGGTCCTGATCCCCAATACTCAACAGCATATCCTTCATTCAACAACATATCAGCTAAGAGGATTGTACCGATA
>CAZNHN010000024.1:21307-30801 GCA_964572415.1 uncultured Phaeodactylibacter sp.
TGCGATTTGCCCGTCTTCCTCCCCAAAGCAGGAAATATCACGTGTGTTTACGGGGTCAACGCTCAGCTCCAGGGCATCAGGTTCACCGATTTCCGGTAAGCCGTCCTGCTCACAGCCATTGGCATCGGTGACAATAACGTTGTAAGATCCGGCCATGAGACCGGAAACAGAAGCAGTAGTTTCATTCAGGTCAGGCCAAAGGAAAGTGAAGCCGCCAGTTCCTCCTGATGGTGCCAGGGTGATGGATCCGTCTGATCCCCCATTACAGCTCACACTTGAAGAGGAGACGTTGAGTGCTATCGGGTCGGGACTTGGGATGATCACTTCCGCAGTCTGTACGCATCCATTCTCATCGGTCACCACTACCGTTTGGGAGTCCCGGCACAGCTCTGTTGCGGTGGAGGTCAGGACATCCAGGTCAATTTCCCCACTTTCCCAATTGAAGTTGAAAAGGCCTGTGCTGCCGTCAGCGTATATAGCCGTTGCCGTTGCCTGCCCATCGCATACGCCTGCAAAGCAACTTACCGGCAGGATATCCGCGAAGGATACTTCTATATTCGGTGGATCAACCACTTCCGCGGTTGCCGTAACGCCTGCACAGCCATTCGCGTCCACAACAGTCAGGTTGTAAAGGCCGGCAGAAAGCCCGGGATTAAGCACTGTAGAGAGTGTATCTGAGCCCCAGATATACTGATAAGGCGCCGTGCCCCCGCTTGCAAATACCGTAAGGCTGCCGTTGCTTTGCCCCACACAGAGGGGGGAGACCGACCCAATGCTATCGATGACGAGTGGTGCCGGCGCAACGACCTGTGCCGAATCCACTATTTCGCAGCCATCTTCTGAGGTTATGGTCACGAAGTATGTCCCTGGGGAGAGGTTGGCAATCGCCGGACCAGTCTCGTTGTTGCTCCAGGTATAGCTTTCGATAGGTGAGCCTGCGGGTGTCGCCGTGATCATGAGGCTACCATCGATATCGTCAGCGCAAAGCAGGGTGTCGTTTTCGAACTCAATAATATTAGGCGGTGCCGGTGCCGTAACCGCAAAGGTATCGATCGACGTACAGCCGTTGGCGTCTTCCAGATTGAGAATGTATAGGCCTTGTACCAGATCAGTCAGGATGGAATCTGTATCCATATTTGACCAGTCGTAGGTGTACGGAGCCGTGCCGCCGTCTACGCCCACTGTAATAGCACCATCCATACCGCCGCCGGTACAGCTTTCATTGGCGAAATCCACCAGCTGCACCTGCAGTGAATCTGGTTCGCCTATATCAAAGGCTGCAACCGTGAAGCAACCCAGCGGATCCTGGTCGGTGACTGTGACGACATACAGTCCCGGAGAAAGATTGTTGATATTTGGGCCTGAGAAGCTCTGACCACTTACTGTATCAATCCAGTTGTAGGTGAAGTCGCCAAAAGGTGGCAACCCGGTGGCTGTACCCTGTACCTGCAGGAAGGCATCGTCAGCACCATTACAGCTAACGTGGGAAGAGTCATTTAAAGTAACGGCCAGCAATTTGTTAGCCCCTACAGGAAAGCTGTCGATCAGCACACAGCCATTTGCATCGGTCACAGTGAGATTGTACATTCCCGGATCAAGGTCTGCAAGTTGTGCGGTAGCAGCGGTATCCACCGGCTGCCCTTCCCACTGATAGTAATAATTGCCCATGTCATTTATACCTCCGGAAGCGGCAACAGTGATGGCGCCATCCATAGCCCCGTTGCACGTTGCATCCGTAATATTCGTATTCTGCGCAAGCAGCAGCAACTCACTGGGCTGGCTTAGCGTGATGCTTCCTTCAGCAGGGCAACCACTGGGATCCGTCACCGTAACTGAATAGGCTTGTGGCTGGAAAGAGAGACCGGTGATGGTCTGTGTGGTGTCGCCGGTGCTCCATAAGTAAGTAAAGCCCGGGCCCGGGTTAGGTTCTATAACCCCACTGAGCAAGACATCAACCGTGAGAGTGGCGTCGCTGTCCCCGTTACAGGTTGGGAGCGTTTGAGTGAAGTCAAGTCCAAGGGCCGGACCCTCAAGTACCTGTAATTCTATAGTATCAATATTGGCAGGCATATCACTATCCGAAACAGTGATCGAGAATACCCCTTCTCCCAGGCCTGATGCCGTGAAGCTGTCTCCCGAGGCGGCAATCGTCCCGGTGTTGTCTGGGCCGGCAGGAGGCACTGCATTCCAGGTGTAGGTGTAGGGAGGCACGCCACCTGTCGCCGTGACGGTGAAGGAGCCATCATCAAACCCGGCACAGGAAACGCTATCTGCCACGCCCTCCACCAGCAGTATAGCATTCGTGACATTGACTTGTCCGTTGTCAATAATCGTTGGCAAATTGGCATTCCCGGAATTGGCATTTCCTGCCTGTATATCCAGAGGCGAATCAATGATACTAACCACCGCTTCGTCTCCCAGTTCTCCAATGACCTCAAAACAAACATCAAAAAGCAATGTGCCGTCCGCCAGGGTCCTGGGGGTAGCCAGAAAGTCTGCCCAGCCCATTGTCAAACGCCCCGTATCCGTGATAGAGGGAGAGACATTAAAAATCCCCTGGTCAAAAGAAGGCAAATCAGTATTGAGGTTATCCACAAACAGAAAATCCAGCAGGGTAGGATCCCATGCCATGGAAAACTGAGCATTGGTCAGGTTGACAAAGTTGGTGGTGGTCACTGGTACACAGACCGTATCGCCGGGCGGGCCATTCACGTCACCAACATCAAACAGTACCGGCATAACCACCGTATCCACCAATCCGCAGCTTTTTCCATCTTCAACAACCACCTCGTAGGCGCCAGTCTCCGGCACTGTGTAGGTAATGGTGTCATTATGACCAGGGTTTACGGTTTGCACAGTCCCGGTCGCACCACCACCAATTTCGTTGATGGTAATGGTATAGGAAGTCCCGGCGTCAAACTCCGGCAGGCCGCCCTGCAGGACAAAGCTGCCTTCCAGCCCGCCATTCGGGTCAACGAAGCTTTGGGTAATCTCGATGCCCTCCAGGTAAACGACAGAGAAGGCTTCATCAATGGAGACGCTTACGCAGGGGCCACCGTTTTCGTAATACATATTGCCGGGCCCGGCACCATTATCTACGGTAATTGGCGCAAACCAAAATTGAATTGGCTCCGGTATGCCCATATTAAAAGCTTCCTGTAAACTGCCATCGTTGATCAGGTCAAGATCACCGAGGCTGTTGATCGTTGGAGCCAGCCAGATACCATTTGTTTGAGGAATCTCAAAGTTGTTGAGTATGATTGGTGAAGTGGTATTCAGAGAAGGGTCCATTTGTACCGTGGCCAAGTCAGGTCCGTCAATAGTTGGAATATCATCGTAAAAGGCATAGGCAATGCCCGGTGCGGTACTTGGATCGGGGTCTCCACCGAAAGAAAAATTCATATCATGGTTCACTCGCAGGGTATCGCCCATACATAAATAAATAGTATCAGGGTCAATATCGTTAGACTGGCCCACGAATGGGCTAAAGCTATCGATACCCCCTGCATTATTCTGATTGCAGGGGGCCCGCAGGGTACCTTCAGTAGAACCCAATACAGCAACATTTTGAGGCACCTGCGCGTACAGCCCAATATTGGCGAGCAGCAGTAAGGCAATTGGAAGGAAAAATCTAATCATTGTTCCGGATTGATTTGAATATCGTTAATGGGATTTGGGTAAGGGCATAGTTATACGCTTAACAAAGTGGTTTGCGACATCGGCCCGTGACGAAGCGTAGCTTGTCAGGACAGGAGCAGGCCACTTTCCGGCGTTTATGCCGACATCAAGTCGGTTTGCTGTAGCAAACCACTTTATCGTCAGTATATCAACAGGGCACAAAAATAGGCATCGCCCTCCGACTATTGTAATTTGTCGAAAAGTTTAATGGTCTGTAATACGGCTCCTTTACGGAAAGGTACCCGTACAACTGAATTGAACGATGTTGCTGCTCAAAAAGTGTACAACGGGCCTTTTAATACGACAGCAGTCGCTCCAACTGCGCCCGGAAGCGGGCTTTGGGCAAAAACTGCTCCTCCAGAATGGTGGAAAAAGGCACGGGCGTATCCAGGCTGCCCGCCCGAAGCACCGGTGCATCTAAGTGTTCAAACAGGTGCTCGCTGATATAAGCGGAAAGCTCCCCGCCAATGCCGCCCGTTTGGGTGTCTTCGTGCAGGATAAGCACCCGGTTGGTTTTCTCCACCGTTGCCCGGATGGCGTCGTAATCCAGGGGCAAAAGGGTACGCAGGTCCAGAATGTCAGCATCAATGCCCATTTCCGTACAAACTTCCAGCGCCCAGTGTACGCCCATACCGTAGGTGATGATAGAGACTTCATCGCCCTCCCCCGCCAGGCGGGCCTTGCCAATTGGCGTGGTGTAGTACCCATCGGGCACCTCCGCCGTCAGTCGGCGGTACAGAGCTTTATGCTCGAAATACAGCACAGGGTTGGGGTCTTCGAAGCTGGCCAGCAGCAGGCCTTTGGCATCTTCCGGGGTGGAAGGGTAGACGATCTTCAGGCCCGGAGTGTGAAAAAACCAGGCTTCATTGCTCTGGGAGTGGAAAGGCCCGGCACCTACGCCCCCGCCCGTGGGCATCCGGATGACCACATCGGCGTTCTGCCCCCAGCGGTAGTGCAGCTTTGCCAGGTTGTTGACAATCTGGTTGAACCCGCAGCTAACAAAATCCGCAAACTGCATTTCCACCATCGCTTTGTATCCCTTGAGGCTGAGCCCCAGGCCAATACCAATGATGGCGCTTTCGCAAAGGGGGGTGTTGCGCACCCGGTCGTGGCCAAATTTTTCGGTAATTTTAAACACCCCGCCGTAATCGGCAATATCCTGCCCCATGAGGACCAGGTTGTCGTGGGCTTCCATAGCAGCCTCCAGGCCTTTGGAGATGGCATCCACAAAGCGCAGCTCGGTGGACGGCCCCTGTGGTGGTTTTGGGACTGGTGCATCAGGTGCATATACATCCCCCAATTCTGTTTCCAGTACAGCTGTTACAGCCGGCTCGGCGTAGGCTTTGTCCAGCCCTTCATTGATTTGCTGCTTGAATGATTTGCGGAGGGCTTTGACTTGTGCTTCATCAAGCACACCTTCCTGCAACAAAAAGCGCTCAAAGTTGTCCAGCGGATCGCGCTGCGCCCATTCGTCCATCAGCTCCTGCGGAACATACTTGGTGCCGGAAGCCTCTTCGTGCCCGCGCATGCGGAAGGTGCGGCACTCTACCAGGACGGGCTCCGGGTTTTCACGTAGTTCGGCAGCCAGGCGGGTGAAGGTTTCGTAAACTTCCAAAATGTTATTGCCATCAATGACTTCGGACCGCATGCCGTAGCCTTTGGCCCGGTCAGCAAGCTGCTCACAGCGGTATTGCTCACTTGCAGGCGTGGACAAGCCATAGCCATTATTCTCAATCACAAAGAGCACCGGCAGTTCCCATACAGCCGCTGTATTGAGTGCTTCGTGGAATTCGCCTTCACTCGTGCCCCCTTCGCCGGTAAAGGCAAGGGAGACCTGGCCGGCTTTGCTTAGCTTATTGGCAAGCGCTACACCTGCAGCCAGCGATAACTGCGGCCCGAGGTGGGAAATCATACCTACTATCCGGTAATCCATAGCCCCAAAGTGAAAGGAACGGTCCCGGCCTTTGGTGAAACCCAATTCTTTGCCCTGCCATTGAGCAAACAGGCGCTCCAACGGCACTTCCCGGCTGGTGAATACGCCCAGATTTCGGTGCATGGTAAAGAGCAGTTCATCAGGGTGGAGCGCCAGTGCAGCGCCCACAGAGATCGCCTCCTGCCCAATGCCCGAAAACCACTTGCTGATTTTGCCCTGCCGCAACAGGATCAGCATCTTCTCTTCGATCATGCGGGGCAGCAGCAGCCCGCGGTATAATTTCAGGAGCTCTTCATCAGAAAAGGCACTACGGTCGTAGGCAAGGACGGGTGTCGGGATTACGTCGGCCATGGTTTTAGTTTGGTTGAATTCGGGCACAAAGGTAGGTGGTTTCTGAATGTCTGTGCAAGAAAAATCAGGCTTTGTTTACAGGTTTTTGCCAAACAAAAGCCTTGTATTCCGCCTTCAGTAAGGTGAGAGATGTCTAAATTCAAACAACAATAATTATGCTTAAGTACTGTTTTCCCATATTTCTGATGGCGCTAAGCCTGTTTTTCACAGCTTGCCAAAACACCAATAACGGAGGAGATAGCACAGCCGGCAGCACCGACTCCACCAGCATGGGGCAGTTTGTGGACGATGAAAACTTCAAAAACCAGCACGAAATACCCGGCGAGGCCACCCCGGCCAATACCGGCAAGCGCATCGAGTTTGATACGCCCGATGGCAAAAAAGGCAGCGCCTACGCTCTGATGACGGCAAAGCCCAGCGAAGAGTACCTCCTCGTTTTCCACGAATGGTGGGGCCTGAATGACCACATCCGGCAGGAAGCCGAGCGGTACTTCGACGAGCTTGATACCGTCAATGTACTGGCACTCGACCTGTACGACGGGGAGGTAGCCACCACCCGTGAGCGGGCAGGAGAGCTGACCAAAAGTGTCAGGGAAGACCGTGCCAAAGCCATCATACAGGGTGCCCTCGACCTGGCAGGCCCCAACGCCCGGATTGGCACGATTGGCTGGTGCTTCGGCGGCGGGTGGTCCCTCAAAGCTTCCATACAGGCGGGCGACCGGGGTGAAGCCTGTGTCATGTACTACGGCATGCCCGTGCAGGACAAAGAAGCGCTGATGCCCCTGGAAGCGCCCGTGCTTGCCATCTTCGCCCGTCAGGACGAGTGGATTACGCCGGAGGTCGCCCAAAGCTTTGAGGACCTCGCGGTAGAAACTGATAAAACGGTACAAGTACAGTCGTACGATGCCGACCACGCTTTTGCCAATCCCAGCAGCCCCCGCTACGATCAGCAGGCAGCGCGTACGGCCAATCAGGCCGCACAAGCCTTCCTGAAAGCGAATCTCTAGCCACCAAAACTTGCGTAGCTTGCAACCCTGCTCTATCTTCAACGTAACATTAAAGCACAATGAGCAGGCAAAATGGAATCATCGCTTTTGCTGTTGCCACACTGCTGTTGTCCGGGCTTGTGCTGATTTACGTTCAGCAACTCGACCCGGCGGCGGCACAGGCCAAGGCAGCCGAAGTGCAGCTACAGGCTAATGAAGCTCAGGCACTGCGGTGGCTGGAGCAAGACAGCTTGTGGCTGGAACAGTGCCGGCAGCCCTTTAGCCATTCGGCAAACCAACCTTTGCCATATGGCTTTTCTTTTATGTGCTATGAGGGTGAAAAACGGGTGTTTTGGACCGATACGCACATCTATTTTCCTGACCGCCTGCAGAGGCCCCAAGCCCTTAAGTTCCCCGGCAGAGCACCACAGTACTTCATTCCCCGTGAGCTTCCGGGGCCCTATTCCGTCGCAGTGGCCATCCCTTTGCCGGCTGTAGTCAATGACGAGTGGTCCCCTTCTCCTTACCCTGTCCACAATACAGCCGGGACGGTTATTGGTTACGTGCCCGATCAGGTGCAACACCTGCCTGCCTTTTGGCAAAAGGTGCATCTCGCTGCCGGGCTCCTGTTTTCGCTGGCGCTGTTTTTCCTGGTCGATAAAGGGAGTCGGTTGCTGATCCGCCGCCTGGGTCCTACCCCGGTTTTTCTGACAGCAGTCCTTGTTGGAGCGCTATGGCTACGGACGACAGGTATGCTGAGCTACCCTTCTCTGGAATTTCCGCAAAACCTACTGTCGATTCGCCTTCCTGTTGGCAACCTGGCGCAATTCACCCTGCTGCCGCTGCTTTTATTCTGGCTGCTAAGCCTGGGACAACGCCTGCCGCTGAAAATAGGGGTCCGCGACCGGCATTCCTGGCAAAACGGTGTACTGGCAGCGCTGGGCTTCGGAAGTATCGTTACGGGCTTACTGATTGGTGGGACCCTGTTCCGTGCACTACTCCTGGAGACCGATCTGGATTTCGACTTCAGCAATGTGCTCATGCTGGGCACTGCGGAGCTGATTGCATTGGCGGCTATCGTGCTGCTCATGCTGACCTTTCTGCTTTTCAGCCTTTGGGCCGTCAAGGGTATTCACCGACTGCCCCTTGACCGAAATCAGCGGCTCCTGGCGATGGGCATTGCCATACTGCCCGGCATACCAACGGCCTTGATCCTCAACCTTGGACTGGGATTGCTGCCGGTCTTGCTGCTACCCCTGCTCTACATCGCCCTGCTGGACCTTTTCGTGGAAATCGAAGCGGCCAGCCCGGCATGGCTGATGCTCTGGCTGGCATTGCTATCTGGTTTTGCCGCAGGGCTACTCTTCAAGTATAACCTCGACAACGGGCACGAACAGCGGCTGGCTTTCGCCAAACAGCTTACGGACCCCGAAGATCACCGGGCAGAACAAGCCTTGCTGGAACTACAGGTGCAACTCGCTGCCGGCCCGCCTGCGGATAGCCTGGAGACGCTGCTGCTTTACACACCTTATTTATACAAGAATTTCAACTGGCACCTTCTGCCCGAAAGCGACATTCGCCGCCACCAAACGGCGGACCCTGCCTTCCGGCTGTCCCCCAACCGCCATTACTACACCTACAGCATCCCCTGGCGCCAGGATAGTGCGCTGGTTTTCCAACCCGCCCTGCAGCCCAACCGCCGGGTACTGCAGGAGCTCGTGCCTTCCGCTCCGCATCAGCAAACCCGTTATGCCATCAGCTTATTTAAAGACTCCGTGCGCATCGCCCAGCGTGGCTACTTTCTGCGGGAATGGCTGTCTGCCGACCTTTGGCCGGCGAAGGGAGAAAGCCGGGAACGCCTGAACAGCAAACGGGCCAATCTTTACTATGCCCATCCGGATGGCTACACGATCATCGTTGGGGAAGCCCTGGGCGGTTATTTGAAGCCAATTTCCCTGTTTTCCTACCTCTTTGCCCTGCTCACGGTGTTGTCGCTCCTGGTCTTTGGGCTCAACCGGCTCTACCCCATTTTGCCGGCCACACCGGGCAGCTTGCTTTTCGGTACCCCCTCGCTGCGCCACCGCATACAGCTCTCGGTCATTGGGCTGACGCTCTTTGCCTTCCTGTTTATCGGTGCGGTTACGGTAGCCTCCCTGCAGCAGTCTTCGGTCAGCTATCACGGGGAACGGCTGCTGGAAAAAGTAGATGTGCTGCTGCGTGATTTGCAGAAACAAGACTTTGACCCGCATGATCAGCATGCGTTGCGGGAGCTATCCGAAATTCATCAGGTCGACCTTTCGGTTTATGATGCCGGGGGCAGCCTGATCCGGACTTCGGTGCCCTTCTTTCTTTTCCAGGGCTGGCAATCGCCCCGCATCAACCCGGAAGCCGTGCGGGCCTACTACCGGCAGGGATTCAAACCGGCTTTACTGGAAGAACGGGCGGGCGAGCTCCGTTATCTGTCGGCCTATGTGCCGGTGGCTGAGCCCACACAGGGGCTGAGTTACTTTTTCCAAATCCCTTTCACTTCCGGGACGCGCAGCCTG
>CAZNHN010000024.1:30811-33953 GCA_964572415.1 uncultured Phaeodactylibacter sp.
GTGCTGGGCTTTATCGGCAACCTGCTCAACCTCTACGTTTTCCTTCTGCTCATTGCCGGTGCTATTGCCATTACGGTCGCCAATTCCATTACCCGCCCGCTGATGAAGATCGGCGAGAAGCTTCGCAGTTTTCAGCTTGGCAAAAATGAGCCACTGGAGTGGGAAAGCGAAGACGAGATCGGCAAGCTGGTTAACGAGTACAACCTGATGATCCAAAAATTGGAGGAAAGCGCCGAGAAGCTCCGGCAATCAGAACGGGAAGGAGCCTGGCGCGAGATGGCCAAGCAGGTGGCGCATGAAATCAAGAATCCGCTTACGCCCATGAAGCTGAGCATTCAGTACCTGGAGCACGCCCGCAAATCGGATCCCGAACGGGCAGCCGCTATGGTCAGCAGCGTGGCTCAAACCCTGATCGAGCAGATTGACGGATTGGCGCGTATTGCCACCGAGTTTTCCAACTTCGCCAAAATGCCAAAGGCGGAACCGGAATCCCTGAATTTGAATACAGTGGTGGAAAGCGTTTACCGATTGTTTACGGAACATCAGGAACCGGCAGAGCGCATTGAGCTTACCTTACCGGATACGCCGGTGCCCGTCTTTGCCGACCGGGGTCACCTGGTACGCGTCCTCAACAACCTGATCAAAAATGCACAACAGGCCATTCCGGAGGACCGGCAGGGGCTCATCCACATCCGGGTACAGCCCGGCGCAACGCAGCACCTCATTACTGTTACTGATAACGGGACGGGCATTCCGGAGGAGGTGCAGCCCAAGGTGTTCCAGCTGGCCATGTGCAAAAATATGATGACCGCAGCGGGCGGCGACATCTACTTCGAAACGGAACCCGGCAAGGGCACGACTTTCTTTATGGCACTGCCGGATGCTTCAGTAGCCAATTAATAAGGTGGAGAAATTAGTTTACCCCGACTTGCTGATTGTGCTTAGCCACCCGCTTGTCCATCACCCGGAACCAAAGCGGAGGCACGAGCGACAGCAGGATCGCTCCCGGATAACCGGTAGGCAATTGCGGGCTCTCGTCCTGATGCCTTAGTATCTGATATTTACGTGATGCCTTGTAGTGATGGTCAGAATGGCGGGTCAGCTCATACAGAAAAATGCGCCCCAGCTCATGGTCAGAGTTCCAGGAATGCTGTGGCCCCACCCGCTCGTAGCGGCCACTGTCGAGCTGACGGCGCTGCAGGCCGTAGTGCTCGATGTAGTTGACCGACTCCAGCATAAGGAAGCCAAACACCGCCACCGCAATGGCAAAAGGCACCCATGCCCAGCCAAATACCCACCCAATAGTGATCAGATAAGCCAGTTGCAGCCCCGTAAACCGGACCATCTCGTTGTGCAGGCTGAGTGTAGGCTTACCCTGCCTTTCCAACCGTGCGGCTTCCAACCGCCATGCACTGAAGTAGCCCCCGATGACCGAGCGGAACCAAAAAGTGTAGATCAGCTCGCCCCGGCGGGACGTGGCCGGGTCTTTGGGTGTGGCCACATGCTTGTGGTGCCCCAGATTGTGCTCAATGATAAAGTGGGTGTACAATGCAGGCAACAATAGGGCTTTCGCCAAAAAGCGCTCGAAGCGGTCGGCGCGGTGCCCCAGCTCATGGGCGACGTTAATGCCCGCTGTGCCCAAGATAAGCCCCACGCTGCAGGTCATGCCTGTGACTTCGTAACCGGCGAGCCCACCCTGCGACAAGGTATAGAGGTAATAGCCCACCAACCCGTACACCAAAGGCACATTGAAGTACAACAGGTAGTCAAACAACCGCATCCGGGCACGCTCCGGTTCTGCGGCCTGCGGGTGGTTTTCCGGCGACTGTGGCACAAACAGCTCCACAACCGGAATAACAATAAAGCCCAGGTAAATGGCGGCAAAGGACCAGATGCCCCCTAAGTAAATGGCAGCGTAGGCGGACAGGGGCAGCAGGTAGGCGATCAGGTATTTGGTATCGCGGCGGTTCATAATTTGAGATTTGGTTGGCTTTTTAAAATTACGGTTTTTTTGGAAGATGTGGAAGTGCTGCTCTAAGAAAACACTACCTTCACCGCAAAAAACAAGCATGCCAATCACTTTATATCAAACCACTGCTCAGGGCCTCATCTTCGATATGGACGGCACGATGGTCGACAACATGATGGCGCACCATGAAGCCTGGCAACGCAAACTCCACAGCCTTGGCATGGAAATGGAGCTGGAGCAGGTGCGACGGGAGATTCACGGGGTGAATGAGGAGATCTTGCTGCGCCTGTTTGGGGGCCGCTTCAATGACGAGGAGCGCCAATACCACGCACAGGACAAGGAAGCTGAATACCGCCGGGTCTTTCAAGAGCAGTTGCAGCTGATCAACGGGCTGCCGGACCTTTTGGAAGAAGCCTGGGAAGCGGAACTGCCTATGGGCATCGGCACGGCTGCACCTCAGGAAAATGTGGACTTTGTGCTGGACAATCTGGAGTTGCGCGACTACTTCGCCACAGTGAAACACGCTGGCGATGTCACCAAAGGCAAGCCCGACCCGGAAATCTATCAGCTGGTAGCCGCCGGGCTGGACATTCCAGTTCAAGACTGCATTATTTTTGAAGACAGCCCCACAGGTGCCGAAGCGGCCCACAACGCCGGCAGCCCGGTAATTGTCGTCACCACAACGCACAAGCCTGCCGAGTTTAGCCACTTGCCCAATGTATTGGCGTATATTGACGACTTTAATGCCCTGGAGTACGACATCCGATAGATGCCAGACTTCTGTTTTGACCAATAACACTTTTGATTAGTATGAAAAAACACATTTTACAAGCCCTGCTATTCCTGGGCCTGCTTGCCATTGCCCTGCCTGCCTTGAGTCAGGACGAAGCCCTTTGGGCAGAGATGCAGGAAATCGCCATCGTGGAGCAAAAGGTCATGATGCCTATGCGAGATGGTATCCGCCTTGCCACCGACATCTACCGGCCCAAAACGGATGAGCCCGTACCGGTCATCTTTTCCCGTACGCCCTATAATTTCAACCTCTATTCGGAGGGTAAGCTGAACAAGCGCCAAATCCAACGCGCCATGAAAGCCGTGAAGCGCGGCTACGCCTACGTGGTTCAGAATGAGCGCGGCCGCTACTTTTCCGAAGGGGAGTGGGACATCCTCGGC
>CAZNHN010000024.1:34063-34755 GCA_964572415.1 uncultured Phaeodactylibacter sp.
GGGAAAATTGGCACCCTCGGCTGTTCCTCCACGGCGGAGTGGCAAATGGCAGTGGCGGCCCTCGACCACCCTTCCCATGCCGCTATGGTGCCACAGGGTTATGGTGCCGGTATTGGCACGGTGGGCGACTACTACGAGCAGGGCAACTGGTACCGGGGCGGTGCTCAGCAAATGCTCTTTACCTCCTGGTTGTACTGGGTTCAGAATGGCCGTATCCGCCCGATGTTTCCTAAGGATGCGACGCAGGAAGAGCTGGAGGCGAAGCATGTCCTGTTCATGACCGACGACCGGGATGGGTATTTGGATAAGTTGTACGCTTGGCTTTAGATCTCGGTGATTTCGCGGATGCGCGCGCGTTGATCGATGAGGGTGGCTAATTCATTTCGCCACCAGCGGTTTGAGCCGAACTCGGCATCCTTTTGTCGGGCGCTGTCGGCCTGCTGTTGGGCGCACCAGGCGGTGAAATGAAGGAAACGCATGGCGCGGAGGGGTTCGACCCAGCGCAGGGTTTCGGGATTAAATTCACGGAATTGACGATATCCATACATCAAGTGATGGAGTTCCCGTTCCGATTCGTGGACCATCCCGGGGAGGAGCATCCAGATATCCTGCACCGGAGGACCGAAGGCCATATCATCAAAATCAATGAGCAGGAGTCCGTTTGTTCCCGGACGGCGCATAAGATTTGCAGA
>CAZNHN010000025.1:0-755 GCA_964572415.1 uncultured Phaeodactylibacter sp.
CGCAGCACCGGGCAACCATCGAACATAGCATCAATATCAATGTAAGTGGCATCCACTTTATCGGTGATCCACTCGCTGATAAAATCGCTTTTTTTAGCTTCTATAGCTGCCAATTGGATTTTGGAATAGTCTTTTCCCAGATCGGCTTTATGCGGACTGGAGCGCGATTGTAACTGGACAACCCTAAAGTAGCGTTCTCCGGTTGGATCACGGAACATGAATGGAGCTGAGACCTCGCCAACATCCATGGTATCTACTGTAAAGTAAACGTCAGGGTCGAGGTCTCCGATCTCGTAGAAGGTATTTCCGGTAGCCGGATTAACCATCCGGCCGTCATTGTTATAGCTCTGCTGGTCTTCATTGCCAAATCGCTTTACAGCCAGAGAAAAGCTAATAGAGTCATTCATAACCAGGTGCCGAACGCTATCGAGATGGTTTTTAGCCAGCTCCAGATCAGCATCCGTAATATCAGGCTTGATGAGAATGTGGCGAACCCGTATCGAGTTACCACGGCGCTCCAGCATTTGAATAATGTGGAAACCAAATTCAGATTCAATAACGGGAGAAATTTCGTCTTTCTCCAGGCGGAAAGCCGCGGCTTCAAACTCAGGCACATAGCGGCCTCGCTTAGCCCAGCCCAGATCGCCACCGGAGCGGGCCGAACCATCGTCAGAATACTTGCCGGCCAATTCCGCAAAACTCTCGCCACCATCCACGATCCGTTCGCGCAGCTCTTCCAGCAGGCTGACCGCCCG
>CAZNHN010000025.1:765-5370 GCA_964572415.1 uncultured Phaeodactylibacter sp.
CCACCTCCGAATTGAAATAAGGAAGGCTGTCCCGGGGAATAGAATTGAAGAATGTTTTGACCTCAGATGGTGTGACCGTCACGCTTGCCATGATTTCTCCGCGCATGCGTTCCACCAGTAGCTGGCTTTTAAGGTCTTCCCTAAACTGTGCCTTGACCTCATTAATGGATTGCCCGTAGTATTCCTCAAATTGGCTCACGTCGTTGTTCATAAAGCCAAGGATACGCTCAATACGCGCATCCAGCTGAACTTCCACCTCTTCATCTGTTACCATAATACTATCCAGCTTAGACTGATTGAGCAACAGTTTGTTGGCCATAATCTGATCCATAATATTACAGCGGATGTCATCTGGCAAATTGGATTGCTGCGAAGCCATTAGCGCCAGTTGCTCCTCCACTTCGGAGAGCAAAACCAACTCCCCGCCAACTGTAGCGACCACTTTGTCAATCACTTCACGCTGCGCCCAGCCACTAGTTACCAACAGCAACAGCCCTGCAGCACAAATCCAATATTTAGTTACGGTCTTCATAATCAGTAATATGTCTTGATGTTGTTTCGCCGAAGCTCCCGTTGATACATCGCTTCGATCTTATCTTCCAGTAATTTCTCTTTCCGGTTACGGAGGATGACCTTCCGGGCCTGCCCTTTAATGTAGGAAAGCGGGGCGATGTCCTTGCGGTTTTTCACCTCAAATACCTTAAAATAATATTGGTACTCATCGTCCCGCTGACTGAAGTCCTGCTTGGCACTGATATTATCGGCAGTCACCGTGCCTTTGGGCATCTCCCGGGCAATGTCCTCTACCTTATACCACATGCTGTCTGTCAGCAAATACGCTTCCGCATGACGGGAACAATAATCAACCAAAGGCTTCAGGTCTTCCTGTTTGTTATTCCACAACTGCCGCAGCTCGCTCGCTTCCGGCACAGGCATGGGCACCTTCACAAAGTAACAACGGACGATGGGGGTTTCGAGTTGATACTGTTGCTTATTGCGCTCATAAAATTCCGCCAGTTGCTCATCAGTCACTGTACTGTCGAGCAGTTCCTGGACCAGGATCTTTTCGTAATTATGCCGGATCAGCGAAGCCCGGTAATCCCGTACCAGCTTGTCGATATTCAGGTCGCCCGGGATATTTTGCTCGGCCTCGTGCAACAGCAGGGCTTCCCTCATCCAGCGATTGGCAAACATCTGAATGATGATGGTGCTGTCCTTCCCTGAGGTACCCTCCGGGAACATGCCCTCCATATCGGAGATATAAAGCGCCTTATTGTGAACCTTCGCCAGGAGCTGATCCTCTGCGGCATCTTCCCCTTCACCAGTGGAACAGGCGGTTATTCCCAACACAACACCTGCGATCAGTATGAAAAACATTATTTTTTTCATAGTCGGTCTTTTGGACAAAAAACGGCGAAAGCCGGACGGCGAAGGGCCTGCCCGGCTTTCGCACCCTGCAAAAGCGCTGCTAATCCTTAATCAGTTTCTTAAACACCTTGCGGTTGATATCCACCTCATAAGTTTCGCGCAGTTCCTTCACCCACTGTTCTTCCAGATAGTCCTGGTAATCAGCTACCACATACCCCCTGGCTTCGTCAAGCGTCTTCATACGGGGCTCCAACAGGGCTTCAATCTTAACAATTTTAAATTTTTGAGCCTTAGGATTGGAAGCTGACTGAGATATAGCGCCTTCCTTCCACTCCATACTCTTGAATTCCGGATATAACGTTTTGTCCAGTTTCTTGGATTCGTGAGTGATAAGCGGAAAAGTCGCTTCCGGGTCATTGTATTTCTCCATTACCGCCTCAGGCTCATTTTCCTGAATAAAGGCCCGGACTTCAGCTAGTTTGTCCTTCAGCTCATTTGAGACCTGATAAATACTGGTCTCAGCACGATTGCCGTAGCGGTACCTGCCCTTTGCTTTTTCATAGAACTTTTCGAGACCAACGGTATCCTGGGAGGCTTTATCCCAAACCAGCCGCTTTGTGGCTTCAAACAACAAAATACCTTCCTCGTACTCCCGCATCAGTGCTTTAAAGTCCGGATATTTGGCTTCGAGCTGCTTTTCTTCATAACGCATGGCACTCTCATCCAGATAGGTATCGTAAAGTGACTGCACTGCTGCCGCCACATCTTTGCCACGCCCCATCCGAATGCGCTCGCGGGACACCCGCTCAAGATAGTCGGCAAAGTCTCCTACGGTCACTTTGAAATCCTCACCGTACTGGAACAATATCGCCTCATTTGGTGTCTCCGGTGCACGCCAGCGGAAGGTCAGGGTTTCAGCAAACGCACTCAGGGCTTCCGGGTATTCTTTCAGCCCGGCCTCCTCCTTAATCTGCGCGACCATAGCTGTTTTAGCCTGCTCGAACCGATTGTCTTTTTTAATGGCGTTTTCTAAACGACCCCGCTCGATGTTATAAGGTTGTACGCCCCGGCGGGAAATCAGCTTTAAAATGTGCCAGCCCACACTCGTTTTTACCGGCTTACTGTAATCCCCTGCTTCTTTCAGGCCAAAAGCAGCTTCCTCAAAATCTTTGGAAAACTTATTGATGCCAAAGAAACCAATGTACCCCCCCTTTGTGGCCGTCCGGGAGTCTTCAGAAATCGCTTTCGCCAAAGCTTCAAAGTCAGCACCGCTTTTTAAAGCCTGATAGGCACTATCAATCCGGGCCTTGACCGTTTTCTCATTATTGTCCCCATCGGTACGCAGCAAAATATGAGCCGCCTCTACTTCTCCCCGGGCGGGGCGGCGATCATGGACCATTAAAGCATGAAAACCAGCATCCGTACGAATCGGGCCGCTTAGCTCTCCTACCGGCACTTCATAAGCCGCTTTCTCCAGCTCGTAAAACCCATTGGGGAAAAGGACAGTTACGTAGCCAATACGCCCACCATTATTCTGTGCTGACTGATCATCAGACACAGAACGGGCAACAATCTCAAAGTCCTCCCCTTCCTGAATGCGCTTCATCGCCCGCTCCAGTTGGCCCTTAGCTGCTGCGACCTCTTCAAGTGTGGCATCCGGCTTAACGGAGACCAGGATATGGCTAATGTCTACGTCTTGCCTGGAACGCTCGTAAGCCCCCTTAATCAGCTTTTCCGTCACCTCCTTATCAATGAGGTAAGAGTCGGCCAGCTGCCGCCGGTAGCCATTGAGCTCATTCATCAATTCAGGAATGGTATCCAATTGCATCTCACGTGCCTTGGCGACCTTCAGTTTGAACTTGACGTATAAGTCCAGATACTCCTCCAGAGACGATTCTGAAAAGTCTGCATTCTTGCCATTGGTTTTGGAATAGATATACACAAACTCAGACTGATGCACCGGTTTGCCATCTACAGTAAACAAGACAGGATCGTCCTGTCCAAAACTAAGCCCGGGTAGCCATACAACGGCTACCATTAGCATCCAAAAGCGCTTAATCATTAAGTTGAGCATGAATGATTGTTTTTGTTTAATATTTCTCAATTCAGGGGAGACCGCCGCAAAATTAGCAAAATACCGCACCCTAAAAAATATTGCTGTATTCCTTATCTTTTTGATATCGTATGATACTCCCGATTTCCGGCCTTCCCGCCATAGGCTAAAGGGTTTCCCGGTAGACTCTCCGCACCCTCGGGCCTACGTTAGTGAAGACTTCATACGGAATAGTCCCCAGCCGATCAGCAGTCACTTCCACGGTGGGCTCAACGCCAAAAATAGTAGCCAGGCTGCCCGCTTCCACGTCAGGGATGTTCGTTACATCGACCATACACATGTCCATGCAAACATTCCCTGCAATGGGCGCCAACTGACCGTTGATCTGCACCTGATGCCTACCCCGGCTGAGCGCTCTTGGCAACCCGTCCGCATAGCCGATGCCCAACGTGGCAACCCTGGCCCCTGCCGGTAGTTGCCCCGCCCGGCTGTACCCTACCGTTTCGCCCGCTTGTAACGTACGAACCTGTGAAATACACGCCTGCAACTGCATAACTTTCTGAAGCCTGGGTTGCAGTACGCTGGTTTCATCGGCACCGTAAACACCAATTCCCAAACGTACCATATCCATATCGTATTGCGGGAATCGGGCCACACCTCCGGAGTTGAGCAGGTGGCGGGCTGCCCGGTAACCAAGGTGGTGGTCCAGTTCGCTGCAGGCAGAGACAAACCTGGTCATCTGCTGTTCCGTAAACCGATCGTGTTCCGAAGCGCCACTTGCCGCAAGGTGGGCAAAGGTGGTAGCTACCCGGATACGAGCTTGCTTTGAAATAAAGCGGCCAAGTGCCTGAGCTTCCTGCGGCTCAAAACCCAAACGGTTCATACCTGTATTGAACTCCAAATGTACTGGCATATCGACCTGATGTTTGTCCAGCAGGCCTGCCAGCTCCCTGAGTAGCGGGAAATGATATACTACCGGTTCTAACCGCCCCTGTACGAAATGCTCAAAGGCAGCTATTTCCGTATTCAGGACCATAACCGGGCACTCTACACCGGCCCGGCGGAGCTGTTCGCGCGGCACGGGTTCGCGCGGGTCCGCCGGATCGGCAAGCACCGCTGGGTGATGGCGCGGGACGTGCGGTAGGGCGGCATTCATGCCGCCGTCGCGCCGTGGCGGCTTGAAA
>CAZNHN010000025.1:5380-8408 GCA_964572415.1 uncultured Phaeodactylibacter sp.
GCGGAGCTGAAGTCCCTCATCTGCATAAGCAACAGCAAGGTAATCCGCACCAGCCCGTTCCAATGCTCGGCCCGTTTCAATCAGCCCGGCCCCATAGGCATTGGCTTTGACCATCACAGCCACCGCTGTCCCCGGCCTTAAAGCCCTGCGGTGTACATCCAGATTATGACGAATGGCATCCAGGTTCACCAACAGTGTAGCCTGATGCAGAGGTGCTCCCATATAGCCGAGCAGCTCACTGCATACCGGTTCATCACTCGCATGAATAAGGAACAAGGTATTTACAAAATGATGCGTTGCAAAGTATCGGCGGGCTTCAGCAGGGCTGCTGAGCACAATAAAAGGCTGATCTGTGCTTACTTCCTCCTCAAATCCCCAACCAATTACCTGGTCAACAGCACTCCCGTGAAGCGCAGACTGCCAATTTTCGGAAAGCGCCTCCCGGTCTGCCACTAGCACACATTGCCCACCGTAGGCCGGGCGTTGTCCGGCGTATTTTAGCAACAATTCCAGTTGCGGTGGACTACCAGCTGGCAACCGAACGTAGGCATTCCCATTTTCACCTCCAATAATTTCCACTTGTACCGGGCCCATCAAACTCACTTTCTACTACAAGTCAAATCCAATATCTGTACGGTAATACTTACCCTCAAATTGTATGCGATCGGCGTTTTCCAGCGAACGTTTCACGGCCTCTTTATAATTAGCTGCCAGTGAGGTCAGAGCGAGCACCCGCCCCCCGTTGGTCTTAAGAACGCCGGCTTCCGTTTTGGTTCCTGCATGCAGGACTAAACTATCCTCCACCTGCTCTACGCCCGTAATGGTTTTGCCTTTTTCATAGGCTTCCGGGTAACCGCCGGACACCAAAAATACCGTGGCAGCACTCTGCTCTTCAATTTCCAGCTTTTTATTATCCAGCGTTCCGTCGCCCAGGGCAATCAGCAATTCCACAAGGTCGCTCTTCAGGCGGGGGAAGACGACCTCTGTTTCGGGGTCGCCCATCCGGCAATTGTATTCGATAACGTAGGGGTCCTCT
Source organism: uncultured Phaeodactylibacter sp. (assembly GCA_964572415.1). GTDB lineage: Bacteria > Bacteroidota > Bacteroidia > Chitinophagales > Saprospiraceae > Phaeodactylibacter. The sequence goes on from CAZNHN010000025.1 coordinate 6,417, forward strand.
TCTACTTTGATTAGCCCCAGAAAGATAAAGCCCTCGTAGGGCGCTTCCAGTTCCTTGAGCCCGGTCAGGGTGGGGCTCACGATCCAGTTCTCCACTTTCTTCAATAGCGTATCGTCCACAAAGGGAACCGGGGAGATGGCTCCCATGCCTCCGGTATTCAGGCCGGTATCGCCTTCCCCGATACGCTTATAATCTTTTGCGATGGGCAGGATTTTATAGGATTTACCATCGGTAAGCACAAAAACGGAAAACTCAATTCCGTCCAGAAAAGCCTCAATCACCACCCGCTCGCTCGCGGCCCCAAACTTTCCGCTCAGCATCGCCTTAAGCTCTGCTTTTGCTTCCGCCCGGTTATGGAGGATAAGAACGCCCTTGCCTGCTGCCAGCCCATCCGCTTTCAATACGATGGGCAGTTCCTGATCGTCAATATAAGCCAGGCCTTCTTCCAGCGTATCGGGGGTAAACTCGGCATAAGCCGCCGTTGGAATATCACGCTGCTGCATGAATGCTTTGGCAAAAGCTTTGCTGCCTTCCAGCTTAGCACCTTGCGCAGACGGCCCTATGATACGCACCTGCTTCAGGGCATCATCTGCTTTGAAGTAATCGTAAATCCCGCGCACGAGTGGCTCTTCGGGACCTACCACCACCATACTGATTTCCTTTTCGAGCACAAAAGCACCTACTGCTTCAAAATCGTTGGGGCTGAGCGCAATATTGGTGCCATGCTGAGCGGTCCCTGCATTACCAGGAGCGATAAATAACGCTTTGCAAAGCGGGCTTTGGCTCATCTTCCAGGCAAAAGCGTGCTCCCGCCCGCCGCTGCCTAACAAAAGGATATTCATGCGTTCTTTTTTTGCAAATATACTCTTCCCGTATCGGATAACCATGCCGCAGTACTTTTACTGCGCTTTTTGCAACCAAATCGCTTGTTAGACCGTCATGCTAATGAAAAACTCCTCAACCTATGCGTTACCTGTTTATCCTTTTGTTTTTGCCGATGCTGCTTACGGCTCAGCAGGACAGCTATTTTGTGCTTCGCGGGCAAGTGCTGAATGCTAAAACCGGGGCCCCGCTTTCTCATGCTCATGTTGGCATTCCGCAGCGGGCCATTGGCACCACCAGCGGTTATGATGGAAAATTTATCCTTAAAGTACCAGAGTATTACCGTGGCTCCGAGCTACGGGTTTCCTACCTGGGCTTTAAAAATTTCAACAAGTCTATTACCAGCATCAACGGGCCCCTCATTGTCCGTCTGCAACCTGCGCCCTCTACGCTTCAGGAAATCGTGGTCATGGACGAACAAAGGATTGAGGACATCATCCGCAGAGCGGTCAGGAGCATCCCGGACAACTACCCCGACTATCCTACCTCCATGACTGGTTTTTACCGGGAGTCCAAAACCAATGCAGATCAGGATTACATCTACCTCGCAGAGGGGGTGCTAAACCTGTATAAGACCAGTTACAAAAATGATAAGGAAGGGCAGGTTGGACTAATTCAGGGCCGTCAAGTCACCCTTGTCCCGGAGGAGGAACTGCGCAACAATACCGGCTTCTCGTCCGGCCACCTCGCTGCCGACCGGTTTGACTTTGTAAAAAACCGGGAGGACTTCCTGGAGGAGACCAACTTCGGGGCATACAAATACTGGATCTCCAGCATCACCACACATAATGACCGGCCGGTGTATGTCATCGGGTTCGACCGGGAGGCGGAAGACAAACAGGCACGCATGAAAGGTGAACTTTACATTGATACTTTATCCTATGCATTCGTGCGTGCTTCCTTCGAGATATTGCCTGATGCGCAACGCAAATACAACGACTATCCACTCTACACCGGCAACTGGAAGGGCAACCGTTACTTCGTCAACTACCGGGAGGTCGACGGGCGATGGCACCTGAGTGAAGCGCTCCGGGAAGGGACCTGGCGCGATGGCGGCATCTACACCAACGAGCTGATTGTAACGGAGGTCAAACCCGGCCGCGGAAAGGT
>CAZNHN010000025.1:8511-10696 GCA_964572415.1 uncultured Phaeodactylibacter sp.
GAAGACTTCTGGACGTCCTACAATACCGCCCCCATCAATGATGAACGCCTGGCGGAGACGGTACGGCAGCTTAACAATCAGGATAAAGCAACCGAGGTTTTTGACACTACTTTTCTCAATACCCTGCGGCGGCAACAGGATTCGATTGCGCAGGTCCAGTCTCAGAGCCAACCAGGCCGCGACAGTTTCAATATCAGCTATGCTCCGGGCAGCCCTCCGGTTCTAAGAGGCGCCTCCAATTGGGGCTTTCATTTCAGTTATGGGGCGGGAGCCCACTTCCTGCAGACGGAAGCAGCAGCCTACACCCTTGGCTATTATACCGCCGCCCCGGAGGAAACCCCCATTCTGGAACTGACAGACAACCTCGAAGCGCGTAATATCGAACCTGTTTACCAATGGGCCCTGGATATCACCTACAAAGACCGGTATCTGCTGCGGTGGACCCTAGCCCGGGATTTGTGGAATAGCATTTACCGGGAAAGCGCAATCGGAGGCGGCTTCCAGTTTAACCTGACCAAGCGGTACCGACCGTTTTACGTGCGCCCTATGGCCCAGTTTAGCCGCATGTTTTATGCCAGAAAGCTGGGTGAAGCGGATAATGACTACGGCAACTTTGAAGCAGATGATAAAACCATTAAAGCCAATAAGGTGAATATGTACCTCGGAGACCGCATCTACAGTGGGAAGTTCAGTCTGGAAATGGCTATTGAGCTGAACCCCAGCCGGGAGCTCTTTGTGCGGGGAGACTACCGCGTACCCTTCCGCCATTCAGAGCGGATTTTCCTCAGAGAACGTGGCCGCGTATTCCCTAAACGGGCAGAACTGGCCACCAACGGGCAGGAAGTCAGGGCCTGGCGGGAAGGCGTGGAAGGCATCAGCCCGATAGCCGGTACACTTCCGACTTATGCCATTACGGTAGGTATTTTAATCAAGTAAAAGGCTGTCGGCTGGCAAGGGGGGGTTAGAATCCGAAGATTGAATATAGAGCGACCATCCCGCCGAGCGGACGATGAAGTCCATAATACGGATCAGCTGATTGCCCTCCAGGCGGGCTTCCTGCATAAGGTCGCTGCCCTGGGCTTTTTCCCTGAGCATCGCCTTTGCGTTGGCATTCAGCCGGGTATAGTCTTCCGGAGCAAAGCTATTGAAAAAACTTTCGGACAGGTTCTTATAGGCTATGGTATGGTCGACAGAAAGGATTTCAGGCTCCGGGATATTACTGAGCAACACTCTTTTCTGCGTACTATCCGCTGTGATTTTGATGTTTTTCAGGTCATACCCCACCAGAACTTTGCCCTCCACCTGAAGGATCGCCTTTTTGGAAAAGGAGAACGTACTTGGCATCGGCACATATACCGTAAAGCGCCGAATATTGGTTTCGTCGTACAACTCACTGAAATGCCCCTCTACAGTGACCAGCTTGCAGACCTCCTCTACCCGATTGAGCAGTACCGTGCTATTCTGAATAGTCGTTTCAGGTGAAGACGAGGTACGCAGCAGGCTGTACGCCAGCCCGAAACCAGCTCCAAATACCGCAAGTAACCCAATGAAAACCAGCACTCTCTTGACCATGAGCTTTATTTGACTTCCGCACTGAGATCGTACCGAAGATTTCTGTAGTCTTTAAGCACCGCTTTAACGGAACCTACCGATAGCGGAGACTCGATAAGTAGGGGCAAACGGTTTTTATCGTCGGATACCCAGATATTCATCTCCGTATCATCATCAAAGATATCGCCGGCAATGACTTCAGGGCTTACCCGGATCGTATTGAAGCGCCCCAGGCCCTTTACTTTGACATCCTCTTCCTTGCCCGCGTAAGTCATTTTCAGGGGCCAGGATTCCTTATCCATGAATATTTTGAGGGGAAGTGCATCGCCTTTCCTGTAATTCGTGATATTTACATTACGAAGAAAGTAAACCATAGAAAGCACATCGTGCATGCAGGGTTCAATATCATATTTGGCCAATTCTGCAGTTTCCTTAGACTTACCGCGCAAGGAGAAAGCTTTGCCCCTGTCCTGATCAAAAGTTACCCGGTCATACAAGCGGTACTTCCCTTCCTCCACGTCCCGAACAGACACCTTCGGCAGCAGGGTTTCCTTATCCACGTAACTGTCGTAGTAGTCGCGTACCTTAAAAAACCACTCATAAGATTTATAGGTCGTGCCCACAGCTGAAAAAT
>CAZNHN010000025.1:10706-21034 GCA_964572415.1 uncultured Phaeodactylibacter sp.
CAGCTCTTTAACCTTAAACTGCACCTCACCAGCGGAGAGCCAGACAAAATTCCAGTTGTAGTAGAGCTTGTAGGTTATGGTTTCACCATCTTTGAATGCCTGGTTTTCTACAGAACAGGTGGCGGCCTGATGGATTACGTGGTTCTGCGTTTGAGCCTGTTTATTCTGATGGGGGCTCAGTGTTGCGATCAGGAAGAGGAACGGGAACGCCATTGCGTTGATTTTCAGGGGCATTTGCATCATAACCTAGCGATTTTAAGATATTTATTTTGACGATAAACATCACCCCAAGTAACGCGGGGAAAGCCAGATTTAGTATAAACAGCCCGAAAGTAGCGCCCAGTATGCTAAGTTCATTGTCTGAGAAGGGCGCCCATACCAAAAGTGCCGCCTCCCCCCTTGCCAGCAGGGCCGCTACCGGCGGAAGGGGTATTGTAGCCTGAAAAAGGAAAATAGTGGCAATACCGCTCAGGGCTCCAAACAAGGGAGCGGAAATGCCAAAGAACCGTACCATCAGGTAATATTGCAAACAATAAACGCTGTAGCGGGCAAAGGCAAGCAACAACGCTTCTGCCAGTTGCAGCCGGTTGAAACGGCGGAGCATCAGCACCGGCTTTAGCCACTTTCGGGGTACGGGAAGTGACCGAAGTATTAACACCAGCCAGTGCAGATTGAAATAGAACAGGTACGTAATCCCGATTCCTGCGAAAAGGATCCACCAAAAGCTGCTGATCAAAAGCCTGGGCAGCCCTCCCTGTACTTCCAGATAGTACAATGCCCCCAGCAGCCCTCCGGTGAACAAAGCGATCAACTGGGCAAGGTTGCCGGCCATGGTTGCGATCACGGCATGCCAGTTGTGCCGGGCCGGGACGGCAAGAATCCGACCGCCATAGTCGCCAACCCGATTGGGCGTAAACAAAGACAAGGTTATGCCCGCAGCAACGGCCCTGAAGGCCTGCCAGTATCCTATTCGCCAGAAAGGCTTCAACAGGCTTCGCCACTTCCAGCTTTCCAGCCACCAGTTGACGGGCATCAGAAGGACGGCCGGCAACAGCCACCATTTGCTGCTTTCCCCAAGATGGTAACGCAACTGCTGCCATAGGTCAGCCAGCCGCTCCTGCCCACCAATCTCCCGATAAAGGATATACAGTAAAGCTGCAACGATCAAGACCTTGAACGCTGCATCCAGCCAAAAGCGATAACCCCGGTTTAGGCGCATGCAAACTCGTTTTACTTAACAAAATCGTTCAAAGTATTTGTTGCCAGATGAAATTAACCTATATTGCGAAAGCTTGGCAATTGCCCTAATATAAACGACTTTTTTGAAAACTGAAGATTCCGCTTACCGCTTACTGGGTGTTGACCCCGGAACTAACATCCTGGGATATGCCATTCTTGATATCAAGGGGCGCAAAATGGCGCTTTGTGACATGGGTGTCATTTACCCGGGCAAGTTCAATACGCATCAGGAAAAGCTACAGCACATTTTTGAACGCCTGCAGAGTATTGTGGATATCTATCAGCCCCGGGAGATGGCTATCGAAGCCCCTTTCTATGCCAAAAACCCACAATCCATGCTCAAACTCGGCCGGGCGCAGGGGGTTGCCATTGCTGCCGCTATGACCAAAGGCGTAGGCATCACAGAATACTCGCCCCGAAAAATTAAGCAGTCGGTCACCGGCAAGGGAAATGCAAGCAAGGAACAGGTGGCTGCCATACTGGGCAATATTCTCAAGTTCAATATGGATGACTACTACCTTGATGCTACGGATGCCCTCGCTACCGCTGTCTGCCATTTCTATCAATCCGGTAGCCTGCTGAAGGGGAAAAAGCGCTACAGCGACTGGAGCAGTTTTATAAAAGACAACCCCGGGCGCAAAGCGTAAGTGCATTTTCACCCGGGGCTGGCCGTATTTCAACTTGTATTTAAAGCTCGACTTTGGCGCGCACTTCCGCCGCGAGGGCTTCCATGGCCTCGCTACTCATTTCAATGGGCTTACGGGTGATATCAATCTGCGCTTCTTTCTGGAAAGGCACGAGATGAATATGCGCATGTGGCACTTCGGTGCCAATAACCATGACGCCCACCCGTTTACACTCAATAACCGACTCCAGTGCTTTAGCCACTCGTTTTGCAAAGACCATGGCCCCGCCAAGCAGTTCATCCTCCACATCAAAGAGGTAGTCCACTTCCTGCTTGGGCACCACAAGCGTATGCCCTTTGGCAAGCGGCCGAATATCCAGAAACGCATAGTACCGGTCGTCTTCGGCGATTTTGTAAGAAGGGATTTCCCCGTTGATGATTTTCGTGAAAATAGAAGCCATAATATTTAGTCAATTGAAATTTTCATGACTTCAAAATCGATGCTCCCCCTTGGTGTTTCAATGGTAGCAACCTCACCCACTTCCTTACCCAGAAGCCCTTTGCCGATTGGGGAGTTTACAGATATCTTTTTGGCTTTCAGGTCTGCTTCTGACTCCGAAACCAGGGTATATTTTACGGTTTTACCTGTTTTGGTATTCTTGATGAGCACATTGCTCAGGACGGTCACCTTGGACATATCCAGTTGACTGGCATCCAGTATCCGGGAATTGGAAAGGACTTTCTCCATTTCGCTAATCTTCAATTCCAGCATACCCTGGGCGTCCTTAGCTGCATCATACTCTGCATTTTCTGACAAGTCACCTTTTTCGCGTGCTTCTGCGATTGCGGCTGCCACTTCTTTGCGCCCTTTGGTCTTCATCTCGTCCAACTCAGCCTTAAGCTTTTCGTATCCCTCTTTGGTCAGATAATTAATACCAGACATATTATATGGTTTTATTAAAACAATTGTTCCTGCACAACCCGATAGAGTTCGCTACGCTTTTTGTGGGCCGGACTGCCCTTTACGCTAACGGTACCTGCTTTCTGCAGGCATTCAACAGTAAGCTGAAATCGGGTACCGAAAAAGTCAGAATTTGAAAGCGTAGTATGCGAGTGGAACAGGGAACTTCCTATTCTTATACGAAAAGGCAAGAACGCTCCTGTACTATTGACGGAAGCGTTCTTGCCTCTAAGTAAAAAACAAATATAAGTAAAGCCTCTGAATTAAGCAAGCTCCAGAAGCTTACGCCGTCTAAATTGAGATCCGTACACCAATATTGTGGGTGCCATTCCAAACACGGGTTGCCCGGTAGGCATAATCAATCGCAAAGCGCGAAGCACGGCTTTCCGGTGTGTCCTTGCCCAATGGCACCGCTATCGTGGCACCTGCGCTCAGTCCGGTATAGATCGGGTCATCGAAGGCATCAGCATCGCCGGCTCCAAACTCGTAACGATAGCCGCCACGGACCATGAAGAAGTCCTTAAAGGAGTACTCGAGACCACCACCAACCTGATCCTGAGAGAAAGAGTTGGAAGTAAAGTTACCCAGTACTGTGATGCGGTGCATGCCGCCGGTAATCAGGAAGTCGTAAGACAAACCGATATTCAGCATAGAAGGCAGCTCAAAGTCTGCAGCACGCTGATTAAACGTTAGCTCATAACCTCCGTTGTTGGGAGAAGGGCCCTGCGTAGTGAGGCCTTCGCCGCCATACTGCATACGGCCGCCAATATTGCGCAGTGCGATACCAAACTTGAAGTTATCATTCTCGCCGGTAACGTACTGTACACCCGCGTCCAGCGCAAAGCCAAACGCATTAACATCCGCAATAGATTCTGATACGCCCCGGAAGAGGACACCAACAGAGATTTTATTCTCGAAGGTGTGTGCATAACCTATCCCCAGGTTAAAAAAGCTGGGTGAAAAAGTTGAACCGGTTCCTCCGGGCTGATCAGTAGTCGTCACAGGAATATCCCCGAAGTCCATAGACATTAAACTGATACCAATCGCGCCAGACTCTCCTACCTTTTGAGAGACGCCCAGCCCGTTTAGCAGTATATCTGTGCCTTCAAGATAGCGGGCGTGCCCAATCTGAACTTCCGTTTTGTTGATACGGGATAAGCCGGCCACGTTAATGCGCATGGCTTCCACGCCTGAAACAAAAGAGGTTGTCATTGAATGCAACCCTGCACTTTCTGCCCATGGGTTAAGCAGCAACTGGGCTGCTCCTGCTTCCCCCTGACGGTCTGGGTTACCTGCAAAGGCAGATTCTGTGACACCCCAAACCAAAGCCACAGCAAAAAGTAATGTAGTAATTTTGTTCATACTAAATATTTTGGGGAGTTTTTCCGCCCCTTCGAAGGGGCGGAAAACTCTCTAAATTTTAAAATGCCAAGGTTGCCTACAACCCTGATGGGTCAAACTGACGGTTCACACCGAACCACTTAATGGTTCTCTCACCGAGACCTTCCGCTGCAACGTGGATAAGATACACACCACTTGCTATCGGAATACCTTTGCTGTTGTTCAGGTCCCACTCCAGTGCAGGAGTAATCTGATTACGTTCCACAGCCCGGTTACCACCATCAGGTATCGTTCCAATCTCGTCACGGTTGTACTGACGGATAAACTTACCTTCGAGGGTGTAGATGGTCACCACACATTTCGCCGGCAGGTTTGTGATTTTCACCGTAGTGGTGAATTGTGAAGTCTCATAGTCCGAGAAGCCATAGTATGGGTTCGGCACCACGAGTATATCCTCAAGTGCGTCAGCAACACCATCCTCATCCAGTTCAGTTGGAGCTGCGCCATCAATAGAGAACTGATACTTCGGATGGTAGTTGTTTTCACCGGTACCAGTCCGCTGATCACCATCAATATCCTCATTATCCACTTCCACCTGATAAGGATTGGTCACACGGAGCTTCACACGCGCTTCCTCTCCACCAGGAATCAGTCCCTGTTCATAGTTCGTGTATGGGAAATCTCCATTGCCAACAATGAGGCCTGCCCATGTTACATCACGAAGCGCTACTACCTTAGGCAGCGGGGTCGGCCCCGGCTGAAGGCGTGGGCGAATAGATGCACAACTGTCGTAGGGAGTCCTCATCACATAAACCATATGCTGACCACCTGCGTAAACCGGCAGCAGACCAAGGTTGGAAACCTCTGGGATAAAGAGCTGACTTGATGGGTTGAACATCATATCTGCTCCTGTATTGCCGTCTGTGAACGTCACAATTGTATCCGCCAGTAATGGGTTGTCAGGACGGTAAACGGAGTTCTCTCCAAAGAAAACATTCAGGCGCTGCCCCGTTTCCACATCAACGGCGTAGCCAGGGAACCAGCCCATGCCGTCACCGTCACCGTCAGGTATTGGTAAGCCATCAGGCCCTGCATCCTTACCTACAGAAGGCGCAGCCCGCAGGTCGAACTGACTAACCATGCCCTGAGTGGTAAATCCAGCCTCCGTGTAGAACCGGTTGGCAGATTCCACTACCACACAACGGCTCCAGAGATCCTTGTTAGGCGTGAACACAATGTCAACATTATTCAGATCAGCAAGCTCCATCCGATTTCGGAGAATGCCACCTGCGCTGTTGTTTACCAATACAGGGCTTATGAACGGTAGTTGCAGCTCTCCACCCCGGGCAGTCCAGTCAAGCATATAATAAGGCATCAATGGGGCCTCACCAAACTGCGTCAGACCGCCGTCGGGATCAATTGCGGCATCACGCTCCCCGTCAGCTGTAGACATGTAATCAAACAATTGACTGAAAAAGCCAAAGCCACCCTGATTCCCGGTAATATCGAAGTTGTCAGGTATGTAACTGAACCATGGATTGGCCGCATCGCCTCTTTCGTATTCGATATCGAAACCAATGTAGCCGTTATCCTCTGTTTCCTGTTCACCAGGCTCAGCGACCTGACCAATATTCACAGAGAAACCGAACTCAGTGATAATCTGCTCATTCAATACCTCTATCGTACGAGCGGCCATAATTTCCGTACCGCCATCCAAATCACGAAGTACCCAACGTGCATCCGTTTCCAGTTCATTATCATCCATGTTGCTGTCCATGAATTCGATCTCGAAATTACCATCTACGACGTCAAGCGGATTGTAGATCCGAATTTCAATCGGTCCGCCACCCGGAGCGTACACCAGGTTTTCTTTATAAGAATCGTTGTTTGCAAACGCTTCCTCCATTCCGGTGTAGGTCTCCTCACTCAGATTGAGGAAGTTACGTCCTGCACCTATCCCGTCAATTCGGGTAATCACTGCACCATCACCGTAATCAGCATTCAAATCCTGGTAAATGATAGGGCGTGGTATTGCCGTGTAAGGCAAACCATCATCATTAGGGCCGATATTTCCACGACCTTCCAGGTAAGGCTCTGGCTGGCCAAGAATGGTCTCCGGATCAAAAGGCTCGTACTCATTGTAAGCATAGGCCACTGCTACAAAGTAATATTGCCTGTGGTTGATTAACGCACGTGCGCCTTCCGCAAAGGCATCCTCTGTTATCCGGAAGGTATGCTGAATACCGCGGTTACGTCCTTCCACCTGCAACTCAGGTACGTAGTAAGGCTCTCCGGTTGGATTGTCTACAGACACCCAATTGAAAAGGCGATCCACACCATTGGTGATGTCTACCTGTGCAATCAGACGTACCAGGTTAGGGTCGTTAACGTTCTCAGGAGTCAGGCCTACGTTAGGGCCAGCTACCTGATAAATTTTATACCCCTCAAACACATAAAGGCTATCATCTACCGTCTCGGGGATTTCGAGGCCACGTTCTGCGTATGCCTCGAATGCGTTGTTCGACTGTACTTCATCGTTAGTCAGGACAAGGATCAATTCCTCATCCAGTTCGATGATATCGATATCCGGAGCATCCGGTCCGTCCACAATATCGAAGCAGTTGTCAAACAGTGCCTGTGCAATATCATCGGCCTGCTGCAACTGACGGATGGATGGGCATGGATAAGGTTGGTCAGCAACCCACACCACTCCAATGATCAACTCGTTAACAGCACCAGGAGTCAGCAGGAAAGGCCCCGATGCCTGAATCGTACGACGATCCTGACCGAGCGTAACATCGGCGGTACACATCGACCATCCATCTACATCGTCCGGAGCTTCCGTATACGCATAATCAATAGGTTCAGTACCATCCTGATAGGCTTCCCCTCCGTAGGTAAATGGTGTGCCGTCACGCCAGTGTCCTGTGAGATACCTGTAATACTCAATAGGCTGACCAGGGTCAGCTGTACCCGGAGGCGTTCCACCAATTCCACCATTATTATAATAGGTAAAGGAAGACATGCCTAACTCAATTGCGGTATCCGGGTTTTCCCCTACCTCAATTGGTATCAGTTCACCATTTTCTCCAAAACGTACAGGAGCAAGCGGCCCCCGGAAATAATCCACACCTAGTAATGGCACCTCGTCACAGTAAGTATTTACACCCTGAGGGCACTGACATCCGGTTTGACCGTCAAGCGCATCTTCGTTATAGACATAACCTAAACTACGCACTGTATCACAACCGATGAAGTCATCCGTATAGCAACCCAGATCCGGGTCGACCCACATCGCAAAGAAAGTGGAGTCAATCGGCTCAAGTGCACGATTGATCAGCTTATAACGCTGGAAGGTCATATCATTCAACTCATCGTTGGTAGCGTAAGCAAATGCCTGAACCTGTACTTCCATACGAATAGGATCGGCATTCGACTGTGTGTGTACATTACCATTATCGTTATAGATCCAGAAGATCATTTCATCCGGGTACTGAGGCTCAAGACACCCGCGAATCTCAATGATTGGAAAGTCGCCATTTAGGGGGTTATATAAACCATCTCCATCCTGATCAGCAAATCCGGCCAGACCCTGAGCAGTGTTGGGTAGCTCGAATCCATTTACATCAAAGAAGTATGGGTTGCCACGCCCCGGCCAGCCACGTACACCCTGAGGTATTTGAGAAGCCTCATAGGCCGTTCCGTTTTCAATAGACTCATTATAAAGCCGCAAGTGCTCGTCAATTTCATTGCCGGTCACCACAAAAAAAGCATCCCAGTTAGAGCAGGTTTCCTGATCGGTTTCCCCGGGGTTTTCAGCATTAAGTGGTGTCAAAGGCCCGGACCAGAAATCTGACCGGCCTGAAGATCGGCCATAAGTTTGAGCCGCAAGCTTTAGGTTACCTGCAGCATCCACACCGCCGAGCCAAACGGCACCGGCAAAAATGGAAGAAACCTCAGGCTGACCCGGCGGAACCTTAGGTACGACGTAACGCCCATCGTTACCATCCCACCAAACATCGCCTCCGGTTGTCAGACGAGCACGAACGTTGTTTACCGCCTGATCTCGCTGAGCCTTGGCAAGGTCACAGTTGGACCGGAAGCTAACTTGATCGTTGTTATTATTGGGGGCATTCTCTCGTTCGGGATTGATGTGGGCAGAAGCCACAGCAACCGAAAGTACGGCTCCCAATAAAGTGAATAATATTTTACGCATAGCACGTATTTTTAAAATTGAAAGAATGAAAAGGACACCCCCCGCCACATGCTTTTCATGCAGCGGGGTGCGTCACAAAGTTGTATTAAAAATCAAATATGGCACCCAGGTAAATCCGCCGTGGAAGGCTGAAAAAGTTAGGGTTTAACATCCGCCACTGATAAGACGCCAGGAAAGCCTGTACATCCCGCTGTCCGGCAGCGACACTCTGAGTTTGGCTCTGTCCGAAAGGTGAGGCCAGGTAGCCATCATCGGTTGGAGAGCCTGTTGCAGAGTATACATTAATCACGTTACGGCGGTCCAGCAGGTTGGAAACCCGACAATAAATGTTGAGCCCCATGTTCTTACCAATGTTAAAGTTCTTGTCTATCCGTGCGTTAAGCACATAATTCCAGGGCAGACGTGCACCGTTCAATGAACCGACCACACCAGCACCGCCCAGTTCCTGAGGCAGACTTGTTGCCGTGAACGGGCGACCAGATACCGCCGTTGCCTGAAGGTTAAGGCCTGCGTTGGCAAGGATGTCTGAACCAAACAGGCGCGGCCCATTGTATTGCTTGCCTGAACCATATCGGTAATCCAGTACAGCTACAATACGGTGACGCTCGTCAAAGTTCAGCGGGAAGAGTGTACGAAGTACTCCTCGGTTGGCTACGTTACGCTGTGATTCTGCGTTTGAACCTGTACCATCAGCAAATTGAAGCGTGTAGTTCAGGTTAAGAGATACATTTCCTGTACGACGCAGGTCATAAGCGAACGAGAAACCTTTAACCGTACCAAAGTCCAGGTTGTCAAAAGTCGTATAGCGACCAATAACCGGAACCGGGAAGAAAGTACGCAACTGAATCATATCGCGCATTTCCTTGTAGTAGGCAGCGATTTTCAAAGCAGAGGAGTTAGATAGCTTCTGCTGAAAGCCAACCTCATAGTCAATGGTACGCTCCGGACGAAGATTCGGGTTGTTCCGGTCCAGGTTGGGGCGGTCAAAGAAATAGAAGAAATCCAGCGGAGAAGCGATCGAGTTTGAAGGCGGCCGCTGAACAAGTATATCGTAGTGAGCAAAGAAGTTGGCCTCATCAGAAATCGGGAAAGAGAAGGCCAAACGAGGCATCACATTAACCTGCACCTCATAATCTTCAAAGGAAGCATCCGGGTTGAAGTCTTCTTTCTTGATGTAGTCAATATCCTCACGGGCGCGCTCGCTTGCATAGATAGGATTCACAGTTCCTCCCTGGAAAATAAGGGCTGGGTTGTTTACCGGGTTACCATTAGGGCGGAACCAGTTCTCACCATCCCGGTAAGCCTGAACGTTTTCGCCTGAATCATCCAAATATACCTTGAAGTCATCACCAATTCCCCCGGGACGTTCCCCACCGAACTGATTGTGGTAGTCCTCAGCTCCAAGGATATCGTAAAGAGAGAAGTTGTCCTTGAGTACACTTGTGTTCGCATCGTAGCGGTCTACACGTACCCCTAAACGGAAAATAATATCCTTAAAGGTAAACTTGTCCTGAATGTAGGCTGCGCCATATATCGGGCGGAAAGGAGCTACCGGAAAGGTACGTAGCCCTGTCTCAGGGTCACGGGTGGTAAAGAAGTCTTCAAAAGAACCATTAAAATTATTACCGAGGTAATCGTAGCCAAAGTAACTCAGGATAGGTGATCCACCTACAACAAAATCATTCAATTCCCGGGCTGAGAACATATCCAGGCTCAGCTGATCAGGTGAAAGCGCATCGATATTCACAAAATCCTTGAGGCCATCACCTGTCACCTCCCTTAACCGCTCATAAAACTGGGCTTCATCCCCCGGCGTAATCACAACGTCATGGATAGCACCCATGAACTGCTCACCCGTAAATGGATTGATCAATGGAGTGCCACTCTGTGCATCAAATACCGGCACGACATCCAGCGTATCACTAAGCGGGCGGTTGTCATCTCCA
>CAZNHN010000025.1:21044-28025 GCA_964572415.1 uncultured Phaeodactylibacter sp.
GGAATACCCTGAATATGACTGTTCGCCAGCTGACGAGCCAAAAGCCACAGGGAGCGTGGGTTAATAGACCATTCGCGATTGATCCGTTCTTCGTACCATACCCCAAGCTGAATGTTATGGCGCCCCTTGTCAGAACCACCCGGCACCAAGTCAAAGGAAGTACGGGCCTGGAAAGTGTAGGTATCCCGATCCCGCTTACGGTTTAGGTTGTATATCGTACCAACATTAGTGTGGAAGTTCCAGGAACTGTTAAAAACGGAGTTGGTTACCCCGTTGAATGTATTAAAGGCTTGCAGAGTAGGAGGAATCTCGAAAGCATCGCCATCCTGAAAAACGTTGTTGTAATTCGCCAAAACCGGGTTTACATCACCCGGTGTGTAGTCGGTCAGCACCTGAAGGTAGTCCGTATGAATGGCTACCACTCCTAAAGTAGTATCAAACTGAATATCCCAGGTAGGACGCCACTCTTGTTCGAAAGCACCGATGTAACCATAATTGAAGAGATTATCGCCATGACGCGGGTCTTCAAGATCCTGCAGATTCTTTTCATAGCCGAACTGTAAGGTATAGCTTGCGTTCTGGATCAGGGACCCACCGCCGTCTTCTCCGGAGACGGCACCGCCTAAACGGTGACGGAAGCGGAAGTTACCACGGTAGTTCTGCTCGTTATCCGTTGGGTTGTTCTGCAGGTTGAGCAGGCGCCAGTTCGTTCCAGTTCGAGAGCCTTCACCCGGAGTAAACTGATTAGCCTGATCATAAGCCTGACCCGTAATAGTGATGTCAATGGCATCGCTCAGGCGGGCATCCAGCTTACCGGTCAGGTCGTAGCGGGTAAATTGCTCATTGGGCTGAAAGTCCAGGATATCCACATCCTCGTTAGTCAGAAAATCGGCAGCGACCAAATTGTTACCCCCGATATTTATTACGGGATTAGCCTGGAGCTCAGCCAGCACATCATCCCTAACTCTGTATACAGGTGTGGCAGGGGGGTCATCATCCAGCTGATCCGTCAGACGACCTGCCAGGCGGAAGCCAAGAACAGACTCTCCCTTTGTGCCATCTTCGTTGCGCTTTTTGAGAATGGGACCGGAAAGGTTGAATCCCACAAGCCTCTGGTCGAAGGCATCTGTAAACTGAGAAGTTTCCACTTCAACGCCTCCGGAGAATTGGCTGGATGGCCCTTTAGTTGTAATCGAAATGATACCACCGGTAACGTCACCATACTGAGCTTCAATACCACCGGTAATTACCTGCAGCTGCTCGATTTCCGATTCCGGGATCAGGTTACCCTGTACACGGATACCATCTACGTAGTAGTCAGTAGCGTTGCTCCGGGAACCCCGAACAGCAATATCATCTCCTTCATCGGCACTGGCTAGACCCGCCGTAGTTGCTGCAAGAGCGTTGATGTTACGGGTAGGGAGGTTCTTGATTTGATCACTGGTGATGGTTGCCCCCTGTGTGGTATTATCCTGCTCCACAAGCGGTACCTTATAGGAAGTGACCACGACCTCATCCAGGTTGACCGCATCTGAGGTCATTGTGATATCAAGGCGGTTCGCCTTACCAGCGAAGACTTTCACATCTTCCACACGCTGCTTATTGTAGCCAACGTAGCTGGCTTCAACATCATAAGTACCGGGATCGATTTCATTGAAGGAATAATTACCATCAAAATCGGTCTCAGTACCAGTAACGAGTACTCCGTTTTTGTAGAGTGCTACCGAGCCGAAGATGATCGGCTCCCCGGTATCGTCTACCACCTCTCCCTGAAGCGAAGTCTGCCCGAAGACAGCCGCTCCAGAAAGGAGGAGTACGAATAACACGAGTAAATTACGTACCATAAAATTTCCTGTTTTAAAATTTCGACAAACCAATGGGTTTCCCTAGCTGTGTAAATTAATGTTCGCTCTCTTCCTAACCTGATGATTATCAGGATTTATCGCTTTGTTTCTTGCTTGCTGCTTTTGGGATTTGTGAGAGGAAGCTCACCTGCTTGTTCCCAAATGTAGGAAATAATCCGTGTTCTTCACCAATCACTTTTGTGTATAAGTCAGGTTTCTGATTCAAAGAAACCAGTATTTTCGTTCAAATGGATAATGGGGCATTAGCTTAACGGACCGGGCAAATATAACGCTTCCTTGCTAATTCCAAAGAATGATGTTTTAGTCCTCCACCTGACATGAAATTTATCCTCTCGCATACAGCCGCTTTTTTGAATGGTATAAACGACGCCTGACCATATCTTTCTTTCTGCCAATCAGGATTTTGAAAACAGGCATAAAGCGGCCATAATTCGGGAAAGAAAAAATGTGTCGGCAATTAGCACAAACGAGCGTTTCCTTTCAGCCTGCTCCATTATTGCCGGAATTAAGCTGCTCACCCGTTCCAACTTCTCCATGCGCCCCAATTGCCATCTGGTATTCTTAAAAATCCCAAAGAAGAAACTAAATTTGTTGCTAAATTAAATGAATCATAATGAGACCCGGACACCTGACTTTAATCCAATGCTTATTTATTGTAATCATCGGACTCTCGGTTAGCGGCTGTCAACAGGATGACAAACCGGAAGCCCCTACCCCTGCTACCTATGCCAACCTTTTTGTCAGATACATTGCTCCTCAGAGCCAGCTTAAGGTTACTGCCGCCTTCCGGGAAGGGGATAGCCTGTCCACTGCCCAACCCGTCGAAATCCCCGGAGGAGTAACTTATCAGGGGCAACAGTTGGAAGCCCGTAAACTGCCCGGGCAGCAGGTAAGATATTCTATGGATACCCGCGCTGCTTTTGCAAAGGAGCACCGTTTCCGGTTTCAGGCAGCTGACGGCCAGCCCCGGGAAGCAGTGCTGTCACTTAGCCCAATTGATTCATTCAGCGTAATTGGCGGCGTTGCAAGTCTTTCGGAAGGCATGAATCTTTTCATCAAAGACGAAAAGATCGACAAGGGAGAGAGCATCGTATTACTGTTCAGTGATGCAGATAATAAGGCAACTACGATCACGCTGACGAACCCCTCTGTACAGGATACCTTCCCGATTGCAGGCCTTCGGCTCAGAAAGCTTAAGCCGGGCCCACATCGGGTTTACCTTGTCAAAAAACGTCAACAGGAGCTTGATCTTCAGGGAGTACAAGCCATAGCCGATATCGAGTATTACACAGCTGAGCAGGCTTTCGAGGTCACAGAATAGCCGTATTCCATCAAAAATACATGGGCTTGCGTTCTTTCCGGAACGATGAACTATTGTATCTTTGCATGCAATTTGTAATTGCCCCTTGCCGGTAACGCCTTCCTTCCACCGGTTAGTGGTTCAAAATACTCGTAATGCCAAAAGATCAATCTATCCAATCCGTCCTGATCATAGGAAGCGGGCCTATTGTGATTGGGCAAGCCTGTGAGTTTGACTATTCCGGTTCTCAAGCCTCCCGCTCCCTTCGGGAAGAAGGGATTGAGGTCAGCCTGATCAACGACAACCCGGCGACCATCATGACTGACCCTGTTACTGCTGATCATATTTACTTATTGCCGCTTACGGTTGAAAGTATCGTACAGGTGCTCGAAGAGCGCAAGATTGATGCAGTACTTCCAACGATGGGCGGGCAAACCGCCCTTAATCTGGCCATCGAAGCTGGCGAACAGGGCGTTTGGGAAAAATACAACACCCGGCTGATTGGCGTTGACCTTGAGGCTATTGAACTTACGGAAAACCGCGAAGCGTTCCGAAAGCACATGATTGACATCGGGCTAAGCGTAGCGCCTTCCAAAATCGCCAACTCTTTTCTGGAAGGAAAGGAAGCTGCTCAGCAAATCGGCTATCCGCTCGTCATCCGCCCCTCGTATACGCTTGGTGGCTCCGGCGGTGGCTTTGTGCATAGTGCTGATCAGTTTGATGCTGCCCTGCGCCGGGGACTGAGCATGTCTCCCACGCACGAAGTACTGGTGGAGAAAGCAGTGCTGGGCTGGAAAGAATACGAACTCGAGCTCCTTAGAGATGCCAACGACAACGTAGTCATCATCTGTACAGTGGAAAACCTTGACCCTATGGGCGTCCACACCGGAGACAGTATTACGGTGGCTCCGGCAATGACACTTTCCGACACCGCTTATCAGCAAATGCGGGACGAAGCCATTCAGGCGATGCGTTCCCTGGGAAACTTCGCCGGGGGGTGCAACATACAATTCTCCATCAACCCGGAGACGGAAGAGCTGATCGTAATCGAAATCAATCCCAGGGTGAGCCGCTCTTCTGCTTTGGCCAGTAAAGCTACTGGTTATCCCATTGCAAAGATTGCTGCTAAACTCGCCATTGGTTACACCCTGGATGAGCTCAACAATCAGATTACCAAGACCACTTCTGCTTATTTTGAGCCAACCCTGGACTACGTAATTGTGAAGATGCCCCGCTGGAACTTCGATAAATTCCAGGGTGCTGACCATGAGCTGGGCCTGCAGATGAAGTCGGTAGGTGAAGTTATGTCTATCGGCCGCAACTTCCTGGAGGCTTTACAGAAAGCTTGCCAGTCACTCGAAAACAACCGCATGGGGCTGGGTGCCGATAAAAAGGAATGGATCCGTACAACGGATATCCTGGAGCGTCTGGAGAAGCCAAGTGAAGACCGCATTTTCCGGCTAAAAGATGCCCTGCGCCTTGGCGTACCGGAAAAAACCATCCACAAACTCACCCGTATTGACCCCTGGTTTATCAAACAGATCAAACGGCTGGTCAAAATGGAACAGCAACTGATGCGGTACAACGTTGCGGAGGATATCCCGGAAGACTTCCTGCGACAGCTTAAGGAAGTCGGTTATTCTGATGCTCAAATCGCCTGGCTGCTGCGCATCGAAGATGAAGAAGTCAACAACTACCGAAAGAAACTGGGCATACGCCGTACTTATAAAATGGTAGATACCTGTGCTGCTGAATTTGAAGCGCAGACGCCCTATTTCTACTCAACTTTTGATAAGGAAAACGAGAGCATACCCTCCACCGATAAGAAAAAGATTGTAGTTCTGGGCTCTGGCCCCAACCGTATCGGGCAGGGTATTGAGTTTGACTACTGCTGCGTGCACGGCCTGCTGGCTGTCAAGGAAGCCGGATACGAAGCCATTATGATTAACTGTAATCCGGAAACGGTCTCTACCGATTTCGATATGGCTGACAAGCTCTATTTTGAGCCGGTTTTCTGGGAACACCTGGAGGAAATCCTGGAACTCGAAAAGCCTGAGGGCGTTATCGTACAGCTGGGGGGCCAAACGGCATTAAAACTTGCAGAAACCCTGCACCATAAAGGCTATAACATTATTGGCACCTCATTCCAGAATATGGACCTTGCCGAGGACCGGGGCGCCTTTTCTGATCTGCTCAAGGAGCTGGAAATCCCATACCCTGAATATGGCGTAGCGAATGATGCGGACGAAGCATTGCAGACCGCCCGAAAGACCGGATATCCTGCCTTGGTACGGCCATCCTATGTACTCGGTGGACAACGGATGCGCATTGTTATCAATGATGAAGAACTTGAGCGGCATGTCCTCAGTATTTTCAAGCACCTTCCGGACAACCGTGTTCTGATTGACCAATTTCTGGACCGGGCAAAGGAGGCTGAGATTGATGCCATCTGCGATGGAGATGAGGTACATATTATGGGCATCATGGAGCATATTGAGCCCGCCGGCATTCACTCCGGCGACAGCTCAGCCGTGTTGCCTACTTACAGCCTTTCCGTTCAAGCCGTCAGCAAGATGGTAGAATACGCAGAGAAACTGGCTAAGGCACTCAATATCCGCGGGTTGATTAATATACAGTTCGCTATTAAGGATGATAATGTATACGTCATCGAGGCTAATCCAAGGGCGTCAAGGACGACACCCTTCATTGCCAAAGCCTATCAGGTGCCTTACCTCAAAATCGCCACTAAAGTAATGATGGGCACGCACAAACTGAAGGACTTCGACATCAAGCCACGCCCGGGTGGTTTTGCGATCAAGGTGCCGGTATTCTCTTTCAACAAATTCCCGAATGTGGACAAAAACCTCGGTCCGGAAATGAAGTCTACCGGTGAAGGCATCCGCTTTATTAAAGACCTATCGGATCCATTCTTCCGGGAGCTTGACAAACAACGGTATATGTATCTGACCCGATAAGATATACCGACGATAAAGTGGTTTGCCATGGCAAACCGACTTGATGCCGGCCTGCGTGTCGAGACTTCGGCAGGCAGGCCGGCATAAACGCTGGAAAGTGGCAAGCCACTTTATTAAGCGTATATAAGGCAGAAATTACTCCACAAGCCCCTGAGAAAAAAACCAGGGGCTATTTATTGGGGCAAACTATCCGCATTGTCCTGTTGTTTGTAGAGTAGTTAAGTAAAGAAAACCGTCGCTATTGCCTTCCTGAGTCTATTGATTAGTTGTCATTCAGTACTAAAGAACTTTGATTGTACGCTAGCCGTTTAAGTCCGCGCTTATTCAGCTTAGTACGGGTTTTTATCATTTGAAGTGATCCATGCATGAGCAGCAGTCTATTATCTATTTCTTATTTCAATGACAGCCGGTCGGTCCTCCCTGCCCTGCATCCTGAATTCCACTTGCGAGATATTCAGGACACCAGCTGGGAAGATGAAGGAGGTAGATTCGACCCGGATGCATTCGAGTTTTCCATTGATCCTATGTGGCAGGAAATCGAAAATCCGAAGTTTAAGCCCGGAAGCGTCGTTTGCATCAAGGATGATCTCAATCCGCATAGTTTTGAAGCGCCCAACCTTTCTGCCAAGGGGTGGTGCGGAAGAGTGGAAACCGGAATTACGGGTGGCGATTCGAACTTTTTCATCATTAGCCTGGACAGTAAAACCATTGATAAATTACCGGAGAAATACCTCAAAGAAATTGTGGAGGTAGCGGAAGGAGACAACCCATTTCTTTTTGAAATACCAGAAGAGGCTCTAAAGGCGGTATCCCCCAGAGACACAGAAACAGAAGCCCTGAA
>CAZNHN010000025.1:28035-34586 GCA_964572415.1 uncultured Phaeodactylibacter sp.
ATGCTTCTCATTCAAAGGGGCTAGTTACATTACTAATTGATGCAAAGGGAAAATTGCGAGTGATGATTGAAGAATACAAAAAGGACGCACAAGCCAAACGGATGTTCCGGATCCTCACCCGGGATTACAATGATGACGATCTTGGCAACTGGCTTTATCATTTCCAGCACGAGGTAAAATATCCTATCCCGGCAGAAGTTGAAGGGCTGCTCCTGGATGAAATTGCCCCCGGAACCAAAGTCCAAATTTTGGAGATTGAAGGGATTGACACTAAGGGAAAATCCGGTTTGATTGGTTCTATTCAGAAAGGCCGGGCCATACGCTCCTACCCGCTCAGAGAGTTACTGCCGCTTGATGAAGATGACCCCATACAAACCCCTCTCAGTGACTACCGGTACTGGGCTGACTTTTCATTGGTTTGAAATCAGGCTTGTTGCAGCTCCACAACAACCTTACCTACCGTTTGACCAGACTGAAAGCGCAGGATAGCATGTCGCAAATCCTCAAAAGCGAACCGTTCCCCTACAGTAGGGCGCCCCAAATCCAGGGCCTGTAGTTCGTCAAGCAACTGATGCATCAATGATGCCCGTTCATACAGCCAAATGAGATTGAACCCCATCACACTCTTATTGTGCTCCGGCATTTTTTGCGGGTCCAGCTTTGGCCGGGTGAGAAATTGGTAGAGCAGGCGCAGGTAATTCGGGCGGTTCCCAACCGAGGCATACCGCGCCGACCCGTAGACAATCACTCTTCCTTGCTGAGCCAGCACATCATAGCCTGCACTGAAAATCTTACCGCCTATACATTCCATAATCAAATGCAGCTCCCTGCCATCAAGTGCATCCTCAAGGTCTTGCCGGAAAGATTTCCGGCGCACCATTCCCCGGCCGTAACCTTCCTGCTCCAGCACTTCCAGTTTATGCGGGCTGCCCACAGTACCAATGGTGAACGCTTCATACTGGCTGGCGATGCGATTAGCCCAAAGCCCTACGCCTCCGGCTGCACTGTGAATAAGTATATTTTGCCCCTTTTGAATATCCCCTAATTGTTTGAGCCCGTAATAAGCTGTTAAAACCTGTACCAGGTAAGCACTACCCTCCGCAAAACTCCAGGACTCAGGCAAAGGGACGACGTACCTGGCATCTATATTGAGGTGAGAAGCGTAGGCGCCAAAGCGGGTAACTCCCATAATTCGGTCCCCGGAGCGCAGATGCTCCACTCCTTCACCTACAGCAGTTACTATTCCTGCGTATTCAAGCCCAGGTGTAAAGAATCCCGTTGGTGTTGCGCCGTACAGCCCCCAGATGGCGAATATATCTGCAAAGTTCAGCCCGATAGCACGGACTTCGACTTGCACTTCACCGATGGCAGGCATCGGTAAATCTTCGGTTGTCAACTCCAGGTTTGTCAGGCTCCCGGTGCTCCACCGCCCTTTTTTCGCCTGTATCCGGTATGCCTGTCGCCGAATGGGGTTCGCCATACTATTGAGGTTGATTTAGTTGTTGCAAAATTGCTACAGCCTGTGGATGCTCCGGCTCAAGCCTTAATACCCGTTTTAAGATTTCTTCCGCAGTTTTATAATCTTGCTTTAATAACCGGACAGCAGCTTTATTGAGTAATGCCTGCACATAGTCAGGATCCAGCGTAATGGCTTGATCGTAATACCGCTCCGCCTCCTCCGCGGCCCCCTGCAGGACCCTCGCAAAGCCGAGGTTCGAAAGCGCTTTTGGCCGTTTGGGGTTTTCCTGCAAAACCCAGCGCAGGGCCTCTTCAGCTTCCGGTAACTGCCGCAACTGTACCAGGGCAGCACCCAGCTTTTCTTTGAAGTCCAGATGATAAGGCATCAGTACATCAGCCCGGCGGAAGAAGGCAGCCGCCTGCTGAAAATCTCCTGCCTGATAAAAAGCCTCGCCTATCCGGTAAGCCGTCCAGGCATCCGTCACCTCAGCCGGTTGCTTCCCGGCACTACGCTTTAAAATACCGGCATGATCCTCCCGGGCAAATAAATAGTGGATTTCTACCGGAAATCGCTCCGAAAAAGGAGCTATTGACATTTGAAGGTATACCCCGGCTGAATCAAGGACCATGGGCGATTGCACGTATTTATCATACATAGCAAGATAACCCTTTGCCAGCTCTAATGCTGTCCCCTCCTCTTTGGTCAGAATCTCCAATCCCAAAAAGCTGGCAGCCCCGGTTGATAATTTACCGGGTGCTGACATGCGGGTATTCCCTTTACTGATGTAGTGGTCGGTGATGTTGACGTGGGGAATATCTATGCTTCCGGAGCGTGGCATATGGCAGCCGGAGCAGTCATTGTTTTCAGCGAGGCGCCCGGCTTCCGGGAGGCTGCAGTGAACTTCCCCGGGATCGTTATGACAATTGATGCAGGCGTTATTGTATTGCTCACGTCCCGTTACTTCAATACTCTTATGAGGGTTATGGCAAGTGATGCAGGTCATCTCAGAATTGAGGTAGCAGGCGCTCAGGCGGAGCCGGTCTGCCTGCGAAGCCATGATGAACTTCTCATGGGAGTTCTCATACCGTGGCAAAAAGATATTGACGACTTCATTGAGTCGCATACCCGGCTTGAAATCATAAAATGATTTTCCTTCCTGCAGTACCGCAATACCTTGCAAATGACAGCGCTGGCACAAATCCATCTGCAAATCCCTGGACAGGTCACCCGGGTTGACAATCGAATAGTCTATAAACTTCGAGGTGTCTACTATATCACCGGCCAGTTTTTCTCTGACATGCACTTCTCCCGGTCCGTGACAGCGCTCACATTCAATACCAGTAGGCATTTTGGCATACTTGTTCATTGACCCTGGCACCTGCTCCGGCAAATGATTATGACAGGTAATACACTCTGCAGAGAGTAAACGGCTAAACCGGATATTGTCCCCCCTAAAGCCGGGAGCCATGTCCCATCTGCCTTCCTGGGTGTAATAGGTGACCGGTGCCTGATACAAATAGCCATTAAAGTCCACAATGTGCGAATTGGTATGCTGCCCGGACCCCACGATATAATCAATTTGTTCCAACCGCCGGTGAATGGTATCCGTACCTTCCAGCCTGTATTCGAGCACATACATTTGGCTATCCCTGAAAAAAGGCTTGTAATGGAGGTCGGAGGCTTCATCGTACACTACTGCGTGGTCGCCAAAACTGGCGTCGGATTTCCCGGGCGTTGCTTTATCAAAAGAGCGCCCCATCCCCGTGTGTATAAAAGTGGCATGTATGTCAGCGTGGCAGGATTTACAAGTATTCATGCCTACGTACTTTACACCAGGTGCCAGGTTTTTATAAGCCTGATCATTTATGGCTTTGTCTGGTAGGTCACGGGTACAAAAAATCAGCGCAAAAGCCGATATTGCCAGAACAAGATAAATCAGTCGTTTGGTCATGCCTTATCCTTCAGCGTTTCAGATTAGCAAAGGTAAGGAAACTCCGGATGGCAATTACGATCTTGCAGTAGCTGATAGTTATCCGCTTTTTATTTAGTGGAGAAACAAAGTTCTGACCGGAGGGCGATGGATAGTCTAAGGGTTACTTCTTAAACTTTAACTAAGCCTATCAAATAATTCGGTAATCACCGTTCCTTCCCGGTGTCCTCTATCAAAAGCCTCATGCTCTGGACCTCAGCCAGGGAATCCTGTCTCATGTACTGTTCAATGCCGATTATATACTTCCCGGATTGATTAAAATAGGTGTCCATTTGCAAAGGAACCCTAAGCACACAAGACTGACCGCTGCAATTTCCAAACCACTCGCCTGCTTTGTCAGCCAGCTCCAGGGATACCACCTCGCTAATCTGTTGACCATCCGGAAAAGTGGTATGAATCTTCGTGTACAGGTTCTGATTTTTATAAGCGGTGGTGTGCCCGACATCAAGCCAGAGATTATAAACGGTATTGGTATCCTGAACCTCAAATGGGAAGGACACAGGCTTGGAATAGGCCCATCCTGTCTCTGGCAATTCCTGCCTGGTATCATAAATAAAGTCGGGTCCGCAGCCGGAAAACAACAGCAGCCCGCCTATTATGAAAAATTTAGGGAGGTAGCGATGCAGAACTAAGACATAGGGCATAAGCGGGCTGATCTTACTTGAAATAATCTTTCATCTTCTCAAAAAAGCCTTTTTCAGACTTGCCGGGCTGCGGGTTAAAGTTGGGCATCTGCCGGATTTTTTCGAGTACTTCCCGGTCCTCATCAGACAGTTTTTTGGGCGTCCATACATTGACGTGGATCAATTGATCTCCTTTGCCGTAGGATTGCACACTTGGCAAACCCTTACCCTTTAAGCGGAATATCTTGCCCGATTGAGTTCCTGCCGGCACTTTTATTTTCACGCGTCCATCGATGGTAGGCACTTCTACCGATGTGCCCAGGGCGGCATCTGCAAAGTTGAGGTACAATTCATGTACCAGGTTCATGCCATCCCGTTGCAGGTGGTCATGCGGTTTTTCTTCTATGTTGATCAGCAGGTCGCCGGCAGGTCCGCCTTTAGCTCCGGCGTTCCCTTTACCGCGAAGGGACAATTGCATGCCTTCTTCCACACCGGCCGGGATTTCAATTTCCATCGTTTCTTCTCCCTGCATCCGGCCGTCACCACCGC
This sequence comes from uncultured Phaeodactylibacter sp., assembly GCA_964572415.1. Taxonomy (GTDB): domain Bacteria; phylum Bacteroidota; class Bacteroidia; order Chitinophagales; family Saprospiraceae; genus Phaeodactylibacter. Next base: position 32,657 of record CAZNHN010000025.1, read on the forward strand.
AAGTCGTGCACTTAGCTGTTACCTGCTGCCCTGAACCATTACAGGTGGGGCAGGTAACCGTAGTCTGCATCTGCCCAAGGAAGGTGTTTTTCACCTGACGGACGTAGCCTGCCCCGCGACAAGTCGTACAGGTTTTTACGCTACTGCTGTCTTTAGCCCCGCTGCCATTACAGGAGGAACAGGTTACCTGCTTTTTGACCTTGATTTTCTTGGTTACTCCACTCGCTATCTCTTCCAGTGTTAGCGCTACCTTTATGCGAAGGTTGCTGCCACGCTGCCCGGCGCTTCGGCCACGGCCCCGGCCAGCCCCGCCACCAAAAAAGGAATCGAACGGGCTACCACCATCTCCAAAAATATCTCCAAACTGCTGGAAAATGTCTTCCATAGTCATGCCGCCGCCGCTAAAGCCGCCGCCACCTCCGTTGCCGCTTACGCCGGCATGACCATAACGGTCATAGCGTGCACGCTTCTGGGCATCGCTTAGGACTTCGTAAGCTTCGGCTGCTTCCTTAAACCGCTCTTCCGCCTCTTTATCATCTGGATTACGGTCAGGGTGGTACTTCAATGCCAGCTTGCGATAGGCCTTCTTTATCGCACCCTCGTCTGCATCCTTGCTAATCCCTAAAACCTCGTAATAATCTCGTTTTGCCATAATGTCTTATTAGCCTGACGCTATATTATTTTCCTACCACCACCTTTGCGTGACGGATAATCTTATCGTTGAGCCAGTACCCCTTTTCAACGGTATCAATAATCTTACCTTTCTGCTCCTCGGAAGGCGCAGGCACCTCCGTCAATGCTTCGTGCAATTCCGGGTCAAAGTCTTCACCGTTGGTGTCCATCGGCTTAAGCCCTTTCTGCTCCAGGGTGTTATAGAGTTTTTTATATACCAGCCCGATCCCTTCCGCGAAAAGATCTCCTTTATCGTTTTCGTCCGCAGCTTTACGAGCCCTGTCAAAATCGTCCAAAACTGGCAGGAGGGCTGTCATTGTGTCTTTTGCAGCGTTCTTCATCATATCCATCTTTTCGCGGATGGAGCGCCGCTTGAAGTTTTCAAACTCCGCCATCAGACGCAGGTGCTTGTCCTTTAATTCTTCCAATTGCTTGTCTTTTGCGCTGAGCTGATCTTCGGGGCTCAGTTTCTCATTAGTGCTCTGAGCAGTCTTTTCTTCAGCGGTTTCGTTGGTTTCCTGTGCTGCTGCTGCTTCCTGTGCCGCTGCAGCATCCTGGTCTTTTACGTCTTCCTGATGCTCTTTATGTTCACTCATGGTTTGAATTTTTGCGTTTGCAAAGGTATAACCTCCGGCTTATGCCCGCAATTATTTTGCCAGCTCTGTTTCTGCGACAATATGTCAGTTGGCTAGCCGGGCACTGAGGCGCTCCCGGACTTCGGCTACAGAGGGGTCCACGGCGATGATCTGCCCCTGCGGATTGAGCAGGTACTTGGTGGGCACTTGCTTCACGCCAAAATCGTTAGCAATTTTCCCATCAAAAAACCTCAGGCTCGTAGCTGTGTCTATAATGTGATAGGGCCAGTCGAGCCCATCCTGTTCTATCGCTCTTTCCCAGCGCGCTGCATTGTCTTCCACACCGATGCTCACGATGCTGAAGCCCCCGGCATCTTTAAACGCCTTAGAGCCAAAAGCCTTATTCAGCTCCACCAGCTCAGGGTTTTCTTGCCGGCAGGGGCCACACCAACTGCCCCAGAAATCCAGGAGTACGTACTGCCCCCTAAGATCAGACAGGTCAAAAGCCTGTCCATTTTTCAATTGAGCCTGAATGACCGGCACCTGCTCCCCGTTGATGAACCGGGGCTTCATATAAAAGTACCGCCCGATGATAAGCAGTACCACTCCAATAATGAGTACATTGAGCACTTTTCCGAAGGTTATTTTTGGCATTTTCCGGATGAGATTTTTATGACAAGATG
>CAZNHN010000026.1:0-7861 GCA_964572415.1 uncultured Phaeodactylibacter sp.
CCCCTTTCACGATGGTGATTACCTTTACTTTTCCAGTAATTATCATCAGGGTATGGGGGGATACGATATTTTTCGTGCGGAGCAGGCTAATGGCAGGTACGCCCGGATTTTCCACCTTGGCAACCTGATTAACAGTAGCCGTGATGATTACGGTTTTATCTTCGATGGTTTCCGCAATCTGGGCTATATGGTGTCCAACCGGCCCGGTGGTCGTGGCCATGAAGATATCTACAAGGTTTTCAAGTCGGCGGATAATATCGTTTTGAAAGTGCGGAATGCCTCCGATGGTACGCCAATACCCTACGCTACCATAGATTTTATCAATTGTGGTGAAGGTTTGTTTAAGGCAGACAGCCGTGGACAGTATAGTTTTCAGGCGGTGGAAGGGCTCGATTGCGAAATCGTCATCCGTGCGGATGGGTACTCAGATGCTGTATTCCGGGTATCTACGTTGGGCCTGCGCCAAAACCGGGAGCATGATATTATGCTGGCAAAAGAAGGCGAGCAATATTCCGGACAGGTCTTGAACTATCAGTCCCGTATGCCGGTAGCTGGTGTACAGGTAACCGCAACTAACCTTTCCACGAACACCAGTATGGAAACCCAAACGGATGGCAATGGCGAGTATGCCCTGGCGCTTAGCCCCAATGCGGCTTACATCGTACGTTACTCCCGGCCTGGTTTCCGTGATATCAGCCGAAATATTAATACCAACGATGGGTTTGACCGATCTATCCTGGGTGTGATTTCCATGCTGCCCATTGATTCTGCACCAGCAGCACCCTTTCAGCCCGGCGTAGAAGCCCGCCCGGGCATACAAACGGAAACACCCAATGAAACAGCGCCTGTAACCAATGGCTTCTCAGTACAAGTCGCTGCACTAAGCAAGCCAGGCTTGGATCAGTTTTCCGGGCTCACCTCAATTGGGCAGGTCTACTCCAAGGTGGAAAATGGCGTGTACAAAATTCGTGTTGGTGTATTCGGCACCCGTGCACAGGCGGATCAGGCGCTAAAGTCTATCAAGACAGACGGCTATAAGGAAGCCTTTATTGTAAAAGAGCAGGGCACCGGGCAGGACATCCGCCCCAAAGGCTATAATACCCCGGGAAGCAACGCATCTCCGCAATCCTATAATCAGAATCCGCCCGCGCGTGCCGCTGAAGCTCGTCCGGCCACGGGTGATTATATGATTCAGTTAGCGGCTTATCAGGATATCCGCTGGTTTGATCCTGGAACGGTCCGGGGGTTAGGAGAAGTCCGTCAGGCCCAAAGAGAAGATGGATTGACAGTCATGTACCTTTCAGGCTATACTACCATGGAGCAGGCCATTCGGGCCTGGCAGCAAGTCAAGTCAAACGGGTACAATACCGCCTATGTCGTTCGGGATACGAATGGCAGCCTGGAGAAGGTTTATCCGTAGTTGATTGTAGATTTCCGTTATAGCAAAATGGGAAAATGCGCGTTTGGCGGAGCCAGCCCCGCAGCATGCGGGGTTAAATACGTATTTTTCTATGATGCCCCGTATTCATGCGGGATTCATAAGCCTTTGGTTATCAGCCGAAGTGCACCTCCAAACATGAACTGTGTTCTCACTTAGACTCTGGCCTTTTTCAGAGGGTCCACTATTTGTTATTTATTTTGCTCTGCTGCAAATCGTCGATATGATGATTGAGCAAAAGCCCCAAAAATTGATAGCCTTCTTTATTAAAATGTATGCCATCACGGAGTAGAAAATTCGAGAATAGCGATAGAGGAGTCTGAATATCGATGTATCTGATGCCTTGTCCTCTGGCCACTTTTTTAAAAGCATCGTTTAGAAAACGTACTCTTTCGGCGCTACCGTGGTACTTATCTTTCAGTACCTGGTCTTCCCCGATTGGAGGAGGTGATATCATAATGATTTCCGGACACTCGCTGTTTTGGTAATATGCTCTAATTGTATCTATCAATTGATTGTAAAAGCCCGGGACTTCTTCCAGCCGTTCATGAAAGACTTTTTTACAATCATTAGTACCAAGCATAATCAGAATCTTGTCCAGTTTGTCTTTGCCGGGGTCGTGTGCTTCCAGATGACCAATGATATTCCTGAGTGTGTTTTTGGAAGGTAGGCCGGAGTTGTCAAACCCAATGGTATTTCCTGAAATACACGTATTGATCAGTACATCTTTAAACCAGTGCGTCTGTAGTTGATCCACCCAGCCACCTTGATTTTCTCCGTTGGAGTCCCCGATGGCTAGTAAGGTCTCTGACGGGATATGTTTTAATGCGGCGGCGGTTAGCATTTCGTGATTGCCTTCAAAAATGATGATTTGTACTTTGCCTTCAAAGGTCTTTTTCAGGTGTATATCCCTGCCCGAAATTTTTTCTTTCTTCTTGCCAGGCAGAAAGCGGCCGGCAACGATTTGCTGAATGGTTTCACGGGGAATTATTGCATCGGCTGCTGTTGGGTTGAAGTCCTTCACCACTTTATTATACATCTCCAGGGAGTGAGTTACAGGTACGGACCCATCATAGCCGTCATGAATACCGGCATAGATGTAGAGTTTGCTGTTTTTTCTTTTTTCGAGCGGGGTCTTCAGGTATAGCGGGGATCTTTTTTGTGCTTCCTGTATATCTATTTTCCAATCTGTGCCAGTTGTAGCCAGGGCGATATGGCTTGCATATTTTCGGTTTCTTCCAAGCGATTCATAATACCATTTTGTGAGGTCAGAGATAGGCACCCATGCCGAAAAAGAACGGATATCATGTTGGGAACGCATGTAGGACAAGAGCGTAGCGTGGCCCCCTCCACTTACCCCAATGATATGGATGTTATCGGGGTCAACATCACTGTTTTGCAGGGCATAAGTAATAGCATCGTCAATATCGCTGATTACAAGCGGGCTGCCACAGGCCTCAGAGGTGTTATTGGGGCCGCGAAAGTTGGGACGAATGTAGTTGTAGTCTTTTTTTAAGATATCCTCTAAAAGAGGGTCCTCTTGCTGATAGTTGTTGCTCCAGGTATGCAGGCTGACGATAAGTGGCATTGGTTTTTGGAGGCTCGTGGCATAAAAATATGCCTGTTGGATTTTACCATCAGCCGAAGAAGGGATGGCTACTTCTTTACAAGCCTCCGGCCACAGAGGGCGGTTGGTGTCGTCCCACAGAGGGTCTTGTGCATTTGCATTGCCAAAAAACAGCATGAGCACAAAAGCGGCAGCTATGGATTTGGTTGCCATAAGAATTGGTAGCCGTTTAGACTGCAATTGGTTAGTTGTCATTTGATTGGTACAGGCTTTTGAAAGCTCAATTGAGTTAGTCATCATGTTGTTCTATTTTCTTCAGCCAGTTATCAGCCCCGGGGCCGCCTCCGATGGCAATACGGAATCCCAGGTCACCTTGCCGGTTACCATGTCGTTGTTGTTTTCGCAAAGCAAGGCTGATGATATGTGGCATGCTGGACCACGCTCCACCTCTGGCAATTGGATAGGCCAGTACTCTTTTGTCTCCGTTCGGAGTTGTAAAGTAGGCTCGTGATTCACCCGCTGAGGCGGTCCATTCCATGACACTTCCCCCCATGCCGTAGTAGCCTCCCAGGTTAGGTATCAGGGTCTTTACGGGAAGTGGACCAGGGTTTTTGGGGCTAATGCTCAACGCATGAACAGATTCTGTTTCAATGGGGGGCTGTGCATGCTGTTGACCGGAAACGGCAGCCGCAAACAGCCATTCTTCCTCAAAGGGGAGCCGGGCAATCAGGCCGGGGTGTTTCTGCTCAAGTTGCTCCAGCCAGTCTATGATTTGAAGGTAATTCACCATACTTACCGGATGTTCCTTTTCCGAATTCGAAAAATCAAAGTTTGGATTTTGCTCAATGGCAAGCCACTGCTCAATGGTCGTTTCTGTTTCAGCCAGCCAAAAACCGTTAGTAATTGTCAGGTTTTTAGTGAAGGGGGCTGTTTGCTTGTTTCTGAAGTATAAATGTTCCGGAAGGTGCCAATTGCCAGGCTCTACCCAACGGAGACGAATATCTACGGTGTCATTCAAAGAAAGAGTGGCCCATTGTCCGTAAACATCAATCCCCCCGTTACTCGCCCAGGTTGGCATGTCAGTTTGGTGCCCTTCGCTTATGCGTTTAAAGGCACTTACCAACCTGTGGTCTTCAAAGGTCTGTAGGATTTTTATTGCTTTATCCGGATACCCGGCCTGAAGTGCATTATTGGCTTCGTGGAGCAGGCTGAAAATTTGTTTTTCTTTTGCTGTTTCTTCTTTGGCTTTTTCTGCAATGCTGCTGGCTCGGTGAGCAGTGGAGTCAAGGGAAAGGGCATTTTCAGCAGAACAAAGAGCACGGAACCACTCTCCCTTTTTTAAAGCATATTCTGCGGTCACTGTTTCCTGCCGGGCTAAGGTTTTCTTTGCCCTTCGCAATTGTTCCTGGTCATCGTGAGCCCAGCTTTCTCCATCCGGGTTCCACATTAAGTCGCCATTATGAAGTATAATCCAATGGCCGCGGGGGAGTGTGTGCCCTCCGTTTTTAGTGTATTTCTGTACAAGGACCTCAACTGCAGCAAGTGGTTCTTGAATGTCATTCAGGATTCTTGCAGCAGAGGTAAGGTTTCGCTCTCTGTTCTCCTTTTGCAACTTTTGGCGTAAATGGGCCTTAAAGAATTCCGTTAATGGCTGAAGGGGACCAACAGCGCTATGGCCTCCGGGGACTATTTCTAACTGAGCATCACTGCCAAGAGCCTTCCATACTTCCACAGCACGTTCGGCATCTTTGTGGTCGCCTGCATAGTCGGAGGCTCCCCTGAGGACATACAATGGTGGCATATCCATAGAAAGGTGGGGCAAATGGCTGCGGATGCGAATCCGGTGCCGGGCTGAATCGTCCCATGCCGGATGTTCGCCAAACAACAAACGGGGAACACTATAATTGCGGGGTTTGCCAAAAGCTGTCCACTGACTTGCAGTAGGCCAATCCCAGGCTGAGCCTGCCCAAAGCCATATGGCTGCGAAGTTGACCGGGCTATTGCCCCAGGGCAACCCCTGCCGGTGAAATTCATCTTGATCCGCGGTAGCTGCCAGTGCAGCGATACGGGCACCTGCGCTGTGGCCCGTAATCCCAATAGAACGGGCATCAATTTTCCAATGCGTGGCATGTTTCGATAGAAAGCGCAACCCGCATAGTACATCACTGATAGGAGCAGGCCAGCCGGCTTCCCGCGCCAGCCGGTAATCCATCGAAGCAACTGCAAAGCCCTCGTCCAGTAATGCCCGCATGGCGTAGCCGAAACGGCTCTTTGAGTCCAAGATATTTATTTTGGAAGAGCCGCCAATGAATCCGCCCCCGTGGATGTAGGCAACAAGCGGGAATGGAGTCACCCTGTCTTCCGGAGGTAATAGAAGTCTTACTGTAATATTCCTGGGGCCATCATTCCAGGTATTCAGCCGGGCTGCAATCAGGTCATATTGGCGATAGCCACCTTCGAGTATTTCCGGTTCGGTATTGAGGGCGTCCAATAGCAGGGCTTCTTCATTTTGAGGAAGAGGAGGAGGTGTCAGAGGAGTTATCTGAGCAGCAGACGTTAGCGGGAAACTGTAAGCAGCCAGTAAAATCAGCATGGTTTGTTTCCATCTTTGGAGTATATATGGTTTGGTTGCTATCATTTTATTATGTCTTGGGTGTACGGTGATCGTTTAGGGGCCTCTTACAAGGATTAAAGTCCAGGTAAAGTGACTTCAGAAAAGGATGGCCACCCAGTCTTGGTTACGAATTCAATATAAGTTTTGGCCCGCTCGGTATCCTTCATCTTTGGCCACTCAATTACGGGTTCATGCCAGGTCCACTGACCGCTCGGGACTTCATAGGGATACCCCTCGATAGTCTTGATGGCAGCCCTCAACTCCTTTAGGCCTTCTGCGATTAGGGGCTTGATCTCAGTTTTGTATTGACTGGTATCCGTAACATACAGGCGATATCCGAAATAAACCTTGTGGGCTGCACGGTGCATCTTTGCGGTAATAAGGGTGCGATTAAAAGTTTCGTACAAGTCCTTGTAAGCTTCCGGATTTTCCACAAAGGGTTCTGCCTCCGCTACAGTTCGGAGCGCCTCCTGTGCTTTTTCAACGGCGTAGTTTTTCTGTGTGATTATATCGTTCAGATAGGTGGTATTGATTTTTTCTTCAGGGGTGATCCAGTTTTTTTCAAAAACCTCTGGGTTTTCTCCGTAGAACCGACCGCCTTTTTCTTTGTATTTTGCCGGGGATAAATGCTCAACAACGTCTTTAAAATAGTGGAAGGTTTTGTTGACGTTGTGCCCGATGTAAACAGTGGGTGGGTCGTACCAGCGGCCAGCAATAAAACGGTTGTAACTGCTGATGTAGTCTACGTGAAGGGCTGAATGGTTTGTGGTATTGGTACCCAGTGTGTAGAAGCTGGCATTATTAATATCTACTGCGGCCTTGAATGCTGGTTTGATGTAGGGAATGCTCTCCTGACCGTACTTTCGGCTTATGAATTCGTCACAAATCTGATCTTCTGAGATCATTGTATCTTCGGAGGCCCGTTTCAGGGCATGTAGCAGCACCTCTGAGGGGCGGTTGATGATAGTCGTTGTGCCATACCGGTCTGTTCGGGCTACGTATCCAATTACGTTATCAAATTGCATATAATATTTCCATCGTTCCAGGATAAGCTTTGTAAAAGTGTTGGCTACAATCCCCTGCCCGTTGTACTCGTGAGCGGCATCAAACTCTATGATCACAGGATATTTTAGGTCTTCTATATAATCTTGTACAGGATGGTAATTAAAGAAGTCATGTGGTGTTTCTTTGACCATTATTTTCAGACCGGGATGATTCATCAGGGCGATTGACCCCATTATGACATCGCGATCCCATTGGTCGTGCACAAAAGTGCGGATATGCATTTTTTTATCAAGCTCATCGATAACGATGCTTGCGACTGTATCCACCACCATTGCCATTTTCTCGTAGTCACTTAAGGTAGCAGAGTATTGCTCCTGTATACGGGAGCCGGTTTCGATAAAAGTGAATACGATACCGTCCACATTAGGCAGAAGCGCAAACATCTCCCGATAGTCTTTTCGGAACCACTGCCAGAACTCTGGGTCATCAAGGTTAAGCCTGGGCCCTTTATCCGTATCAATTAAGAATTTTTCCGGATAATAATCCAGAGGGTAAAAAGCACGATCCCATACAAAGACATCCCTGATTCCGGCATGATGTGCGCTATCGATAAGGCGCTCCGTCGTTTCCCGCCGCCAGTCTGTCCGAACATGGCGTAAGTCCATTATGAGGTGGTGAGACAGCTCGAGGTGGTTGATTTCGTAAAACGGGCTCGCATTTATTACTTCGCACCCATTCTCAAAGTGATCGGAAAGAATATTCCAGCCCCTAACTTCAAACAGGGGTTCTTCTTTTGGGCTACAGGCAGCGGTTATCACAATCAGACAGATAGAAACGGCGGATGGTCTCATGCAGAGTGTTTTTTGTTAGCAGAAGGTAACGTAAACGCTTCATCATTACAAAGTCAGAGCAGTCAAGGTTACAGGCTTGGAAAAACGCAAAAGCAACATATTCAGGTCTAAATCAGTAGTGATTTGTAACTGTTGAGCCTTCCAGGAAGTGATTGCAAGAGGCTTACGGTTGCAGGAGGGTTAAGTCATAGCAGCAAGGGATACAGTGCGCATAAACGCTGGTAGAGAAAGCCTGGATAGGATATGCCTGGTGTTGTAAAGAAGCCCGGCTTACTTTTCTCTGGTGATCCCGGCAGGGTTGGCTGCGCCCTTCCTTTGGGCTCCAAGGTCAAAAACCTGCAGCCTGCTCGCTGCGCTCGTGCGTTCTCCGTTGTATCCCTCACCGC